>JBASRN010000109.1:0-26273 GCA_049273855.1 Blastocatellia bacterium
GAAATAGCCGTCTGTGAAGTCCACGCCGCGATGGGTACGATTCCCTCCGATACGGTCGAGATCATCAAGAAGAAAGCCAGCTTCACAGTCGAGCGTATCAATGAAATCGAGAGAACCACGCGGCACGATGTGATCGCGTTCACCACTGCGTTAGCCGAAACCATCGGGCTCGAGTCGCGCTTCGTTCACTACGGGCTGACTTCGTCGGATGTTGTCGATACGGCCAGCGGCCTGCTGATGCGCGACGCCGCAACGCTCTTGCTCGAAGATCTCGATCGACTCGCGTACGTTCTGCGCCGGCGCGCGATCGAGCACCAACACACGGCGATGATTGGGCGCACTCACGGCGTGCATGCGGAGCCAACGACGTTTGGACTTGTGCTCGCGCTGTACTACGCCGAGAACGAGCGCAACAAGGACCGGGTGCGGCGCGCGCGCGAGGTGATCAGCTACGGCAAGATATCCGGCGCGGTCGGAACGTTCGCACATCTCGATCCGGAAGTCGAAGAACGCGTCTGCGCGAAGCTCGCCCTTAAGCCCGCGCCCATCTCGACCCAGGTGATTCAGCGCGACCGCCACGCCGAGTTTCTTTCGACGCTTGCGATCATCGCTTCGTCGCTTGAGAAGATTGCGCTCGAAGTTCGCCATCTTCAGCGCACCGAGGTTCGTGAAGCCGAGGAGCCGTTCTCCGCTGGACAAAAAGGTTCGTCGGCGATGCCGCACAAGCGCAACCCGGTCACTTCGGAGCAGATTTGCGGGCTGGCTCGCATCGTGCGCGCAAACGCGCACGCCGCTTTCGAGAACGTCGCATTGTGGCACGAGCGTGACATCTCGCACTCGTCGGTCGAGCGGGTTATTCTGCCCGACTCGTGCATACTCGCCGATTACTTGATAACGAAGACCACCTGGTTGATCGATGGCCTGGTAGTCTATCCGGCTCGAATGCGCGCAAACCTTGACTCGTTGGGTGGAGTGACTGCTAGCGGCCAGTTGCTGCTGGAGTTGACTCGCAAGGGAGTAACAAGAGAAGACGCGTACGCGATCGTGCAACCTTTGGCAATGCGAGTATGGGATGAAGGCGCCAACTTCCGCGAGCTCGTGATGAGGACTCAGAGCGTCACAGAGCGTCTATCCGGCGAAGAACTGGACTCCTTGTTCGATGTAAGAAAGCAGCTTCGAAACGTCGATAATATTTTCGAAAGAGTGTTTGGAGGATAGGGGTCGGTTTGGTGGTCAGTGGACGGTGGCCAGTGAGTACGGGCTACGAGCTAAGCGCTACTGACCACGGACTACTGACTACGGACTTATGAAAGCCAGAATCTACGTCACGCTCAAACCATCCGTGCTCGACCCTCAGGGCAAGGCCATTCACCATGCGGTCGAGACCATCGGGTATAGCGGTATCGAAGACGTCCGACAGGGCAAGTTCTTCGAAGTCACTCTCAGCGCCGGCATCTCAGCCGAGACGGCGCGTGCAACGATCGAGCGAATGGCTCACGATGTTTTAAGCAACCCGGTCATCGAAGAGTATCGCGTAGAACTAGATTCCGAATCCTGATCGTGCAATAATGCTGCTTACGCAGGCCCCGAACGGCATGACGCCGCTTCCCACGAAAGGATCGGACACGCATGAAATTCGGTGTAGTGATGTTCCCCGGTTCGAACTGCGACCACGACACTTATCACGTCATCAGCAAAGTCATTGGCCAGCCGGTCGACTTTATCTGGCACCGCCAGAGTTCGATCGGCGACTGCGATGCGATAATATTGCCAGGCGGGTTTTCATACGGCGACTACCTGAGGACCGGCGCGATCGCGCGGTTCAGCCCGGTGATGGGCGCGGTAAGGGAGTTCGCTTCGCGAGGCGGCCTGGTGATGGGAATCTGCAACGGGTTTCAGATTCTCTGCGAAGCGGGGTTGCTCCCCGGCGCGTTGCTTCGAAACAAGAATCTCAAGTTCATCTGTGAACACGTGAACATGCGGGTCGAAGCTGTGGACACGCCGTTCACCAATCGTTGCCAGCGCGGCCAGGTGCTGTCGGTTCCGATCGCTCACGGTGACGGCAACTATTTCTGCGACCCGGAGACGCTCCGCGAGCTCCAACTCGAGAACCGCATCGTCTTCAGGTATAGCCGGGAAGACGGAGTGCTGGATGACGCTTCGAACCCCAACGGCTCAATTGAAAACATCGCCGGCATTTGCAACCGCGAGCGTAACGTGTTGGGGTTGATGCCTCACCCCGAGCGGGCGAGCGAAGCCTTGCTGGGCAGCAACGACGGGCGGATTATTTTCTACTCTCTGGCTGACACGCTTGCGGAATTAGCGAAAGCTTCCTAGCCAACGGCGCTTCTTGTTAGTCTTCGGAAACAGGAAACGCAGGACCGGGTCCACTCGCTCGGCCCAGGCATCCTCGGTGTGAACCGCGTCCGGGGCTTCGAAGTACTTGAGATCTTCTCCAAGCTTCCATCCTTTATCGAGAAGGGCGTCTCGAAGCAGGGGCAAGGCCCGGATCGCCTCGCCTTCCGCGGTGCCGATGTCCAGCCAGATTCGAAGCTTCGGTTTCGACTCGAGCGCTTCGACCTCGCGAATGATCATGCGATCATCCCACCATGCGGACGGCGAGATGATCGCAAGTTTGCTGAACACGTCCGAGTGCTTCAGACCGAGGTAAAGCGATACGAGCCCTCCGAGTGACGAGCCTCCGAGCCCGGTGTTCTTGCGGTCTGCGAGCGTACGATAGGTCGAGTCGATGAACGGCTTCAACTCCTCAACTATCATTCGACCATAAAGATCCGCCCTTCCGCCCTTCTTTATCCGATCGTCGGGCGTGGGAGTGTATTCGTCTACGCGATCGATTCCGGTGTTATGTACGCCGACGATGATCAGCGGTTCGATTTCGTTGGATTTGATGAGCCGCTCGGCAGTTTCGTCCACCTGCCACTCGCGTCCAGGTATAAACGAGGTAGCCCCGTCGAACAGGTTCTGCCCGTCGTGCAGGTAGAGCACAGGATAGCGCTTTATCCTCGTTCTCTTGTAGCCAGGCGGAAGGTACACGATCACGTCGCGGTCGTGCGGAAGCAATTGCGAGTGAAAGCTGGCGTGAAACCTGAAGTCCCCGGTTAAGGTGTGTTTTCTATCGGGATGAGTTCTTGTCATTTGCGCGTATTAGACCATCTGGCGGGCCGGCATTGAGCGAGGATTATCAAGGTTCGCGTCGAGTTTTTCAATGTGTCTTGAAAACCCTCGGCCGGCGCGCTAGCATACCCGTCAGTCATTTCTCGCCTTGTCTTTAGAAAAGTCACTATGAATGAACCCGCAATCACTCCTCAACTTGTTCGAAGCCACGGCCTCAATCAACAAGAGTACGATCGAATCATTGTGCTGCTTGGCCGCAAGCCGACGTTCACCGAACTCGGCATCTTCTCGGTGATGTGGTCAGAGCACTGCTCGTACAAGTCTTCTCGCGTTCACCTTCGCAGGCTTCCGACCCGGGGCGGCTGCGTGCTTCAAGGTCCGGGCGAGAACGCTGGAGTGGTCGATATCGGCGGGGGGCTGGCTGCTGCTTTCAAGATTGAGTCGCACAATCATCCGTCGTTCATCGAGCCTTATCAGGGGGCGGCGACAGGCGTCGGCGGCATTTTGCGTGACGTGTTCACCATGGGCGCGCGCCCGATCGCGGCGATGAACTCGCTGCACTTTGGGCCGCTTACCGCGAGCGCTGATGCGTCGGAAGAGGACAAGGCAATCGTCGCGCGCAACCGTGCGATCGTCGCCGGAGTCGTTAAAGGCATAGGCGACTACGGCAACGCGTTTGGAGTGCCGACCATCGGAGGCGAGGTGCGTTTCGGCGAATGCTACTCGCGCAATCCGCTTGTGAATGCTTTCACGCTCGGCATAATGCGCGCCGATCAGATCTTTTACGGCCGCGCGGCGGGCGTCGGCAATCCGGTGATTTACGTTGGAGCCAAGACCGGCCGCGACGGCATTCATGGCGCGACGATGGCATCCGAAGAGTTCGGCGAAGAGGCTCAGTCCAAACGTCCGACCGTTCAAGTGGGCGATCCCTTTCTCGAGAAGTTGCTTCTCGAAGCTTGTCTTGAAGCCATGCGCGCCGGAGCGATCGTCGGGATTCAGGACATGGGCGCGGCCGGACTTACCAGCTCGTCTTGCGAGATGGGCGGGCGCGCCGGAACCGGCGTCGAGCTGGAGCTTGATCTGGTGCCTCAACGCGAGACGGGCATGACGGCCTACGAGATGATGCTGTCGGAATCGCAGGAGCGCATGCTGATCGTCGCCGCCGCCGGCCGCGAACGCGAAGTTGTGGACATCTTCAAGAAGTGGGAGCTCGACGCGGTTGTGATCGGCCGCGTAGTCGCGGGCGGAAGGCTGCAAGTAAAGAAAGGCGGCAAGACCGTTGCCGACATTCCTAACTCAGCGCTGACCGAGGCGGCGCCCGTCTACACCAGACCGATCAAGAGACCCGAGGCGCCCCCTCCGGTCGAAGTCGCGCAGTTCGAGGGTTCTGCTGAAGACTTGGACAGCACGTTCATGCGCATCATTGCCTCGCCTACTGTCGCGGCCAAGGAGTGGGTCTATCGCCAGTACGATCATATGGTGCGAACAAACACGGTCGTGTTGCCGGGTTCGGACGCGGCGGTGATTCGTATCAAGGAGAAGCGCCGGTTGTTGGCGATGACACTCGATTCGAACTCGCGTTATTGCGCGATCGACCCACGCGAAGGCGCGAAGCTGGTAGTCGCCGAAGCCTGCCGTAACCTCGCAGTGAGCGGAGCGCGTTCGCTTGCCTTGACTAACTGTTTGAACTTCGCTTCTCCCGAGCGGCCTGAGGTGATGTGGCAGTTCAGCGAGGTGATCGATGGAATGGCCGAAGCCTGCGCGGTTTTCAATACGCCGGTCACCGGAGGAAACGTGAGCTTCTACAACGAGACCGACGGCAGCGGCATTGATCCAACTCCAGTGATTGGAATGGTGGGCGTCATCGAAGACTCGCGGCACGTCACAACCCAGTGGTTCAAGTCAGAAGGCCGCGCAGTCATTCTGTTAGGCGAGACGCGCGACGACCTGGGCGCCAGCGAGTACGCGCTTGCGACACGAGGAAGAAGCGAAGGACGCGTGCCGAAGCTCGACCTCGATCTCGAACGCCGCGCGCAGGAAGCTTGTTTGCAGGCGATTCAAGCGGGGCTCATCGAGTCCGCGCACGACTGTTCGGACGGCGGTTTGAGCGTTGCGCTCGCCGAGAGTTGTTTTTCGAGCTACCGGCATGAGGCTATCGGGTGCCGGGTAAACCTCGAGAGCGATCTCTCGGCTGCGGCGTTGTTGTTTTCCGAGTCGCCCTCTCGAATCGTGTTGTCGGCTGTTCAAACCAATGTGGAGCAAATAATCGCGCTCGCCGAAGAACAAGGGGTGGCGGCCGCGGTGATCGGCAGGACGGGCGGCGAGCGGCTTGTGATTGAAGCCAACGCCACGAGGGTGGTCGATCGAACGGTCACGGAAGTCGAATCGGCCTGGCGAAAAACGCTGCCGAAGGTGTTGGACGCGGCTTCCGGGGTGGTTGCGGAATGACGGGGCGGCGTCGCTTTCCGTCGAAGGCATAATTATTGGGCACGCAGGTGAAGCTGCGCTCAATTAGATTGAAGATATGCTTTGCTTTCGCAGGAAGGAGTCGCTCACGGAGAGAAAGCGAGGAACCTTCCATAACATTTCGTGGCGAGGCTCTGCCCATCGCCTTTAACAGTTTCGCTAGTGCCCAAGGTCCCAACAAAACTTCAGATCTCCGCAGGCGGAGTCGCCTTTCGCAGCTTCGAAGGACGCGTTCAGGTTGCGCTGATCTCGGTCGGCGAAGACGACCGCTGGCAATTGCCGAAGGGGATCATCGACAAAGGCGAATCGACCGAAACGGCGGCTCGGCGTGAAGTCCGCGAAGAGGCCGGCGTCAATACCGAACTGCTGGGCCTGATCGACAAAACCGAATACTGGTACTACAGCAGAGCCGATCGCGTTCGTTTTCACAAATTCGTCTATTTCTATTTGCTTCGCTACGAGTCGGGCGACGTGACCGCTCACGACGACGAAGTGAACGACGCGCGCTGGGTTGAAATTGACGAAGCGATCGAGATGATGGCTTTTGATAGCGAGAAGAAGATCGTCGAGAAGGCGAAGACTATGATTGGCTAGAGACGCGACTGCCAAACCTCGCATCCATTCGACTCCAGCCGGCCGCTCGGTTATCATCTCCCAGCTCAATGAAGGGAAGAGCAAATGAACTCTAAGGGCGCGACGGCACAAGGAACGAAACGCTACTCCGAACGCATGAACGGCGTCGCAGCACCGGAACATTTCCGCGTGCAACACGGTATTGCAATGTCTTCGATCGGCCTGGGCACGTACCTCGGCCACTGGGACGACGCGACCGACAAAATGTACCAGGAAGCGATTCGCCGGGCGATCGAGCTGGGCTGCAACGTTATCGATTCGGCGGTCAACTATCGCTTCCAGCGAAGCGAGAGGGCGATTGGCGCAACGCTTCATCAAGTGTTCGAATCGAAAGCTGCTTCGCGCGACGAGGTTGTTATCGCGACCAAAGGCGGGTTCTTCCCGTTCGATGGCGAACCGCCGCGCGACGCCCGCGGATGGGTGGTCGAGAATGTGATCGACAAGGGCATCGCCCAGGCTGAAGACATTGTCGGCGGCAGCCATTGCATGACGCCGCGCTATCTCGAAGACCAGCTTTCGCGAAGTCTGAACAACCTTGGTGTGGACTCGGTCGATGTCTACTACATTCACAACCCCGAGACCCAGCTCGAGTCGGTCACTCGCGATGAATTCAACAAGCGCATCCGCCTGGCGTTCGAGTTCCTCGAGGAAGCCTCCGGCGACGGACGCATCTCGCTATACGGGACTGCAACGTGGAGCGGGTATCGTCAGCCAGAGAGCGCACGGGGCTATTTGTCGCTTGAGGAGATGGTGAAAATCGCGCGCGAGGTTGGAGGCGAGCAGCACCACTTCCGCGTGATTCAGTTGCCGTACAACCTGGCGATGCCCGAAGCAATAACCGAAGCAAGCCAGATGGTCGAAGGCGAACCGGTTTCGACGTTGATGGCGGCGGACCGGTTGGGCATAACGGTGATGTGCAGCGCGTCTATTCTCCAATCGAAGCTCACTCGAAATTTACCCCCGTTTGTCGCCGAAGCGCTGACAGGGCTTAGCACTGATGCGCAGCGGGCGATTCAGTTCGTGAGGTCAACGCCCGGCGTTACGACCGCGCTGGTTGGGATGAGCAGGCGGTCACACGTCGAAGAGAATCTCGCGGCAGCCCGAGTTCCGCCCGCTTCGGTGGACGACTTCTTCAAGATGTTCTCAAACGACTAAGCCTTCACGGATCGAGGCTGGATCTGGCGATTTTGGGTGTTATGGAGGGTCCCTGGCTTCACCGGGGTTGCACTTTTCTATTTGCGCGCTGCGTAATGTACAATGTAGGTCAGTAGCATTCGACCAGAGCGCCGAAGGATGCATCTAAGCATCGAGGCAGTTATGCAGAGCGAACGCCAAACTCTCCGACGATCGCAGCCCCGCGTGGAGGGCATCTTTTTTTTAATGCCTGATCCGTCGCTGGCGCGCAGGCTTCAACGCGTGTTTGGAGATTTGAGAAGCGAGATTGGCGGCGGATTCGCTGCTTACAGTCGGGCTGCGTTCCTTCCCGATCGAATCTGGGACTCGTTTCCGCTCAGACTTGTCACCGAGATCGGGGCGGCTTTTGCGCATCCGCTCGAGGTCGTTGCTGGGGCTCGGTTGACCGATGAGATCGACCGGAAGCGGCGCCGCCGGTTCATACCGGTTCTGGCCGCGTCGGCTGCCGTTCACGGGGCGCTCCTGGTCTACCTGATTTACCTTGCGGTGTTCTCAGCGTTCGCGAATCTCGATGTTGTGAACCGGGAGTATCGAAAGTTCGACCCGTCAATCCTGACGGTTCACCTGAAGTACCCGGCTAATATGCTAAAGGCTCCGCAGGGCGACAAGACGTTGACGATTGAAGAGATTCGCGAGCGCGCAAAGAAGCGCCGCGAAGAGATGGCGCGCCGGCGCGAGCGCGAAGAGAAGGAGAAGGCCGAGAGGGAAAGGATTGAGAAAGAGAGGGCCGAGAAAGAGAAGAAGGAAGCTGAGCAAAAAGCCGCCGAGCTTGCGGCTAAGGAAAAAGCGAAGCCAACTACTGAGTTTGGCGAGATCAACGAAGCTCCGATCAAGGACATGGTCGGCGAGGTCTACTCGCTGTTCCAAACCGGCAGCCTCGAAGTGAACCTCCCTCTAAACGTCATGGCCGTGTTCAAGATTGAGAAGGACGGGTCGCTATCGGGTATCAGGATAGCCCGGTCCTCAAAAAACAAGCTTCTCGATGAGAAGGCGGCGCAGATACTGTGGATGATCGGCGAGTCTCACGCGCTTGGCCCGATTGCGGATTTGTCTTCGGGTTCGGTCGAACTTGATCTTACTGAGAATACCTCGCGGCTAACCGTCACCGCCTTTGCGAAGACACCGGAGGCGGCCAAGGCAAAGGCCGACCTTCTGAACTTTCTGTTCGCGGTTATGAAGGTTGCTAGAAAGAAAGACAGCCCTGACGTAGCCGAGCTTCTGTCGATGTTGAAGGTGACAAGCGACAACAAGCGGGTGGACGCCAGGCTTTCGGTGTCGCGAGCGCGCGCCACTCAATTGATGAACGCGAGATTCGGCACCAAGCAGTAGTCGGTAGTGCGTAGTCAGTAGTCAGTAGACCGTAGTTAGCAAGCGCGAGGCCGACCGATTTGCGGACTGGCAACCAGGAGATACGGACCAGTGGCTACGGACTACGGACTACCTACCTGTTATGCCTGAGCTTCCGGAGGTCGAAACCCGACTCATCTATTTTCGAAGTACCGCGCTCGGACAACGAGTCGAGCGCGTGCTGGTAACGGCGCCCAACTTGATCAAGTCCGAAACCGCGCGAGCCTTCACTCGCAAGCTTCGTCACCGGCGTTTTGTTGGAGCACACCGGCGCGGCAAGTACCTGATCATCACTCTGGATGACGGTCGCGCACTCATTCTGCATTTTGGCATGGGTGGAGACCTCTGCTTCTACAATCAACCCGGAGAACGCCCCGAGTACACCCGAATCGAGTTTGTCTTCACCGGCACGCTGCGGCTTGCCTTCACGTGCCCGCGTAAAATCTGCCGAGTGATGTTGGTCGATGAAGTCAGCGACGTGCCCGCGCTCAGAGACATGGGTCCAGAGCCTGAAAGCAAACACTTCAGCCTCGCTTACATCGAGGGCTTATGCGAAATGAGCCCCTTTCGCCAAATCAAGCCGCTTTTGATGGACCAAAGAAAAATTGCCGGCGTTGGGAACATCTACGCCGACGAGATATTGTTCGCATCTCGGGTCAGGCCCGACCGCCGCGCATCGAGCCTGAGCCCAGAAGAACTGCGGCGTATTCACCGGGAGACTCGCCGAGTCCTGCGACGGGCCATTAAGACGGCAGCAAACGAAGAGTTCCCTTCTGAGTTTCTTGTTTCGCGAGACCGGGACGGCGCGGGATGCAAACGTTGCGGCAACCCCATCGAGCGGAAGAAGATCAACGGCCGCACCGCTCACTTTTGTGATTCATGCCAGGTCTAGCCCCTCTTGGTCCGCGATGCGATACGCAAGCCCGGGGCCCACGATACAAACTCTCCGAATGGGCGACGAGTCCTTCTGGAACGCGCACGTCATTATCCATGTAATCGAGGGGAGAGCCTCATACTAAGCCCGGCCTCAGGGCCGGGCGCTTTGGAACCTGATTGGCGCAAAACACCAAGGGTCGGAGCCGGGAAAAACCGTCGAGCCCCCTAAAGACGGCAAGGTCGAGAAGACCTGCCTGGCTCCCCGTTTCTCCCGGCCGGTCTCTGAATGTCGAGACAACCCATCGAATAAGGAGCGATAGATGACAGCGAATCATTTGCGACAGATGGGAGTTGCAAGAAGAGAGACAGGCTTCTCGCTGATCGAGTTGCTGGTTGTGATAGCCATCATCGGAATCGTCGCCGCAATCGCAACTCCCGGGTTGAAACGCGCTCGTCAGCATGCCCACAGTGGTTCAGCGACTCAGTCGATGAGGACGCTGACCACCGCCGAGTATTCTCACCAGATTCGGACGAAAACGTACGCGACTCTGGCCACGCTTCATGATCAGGGCTTGATCCAAAGCGATCTGGCGACCGGCGACAAGTCGGGTTACATATTCACGCTGACGTTAGCGCCAGACGCCAAGACCTTCGTGTTGACCGCGACGCCAAAGGATGATCCGGGCATACTTGATCACTTTTATGTCGATGAATCCGGCATTATTAGGTTCAATACAGGCGCGCCGGCTGACGTCAACAGCGCGCCGATCCCGCGATGATTGCTCCTATGCAACGGGGGAGCGGATGTTCCTGAGTAACACAAGAGTCTTACGAGCTGCGCAAAAATATCTACGTCGAGGCAAGCTTGCCGCCGCGATCGCCAGGTGCGAGAGGGTTGTCCAACGCAATCCACGCGACCTGACGGCGGCCAACGCGTTGGGTGATTTGTATGTGCTTGCCGGGAAACGGGACGCCGCAGCGTCGATGTTCTCCACGATAGCCGAGCACTTATACGCGGAAGGCTTCCTGCGCCGCGCGCTCGCAATGCTGAGGAAAGTGATAAAGCTTGAGCCAGGGTCGGTCGAAACGCTGGCGAGGCTCGCTGAGTTGAGCGAGCGTTTGGGCCGCAAAGCTGACGCGGTCAAGTGGCAAGGCCTGCACGCGGCCGCCGATAAGGACCGCCGGCAGCCTCGTGAAGGGCTTAAGATCCGCGGACGTTTAAATCAGATTGACCTGACGAACGATTCCGCTGACGTCGAGCCTCCCGGCATCCTCGAGGTCAGCGCCGGGCTCAATCAAACGCAACTTTCCGAAGATGAATTCGTGATCAAGCAGATTTTCCGTGCCGAGGTGCTGGCAATTCGCGGCGGGTTCGACGAAGCGGTCGCGATTCTCAGGGAGATACTCAGCTTCGCCCCGGACAACGTGCCGGCGCGATCTAAGCTCAAAGACGTGTATTTGCTAGCGGGTCATACAGACCTTGCTGCCAACGAGTGTCTTCAGCTCGCGCGGATCCGCGACGCGCGCAAAATGGACGCGATTGGATATCTTGAAGACGAGCTTGAATTCGGTCTGATGATCGACCTGCCCTCGAACCTTGAGCCTTTGTCCTTCGAACGAGATCCTGGCATCATTTCCGGCTTCGAGTACTTCGCCAAACCGCCCGCGACGTTGAACAGACGGAAGGCCGCTCGTGTCGGGATGAGCCTGCCCGTTCTTGTTGTCTCCGATGAGGGCGGCTGGCGCGAGTTCGCGGAGAGTGTGAATGTAAGCCGATCTGGGGTTTTGCTTCGTCTCGCGCACTCGGTGAAGCCTGCGGCGGTGTTGCGAGCGACGATGCCTATGCCGCTCAAGATGCGGACGAGCGAGTCGACCAAAGGATTGTACGTCGTCAGCGGCGTCGTCCGTCACGCGCTACCAGACCCGGGCGGCGACAACCTTGTGGGAATCGAGTTTGAGCTTCAGGCAGATTACCCGACTGAACCGCAAGCGATGTTGGATTGTGGCCGGACCCTGACTTCCGAGTGACGTTTGTGAAAGGCTTGGGCAGCAAACCCCTACGCTGGTTTCGAATCAATCTTATCCATTCGATCTTCGAGCCGGTTCTGCTCGGCCCGCAGCGTTAGCAGATCTCGGGTGATGATATTGAACTTGCGGTCGAGCGTATGCACGTCTTCACGAAGTTCGAGTAACTCGGCAATCGCACGCTCCCAGATGGGTTTTGTATCGTAGGTTTTCTGTTCGAGCACCTGCAATCGTCGATCTATCTCATCCAGGCGCGTCTCGATTTTCTCTTGGCGCGTTTCCATCCTCTGCTGGCGCTCCTCCATCCTCTGCTGGCGCTCCTCCATCCCCTGCTGGCGCTCCTCCATCCCCTGCTGGCGCTCCAGTATGCCAGCCACGCCCGCTGAAATAGACTCAAAGTGGGCGAAGGCGCGCTGCTCGAAGGCATCAAACCTTGCGAAGACTCGCTCTTCGAAGGACGGACCGTTTGGCAGAATCTGTGTCGTGTCGTTGCTCATTAGCCTCTCCTGCTCATTCTTGTGTCCGCCGACCCATTATGAAGCCTGGTGAAGGTCAGTTCAAGCACAAACCTGGAGCACTAAGGCGCCGCCGGTTTCCTCCTTTGTCCTGGTGTTCCGGTGCGTTTTCGCTGAGGGTCCCTAGCCGTTAGAGCGTTCGAACCCCTTCATGAACGCGGCGAGGGTCTCGACGCCTTCTTTCGGGAATGCGTTGTAGATCGAAGCGCGAATGCCGCCGACCGACCGGTGTCCCTTCAGACCGTCGAGGCCTGCTTTGGTTGCTTCGGCGACGAATTGCTTTTCGAGATCTTCGCTCGGCAGCCGGAACGTCACATTCATCAGCGAGCGACTGTCCGGCTGAGCGTGCCCGCGATAGAACTCAGTCGAGTCGATCACGTCGTAGAGGACCTTCGCTTTTTCTTCGTTGCGCCGCTTGATTACTTCGAGTCCACCTTGATCCAACAGCCATTTCAACACCAGCCTCATCACATAGATCGTGAACACCGGGGGGGTGTTGTAAAGAGAACGCTCCTTCGCATGAGTGTTGTAATTGAGCATCGTGTGCAGATCTTTCGGGCTGCGCTCGAGCAGGTCTTTGCGCATTATCACCAGCGTCACCCCCGCCGGCGCGAGGTTCTTCTGTGCGCCGGCATAGATCAGAGCGTACTTGTTGACGTCAATCGGTCTGCTGAGTATGTCCGAGGACGAGTCAGCGACCAGGGGCACATTCCCGGCCGCGGGATCGTACTTCCATTCGGTCCCGTGAATCGTGTTGTTGGTCGTGAAGTGAACGTAAGCCGCTTCGGGATCGAGCTTCAATTCTCCCTGCCTGGGTATGCGATTAAAGTTTTCAGGCTCCGTGGTCGCTGCAACGTTCACTGTTCCGACTCTCTGGGCTTCTTTCATCGCCTTTTTTGCCCACGAGCCGGTGATGATGTAGTCGGCCTTGCCGCCTGCGGGGAGCAGGTTCATCGGCACCATGGAGAACTGCAGCGACGCGCCGCCTTGCAGAAACAGCACCTGATAGCCGTCGGATATGCCCGCCAGCTTTCGAATATCAGCTTCAGCGCCGAGGATTATTTCATCAAACGCCTTTGAGCGATGGCTTATCTCGAGCACCGACATTCCGACGCCGGGAAGCGCCAGAAGATTCTGTTGCGCTTCTTCGAGAACTGGCAGCGGTAATACCGC
This sequence comes from Blastocatellia bacterium, assembly GCA_049273855.1. Classification (GTDB taxonomy): domain Bacteria; phylum Acidobacteriota; class Blastocatellia; order UBA7656; family UBA7656; genus Onstottus_B. Next base: position 13,365 of record JBASRN010000109.1, read on the forward strand.
CGGCCCAGCGGAAAAGTTATGAATTCGTTTAGTCATGTACCCTCCCGAGTTGGGTTGTGGGGCTTCGGGGTGCTGGTGACTCGCTGCATACCTATCGGCCCCTATAGTTTTAACAAGCTCACCTCGATGATGTCGTTCGACTTTGCCCTGATCGCGTCAAGCACCTGGTCCGATGGCGACTGGTCCAGGTGGATTCGGGCGACTGCCGCCACGGCTCCTTCAAAGACTATGTTCTCGGTCTCCTGCACGTTGATGCCGGCGGCCTTCAGTTGATCGAACACGTCGGCAAGCACGCCTACACGATCGAAGTGACGTACGACCAACATATGGGTCGCCGGTGACTTCTTGGCCACGTTGACCACGTTCGGGGCTCGGCCTGTTTCTTTGTACTCGCGGATGATTCGGAGGGTCTCGTCGGCTATCGCTTGTTGAGCCTGGTCCGTCGAAGCGCCGATGTGGTGCGTGCCGATAACCCCGTCCAGTTTGAAGATCGCGTCGTCCACCGTGCCGCTTCCGACTGAAGGCTCGCCGGCGAACACGTCCAGTCCCGCGCGCAGCCCACGGTCGCGAACCGCTTGTTCGAGGGCTCGCTGATCGACGACCTCCGCGCGCGATGTGTTTATGAAGTAAGATCCGGGCTTCATCGCTTCGAGAAGCCTCTCGTCGATCAGGTCTCTGGTCTCGCCGGTCAGCGCGACGTGAATGCTCAACACGTCGCACGCCATTGCGACTTCGAGCGGAGATTGTTTCATCTCGATGCCAAGCTGCTCGGCCCGATTAGAAGTCAGCGAGCGGCTCCACGCGACGACCGGCATGCCGAACGCGCGCGCGCGAACGATCATCTCCCGGCCGATGCTGCCCACGCCGATCAGGCCCAGCGTCCGGCCGAACAACCCCCGAGCCTTGCTGTACTCTTTCTTGTTCCACCGGCCTTCTCTCAGATCCGCCGCGCCGGCGGGGATCCTTCGGTCCAGCGCGAGGATCAACCCGAAGGCGAGCTCTGCCACCGCGATTGAGTTCTTACCCGGGCAGTTTGCGACGTAGATCCCGCGCGCGGAGGCTGTCTTGACGTCGATCGTGTTGTAGCCCGCGCCCGCGCGTACCACCAGGCTCATGCGGCCGGCTTCGAGCATCTCTGCGGTGACCTTATTTCCTCGAACGACCAGCACGTCCGCGCCTGACGAAGCGATGGCCTGCTTTAATGCGTCGCCTTTTGCGTCGGGTTCGTACGCGACTTCGAAACCACCGGCTTTGAGTTCGGCCTGCGCGCTTTCTTCAAACTTGTCCGCGATGAGTATTTTCATTTGGACTCTCCAAGAGCGATGGACGGGATTCGCACCACTCAAGCGGGATAGAAGAGTGATCTGTCGGGCTGTCCGGCCATCCTGGTACTCAGCTCCGCAGCAGTCCTGTTAACCCCGTCTATATCAGGTGACTCAGCAACCCATCGCGGAGCTTCGGCTCGAACCATGTAGACTTAGGCGGCATTACTTCCTTCGCGTCGGCGATCGCCATCAGCTCGTCGACCGTTACCGGGTACATCGAAAACGCGACCGCCGCGCGGCCATCGTTCACCATCGTCTCGAGCGCCTTAGTTCCGCGTATGCCGCCGACGAAATCAATTCGCTTGTCAGTGCGCACATCCGCAATGCCAAGCAGCGGCTCGAGCATTCGTTCCTGAAGGATGCTCACGTCCAGAGTCGAGATTGGGTCGATCGGGGTTGTGGTGCCGGCCGGGAGCTTCAAGCTGTGCCACCGGCCGTCGAGGTACATACAAATCTCGTTCTTCTGCAACGGCGAAGGCGAGGCGGCGTCGCTCACGTCGAACTGCGAGGAAACTGCTTTGAGAAACTGATCGGAGGTCTTGCCGCCTAAGTCTTTAACCACGCGATTGTAGGGAAGTATTCGCAACTGGTCGGCCGGGAAGAGCACAGACAAAAAGAAGTTGTACTCCTCTGTGCCGGTGTGGTCCGGGTTTCCCGCTTTGATCAGGGCCCGGGCGCGGGCGGCGCTTGCGGCGCGGTGATGTCCGTCGGCGATGTAGACCAGCGGGACGGCGCCGAACTCGTCCATGAGACGCTGCGTTTCTGCCTGGGCGGCTCGCCAGATCGCGTGGGCGACTCCGTCCGCCGCGGTGAAGTCAAAAAGCGGCTCTTCGGTTTGCACCCGCGCCACGATCTCGTCGATCTGCGTGCGCCCCCGATAGGTCGAGAACACCGGACCGGTCTGCGCGCGCAGCGTGACCATGTGGCGCGTGCGGTCGTCTTCTTTGTCCTTGCGGGTGCGTTCGTGTTTACGAACGATGTCGGAGTCGTACTCGTCGATTGAACAGCATCCCGCTATTCCCGTTTGTTGGTGTTCGCCCAAGCGCAAGCGATAGACGTAGAGACTCGGTGTCTCATCGACAAACAAAGGAGCCGCTGTCTTGAGCTTCTCGAAGTTCTCCTTCGCTTTGTGGTAGACCGCGTCCGAGTAAACATCGGTTCCGTCCGGCAAGTCTATCTCGGGACGCGACACGTGCAGAAAGCTGAGCGGGTTCCCCGCCGCAAGCTCGCGCGCTTCGGTTGTATTCACCACGTCGTACGGCACTGCTGCAACGTCCGCCGCTTTCTCTTTGGTTGGACGCTGCGCTTGAAAAGCTCGAATCGTTGCCATGTTCTCTCCAGTCAAGCGAGTGGCCGCCAAGCAAGAACTCTAACCGCTTCGAGCTTCGCAGCGAGTAGGAATGCTAGGCTGTGGCCATCGTGCTGTCAACTTGGGGGCAGGGCGTGCTGCGTTTTGCCGAGGCCGTTTCAACGGCCTTCTTGACCACAGGCTTTAGCCTTAGCCCGCCGGTGCATTATCATTCCTCCCGCAGGCGCCTGTTGTTCAGGTTCAAAATGCGTAACAGTGACAAGGAGACTTTGATGACTGCAATAAATACCTCGACACCCGTGCTCAGCGAGCGCGAAGACGCAATCCTCACTCTGACGCTCAACCGGCCTGAGAAAAGCAATTCGCTTCATCCGGACCTGGTCAGGGAATTGTCAATGGCGCTTCGGGCTGCCGCCGCGGACAGCTCCCTGAACGTGGTTGTGCTGACCGGCGCCGGAAGGAGCTTCTGCGCCGGGCTCGACCTCAGCTTGCTGGTTAGTTGGACAGTTGACGAGAAGATCGAATACTTGCGCGCAGCGACGGGGATATTCCAGCAAGTGTGGTCGCTGCCTCAGCCGGTGATCGCGGCGGTCAACGGCCCGGCCATCGCGGGCGGCTTCGACCTGGCGGCATTCTGCGACATAAGGCTTGCGGCTCACGAAGCGCTCTTTGGCCAGGCGGAGATCAACATAGGGCTCGTACAGATCGTTCATCCTCTCTACAAATCGATCGGGCTTGCGCGCGCGAAAGAGCTTGCGATGACGGGACAGAGCATCTCAGGCGAGGAGGCCTATCGCATCGGACTGGTGAATCATGTGTACGGGAAAGAAGAGCTAATGCCGCGCGCGATGGAGTTGGCGCGAGTTCTTGCTTCGAAACCGCGGGGGGCTTTGTTTGAGACGAAGCGGCTGACTCGCGAGCTGATTGATCTGGACACCAAGAGTGCGCTTGAAGAAATCGGCAACGCGCTAACTCGATGCCTTGAGTCGGAAGAACACCGGCAGCGAGTCGCCGAGGTCTTCGAGAATTTGAAGAAGAGGTGACTGTTGATAGCGCGCCCTGGGAGCGAGACGGTCACGGCCGCATCCTCCCGCAAACCCGTTGCTAAGGCTTTAAGACTGCGGGCCAGACCCCCGCGCTCCCAGGGCGGCCTGGACAATCAGCCCTCGCAACCAGGAGTGCGCCAGGTCTGCTTCCATTCGCTCGTGCCACACCATAGTCATTCGAAACGGCGGGATCGCGATCGGCGCGGACAGAACCTGCAGCTTTAACTGCTTTGCAAACTGATCGGCTGTTCGCTCCGGCACGGTCGCGATCAAATCCGAAGCAGCGACCACGAACGGCACGCTCGCGAAGTGAGGAACGATCACCGCCGCGCGGCGCGCAAGTCCCTTTTGCTCGAGCAGCGTGTCGATGAAACCCTGGCCTTCCGTTTTGTAGAACACCGCCGCGTGATGCTCGGCTGCGAACTGCCGAAGGGTTAGCTTGCCCCTTATACGCGGGTGTGCTTTTCGCGCGAGTACGACGCTCCGTTCTTCCCACAGCACTTCGGAATGGATGCTCGCGTCGAGGGCAGGCACATCTGGAAAGAATCCAATCGCGAGGTCTATCGAATCGGCCATTGCTTGAACGGTCGGCGGCTGGAAGAGCGTGCGCGGTCGAGTCAGCCGCAGGCTCACCCGCGGCGCGTGACCGAGGAGCTTCGCCACGAGCGGCGCAATCAGCGTCATCTCGACGTGATCGCTGGTCGAGAGATGAAACGTTCTCTTCGACGCCGCTGGATCAAACGCGGGCTTCTCTTCCAACGCCGCGCGAAGCTGGGCGAGCGCCGCCCGAACCGGCGCTATCAATGCCTGGGCAGCGGCGGTCGGCGCCATGCCTTCTGGAGACCGGACCAGAAGCGGATCGTCAAACGTCCGCCGAAGCCGCGAAAGCGCGTTGCTCATTGCCGGCTGGCTCAGTCCGATTCGCTTTGCCGCTCGCGTCACGTTGCGTTCGATCATAAGCGATTCGAAGGCGAGCAGCAGGTTCAGGTCGAACGATTGTAGATTCATAGCGTGAATGTGGGATATTATCACAATCCATAAAACGAATTGGCCGCCGGAACGTTAATGTACTGAGGAAGAATTGCAGGAGAGGGACTATGAAATCGACAATTAAGACGCTTTCAATGATGCTAACCGTACGGGCGCTTGTTGTTGCGCTCGCCGCCGCGCTGGTGATGCCGGCGTCGGCCCAGAATCAGAGTACCCCAGCCATTCCCGACACCGCTGTCGGCAAGCTCGCAGGCTCGCTGATCGTGGCGATCAACACCGGGGACAGAGAGAAGATCAAGAGTTTCCTTACGGCTAACCTGTCTGATAACGCGCTGAGAGAAGATTCGGCCGAGGGATTGGCCGGCGATCTGCAGAGCCTTTATCGGCAGACCGGCGGGCTCGACGTGATGGAGATTATTCCGAGCAAAGAACCGAACACGGTCAGGTTCAAGCTCCGCAGCAAACGCGGCAACCACTGGGCGAGGTTAGTGACCCGCTTAGACAAGGACCAGCCCGCCAGGCTCGACGGTTGGGGTCTGCGGCAAACACTGGATCCCGAGACTGAGAAGGCCGAGGCATGGCCAGAAGGCAAAGTTAGCGAAGCCGATGCGATCAAGGAGATCGAACGTCACGCCGCTAGCGCTGCCTCCCGAGATCACTTCTCTGGAGTCGTGCTTGTAGCCAAGGGTGATCGCGTTCTCTTCCACAATGCCTACGGCCACGCGGAGAAAAACTTCTGCGGGCCGAACAAGCTCGATACCAAGTTCAATCTTGGCTCGATGAACAAGATGTTTACCAGCGTTGCGATCGCGCAGTTGGTTCAGGCGGGCAAGCTCTCGTATGACGACACGCTTGCCAAGGTGCTGCCTGATTATCCGAACAAACCGATCGCCGAGAAGATCACGATTCACCACCTGTTGACGCACACGTCGGGGCTCGGCGATTTCTTCAAGGCCGAGTTCTTCAAGAACCGCGAGAAGTACGTTGCGCTGAAGGAGTACCTCCCGATCTTTGCCAACGATGCACTTCAGTTCGAGCCGGGCAAGAGCTGGTCTTACAGCAACGCCGCGTTCATCGTGCTGGGCGTGGTGGTGGAAAAAGTGTCGGGCGAAGACTACTTCGACTACGTGCGCGAGCATATCTACAAACCCGCTGGGATGACGGATAGCGACTCGTTCAGGCGAAATGACATCGTTCCGAATCTCTCTTATGGCTACACGCGGTTCAGCGGCAACGATCCGCTTGGAATCGAGCCGCGCAAGATCAACTGGATGGAGTTGCCGCTGAGAGGGAGCTCGGCAGGCGGCGGCTACTCGACGGCCCCGGATCTTCTCAAATTCGCGCAGGCATTGAGAGGCTACAAACTGGTGAACAAGGAGCTGACTGAGAAGGTCACCGGCGCAAAAGTGGACACCCGTTTCAGCCCGGACATCAAGTATGGCTATGGCTTTATAGAAGAGCAGATGTCCGGCCATAGCGTGCGCGGCCACGGGGGTGGCGCGCCGGGCATCAACTCAGACTTGAAGATGTTCTGGGACGGGAGCTACACGGTGGTGGTGATGGGCAACTACGATCCGCCCGCTGCGCAGGACCTCTGTCAGAAGATAGCTCAGTTTTTAGGACGTCAATGAGTTTGCACGCGCTCCTAACCGCAGTCCGAGGATAGCTGAGTTTCTCGGACGTCAGTGAGTTTGCACGCGCTCCTAAACCGCAAGACGCTGAGACGCTGAGACAAACGCAGAGAACTTCTGCGAACCTCCGCGTCTCAGCGACGGCGGTTGATCAGCCTGACGTGCAATACTACTCCCGCCACAGGTCGACATTGTTCGATGATCCCTTCACTTTAAGATCATCCCGCTCTTACCTCGACCGCTAGCCTTCGACTGCAAACGTCCGCGTTTTGCTGCGCTCGATAGTCGTATCCCACGCATCATCCTCCATTTTTCGGACAGTTTATCAACACCCGGACCTAATTCGCCGGTGGCCTCCCGGTTGCACTACGACGTGTGAGTCCTCGGTTTGAGGCTCCAAGGGTCGAGGTTGTTATGATTGAGACAGATGACATCAGGACGGCGGCGATCAAGCCTTGCGAGAATTGCGCGGCTGGGATCCTGGAGCGCGACAAGTTTTGCCGGTGGTGCGGCTCATTGCAGAGCGCGATGACCACAACTTGCGGCCTGACGGGTGAGTCGTTGGCGGTCTTTTCGCGCGAGCCGTCCCGTTATCTTACAACAGGGCTTGAGCCACTCGGCTCTACAAGCGGCCTTCATCGAGTATCGGGTCCGCTGGTGAGCGCGGTCGTGGCGACGCTGGCGACCGGCTCTGTTTCAAAGCCGCACCGGTCGCTCTTCGCCACCGCTATAGCCGCGCTGCTGTCGTTTCCGCTGTGGTTGATAATCGTGTTGTTGTCGCCGCTCGATGCGTATGCGGCGGCAAAGAGCTTATCGAGGGGGCTGTGATGACTGCATCGATCGAAGCGCCAGTGCCCGTCAAGATCAATCCTGAATTCAAGAACGCGGTTCGATTGCAGCGCAGCCTGCTTACGCCGATCGAGCGCACATGCCTCAACTGGCTCGTGCAAAGAATGCCGTCGCGGGTGACGTCGGATCATCTGACTTTGCTCGGCTTTGCGGCGATGTTTGTTGCTGGTCTGAGCTACGGCGCGGCGCGATGGTGGCCTGGCGCATTGCTTCTTGTGAATGTGATGCTGGCGGTCAACTGGTTCGGCGACAGTCTGGACGGGACGCTTGCTCGCGCGCGCAACAAGCTTCGGCCGCGATACGGTTTCTACGTTGACCACGTTGTGGATGCGTTCGGCATTCTGTTCTTGATGTGCGGTCTTGCGGCATCGGGATATATGAGCGTGACAATCGCTCTTGCGGTGCTGGTCGTTTACTTCCTGCTGTCGATCGACGTCTATCTGGCCACCTACACGATCGGGACTTTCAAGATGTCCTTCTTCAAATTAGGCCCAACCGAGTTGAGAATCCTGCTCGCGATTGGAAACATCAGAGCGATGGTTGGTCCCACTGTTCAAGTCTTCGGCGAGCGTTACCTGTTCTTTGACGTCGGGGCCCTTGTGGCAATGGCGTTGATGAGCGCGATGGTCATCGGTTCGGCTATCAGCAACACCATCACGCTATACCGCGCGGAAAAAGTTTGATCGAGGGCAGGGGACAGGAGTCACGGGTCAGGAGTCAGAAATTAAAAGTCAGAGTCGGAAGGCGAGAGACGGATGATAGTGGTCGCGAGTCAGGAGTCGGCGTTGACTAGTCAGAAATCACGCGTCACGAATCACGCTTCAGGTGTTCCGAATCGTGACTCCTGCGGCGCGAATTGCGGATGCATCGTCACCCGGCGCGGTTGGCTCGCCGCATCACAACGGTTCGCAAAGTTCAGCGTTGTCGGCGCCGGAGGCGTGGCTGTGCAAACCCTGGTACTCGCGCTCTTGCTGCGCGGCGGAGGACTCCACTACCTGGCGGCGACCGCGTTCGCCGTTGAAACCTCCGTGCTGCATAACTTTGTCTGGCACCGAAAATGGACGTGGCGGGACCGCCCGCAGCATCGATGGGTGCTCATGCTTTTGCGCTTCAATCTCACCAACGGAGCCTGGTCGATCATCGCCAATCTAATCCTGATGTTTGTGTTTACCGGCTTGATGAATCTAAATCCCAACGCCGCAAACCTGCTTGCCATTGGAATCTGCTCGTTGATCAATTTTACGCTCTCCGACCGAGTCGTGTTCGTTTGACCGCGCTGAGGTGGCGAATGGTGTCTTGCCACAAGTCCTCTAAGTCGCGAAGCTACACAAGACAGGCTTTGGGTACCTTCGTGTCCTGGCTTCGTGGTGGCGAGCTCTTAAAACGCAAATCCACCACGACCCTCGCTTTGTTGACACTGTTTGACCAATCTTCATAGAATGATGCCGTCACAATGCCTCTTGCAGCGTTTGGAGATTTCTCACTCGTTCGATCTCCCGTCGTAAAGAGGCGAACCAGACCCGGCGATTCTGTCCTAAAGCCGTCATACACGGAAGACGGGCAACGCAAAATATCGAACGTGGCAGGGCTGTCAAGGTTGGCTCTCGAACAACCCAATTCGCCCGATCGTGACCTGGCCAGCGAGCGCCGTTAGGGAAGTCATTTCGTGGAAAAACCAGACACATCGACGCCCTCCCGAAGGCTGGAGTCTGTTCGCAGACTCGTGTCAATTCACCGCCGCGCAATCCTGCTGAGCGCGTTGATGCTCGCAGGAGCAGTGAGTCTTCAGCCCTGGTCGGGATTAAGGGCTAGCGCCGACGCTCGAGCCCAGAGGGGTTCCGGTCTTCAGGATGGAGGAAAACCAACGGAGCAAATCACCGGCTCCGTTGCAGCACCCGCAAAGACTGCCGTTGTGAATGTCCAGGAGTTGGCCGAACGTGAAGCCAGGAACCCGCCGGTCCCAAAGCTCCCAAAGAGTCACCAGCACAAGCCTGTGTCGGAAACCCCCAGGGAAGTGAAGAGCCTAAGCCCTGACTCACCACCGCCTCAGCCAAAGGTTGCGCCCCCCGCACCTCTGGTTCCGTCGCCTGCTCCGGTATCGAGTTTTCAGTCGCTTACTGACAACAACACTTTTATTCCAGCCGATGTTCATGGAGCCGCGGGCCCAAATCACCTGATGACCGTCCTCAACACACAGACGCTAATTCAGAACAAGAGTGGCGCGGTGATAACAACGTATTCCACTCAAGGCTTCTGGGGCACGCTTTTTACGAGCTTTGCGAGCGATCCAAGAGTGCTCTACGATCCGTTTAACAATCGGTGGATCCAGACGATAATGTGCGACCCCTTTTCGGCGGGCTCTGCCATATGCGTGGCTGTTTCGCAGACGGGCGACCCGACCGGAGACTGGAACTTGTTCAAGATCGATGCGGACTCGACGGACACGAATTGGGCCGACTTTCCGAGCCTGGGGTTTAACAAGAACTGGATTGTCGTCAGCGTGAATATGTACCCGGTGCCGAGCGGCAATTTTGCTAATGCAAAGATTCTGGCATGTGGCAAACAGAGTCTCTACACCAACGTGATGCCTAATTTCCAGGTTTTCGACCTCAACCCCGTGGAGGATTTGGGAGGGACAATTCAGCCAGCCGTCACGATGGACGATGTGACCGCAACTGAATATTTCGTGAATCATCAAGACAGCGCCCTCGGCACCGCTCGGATCTTTACCCTGACGGGCCCAGTCGGCTCGGCAACATTTAGCCCTGGCCCAGTCGTCATGACCACCATCGGAGGCTGGACGTTTGGGTCGTTAGCGGATCCAGACAGCCTCCCGCAGTTGGGGACGACGCGGAAAGTGTCTCACGACGAACCCAGGTGGGGCTCAGTCGTCTTCAGAAATGGCTCTATCTGGGGTTGCCAGCAGATACTTCTGCCGGCTGGCGGATCTCCTAATCGATCTTCGGTTCAGTGGTGGCAGCTCACGCCGGCGGGAGAGGTTACGCAGATGGGCCGCATTGACGATCCTACCGGCGCTACGTCGTTCGCTTACCCAAGCATCGCAGTCAACAAAGTAAATGACGTTTTGATCGGGTACTCGCGTTTCTCGGCGACTCAGTTTCCGAGTGCGAACTATGCTGTTCGAGCTGGAACCGATCCACCGGGCACGCTTCGCGACGATGCCGTGCTAAAAGTCGGACAGAGTTGTTTTGTCAAAACCCTCTCCGGACACAATCGATGGGGCGACTACAGCATGGCGGTCGTAGACCCGGTCAACGATTTCGATATGTGGACGATTCAGCAGTACGCCGACTCGGCTTCCGGATGCCTTGATGGCAGCGGCCGTTGGGCGGCCTGGTGGGGCAAAATTACGTTGGGGCCGAGTCAAGCCGATCTGACGATCTTCGAGGTCAAGAGTTATAGCGGCGGTCAGTTTCTTGAGTGGCGGACTTCAAGCGAAACAGACAATCTCGGGTTCAACGTCTATCGAGATGATCGAGGCAAGCGCAAGAAACTGAACTCGGAGATCGTGGCTGGCTCGGCTCTTGTGACCGGGCAAGTGGCCCCGCTGAGCACGGGAACGACTTACGGTTGGTGGGATAGCGCGCCTGCTGCCAGGAAAACCGTGTACTGGCTCGAAGAGGTGGACTTGAGGGGCGAGAGTAAGTGGCACGGGCCCGCCCGCCTCGAGAATGTTGGCGGAGCTCCGCCTTCGCAGAGCCGTGCAGCAACGCTAAACGCTATCGGAAATCCGCGCGGGCAAACGAGTGTGACCCGCCCCGTCGAGCCTAAAGCGACCTTGCCCCGGAGCTTCTCCGATCAGTTTTCTTCGCCGGCGAACCTGGCTTCGCAAGCTGCGGTGAAGATCTCGGTGAACCAGGAAGGTGTTTACAGAGTTGCTCAGCCGCAGCTTGTAGCCGCGGGTCTTGCGCCCAACGTCGATCCGCGATTGCTTCAGCTTTACGTGGACGGCGAGCAGCAGGCGATAACGGTTGCGGGGGAAGGGGACGGGTCTTTCGACGCCGCGGACTGGATGGAATTTTACGGCGTCGGATTGGACGTACCTTCCACCGACCAACGAGTGTACTGGCTGGCAGTCGGAACCCAGCCGGGACTTCGGATCAGCAAGGTATCCGCGGGAGGGAGCGGGCGGAAGTCCGGGAGCTTCCCTTACTCGGTTGAGCGGAAGGACCGCGCTATCTACTTTTCCGCTCTGTTGAACGGAGAGAAGGAGAATTTTTTTGGCGCCGTGATCGCGGGCAGCCCCGTGGACCAGGTACTTACCCTGCAACGCGTGGACACGGCGGCGAAATCGAACGCGCTGGTTGAGGTTGCGATTCAGGGCGTTACTTTCGTATCTCACAGTGTCAACGTGCTGTTGAACGGAGTCGCCATCGGGCAGGTGAACCTCGACCGCCAGGACACACGAATAGTGACCTTCCCAGTAGCGCACTCGATGCTGGTCAAAGGTGAGAACCTCGTGCGGTTGACCAGCCAGAACGGCCCGGGTGATGTGAACCTTGTGGACTACATACGGATTACGTACCAGCACACGTTTAACGCGGACGGAAACGCACTGCGGTTCACAGCTAGCGCGGGAAAGCCGGTACGGGTCGGTGGCTTCAACAACGCTCAAATCCGCGTGTTCGATGTCACTGAACCGAACTCTGTTCAAGAGCTGATCGGAACCGTCACCGGTAAGGGCTCAAAGTTCGCCGTTACAGTAACACTGCCGGGGAAGGGACCGCCGCGAACATTGCTTGCCTTAGCGAGCGACCAGGTCAAGAACCCAACAAACTTGAAGCCCAATCAGCCGTCAAGCTGGCGAGTGCCGTCAGGCGAGGCGGACCTTATGATAGTCGGCAGGGCGGACCTTCTGGGGGGCATGGAGCTGCTCAGGCAACACAGACAGAACCAGGGGCTGTCAGTCTCGATGATTGACATCGAGGACGTGTACGACGAGTTCAGCTTTGGCCAGCGTACACCGCAGGCCCTCAAGGATTTTCTCCAGTACACAGCGACGACCTGGAAGAAGAAGCCGCGGTTCGCGCTGTTGGCCGGCGACGCGAGCTACGACCCGAGGAATTACATGGGCGTTGGCGACTTTGATTTCGTTCCGTCGAAGCTGATCGACACCGGTTTCATGGAGACATCGAGCGACGACTGGTTCGCGGATTTTGACGGTGATGGAATCCCGGAGCTTGCATTGGGGCGCTTCCCAGTTCGCACCGCGCAAGAGGCCGCTTTGATTGTGCAGAAGATATTCGCGTACGAAAAATCGGCCGAAGCCGGCACCGTCTTGTTAGTTTCCGATACAAACGACGTCTATGACTTTGAAGACGCGAGCAACAAGTTGCTGCCGCTGTTGCCTGACAACTTCAAAGCGGACGTAGTGAACCGCGGACAGATCGGCAACGACGCGGCGGCGAGGAGTTTGATACTTGCGGCGTTAAACTCCGGCCCGCGAATCGTGAACTACACCGGCCATGGGAACGCCGATCAATGGCGTGGGAGCGTGCTGCAAGCCGGAGACGCGGCGTCGCTGACCAACGACACGCACCTGTCGATGTTCGTGTTGATGACGTGTTTGAACGGCTACTTCAACCATCCGACATCGTCGAGCCTTGCTGAGAGTATGCTGAAGGCTCCCGTTGGAGGCGCGGCGGTTGTCTGGGCTTCGACGGGTCAGAGCGGACCCTTTGATCAGGCGCTTGCGAATCAGGAATTCTACCGGCTGATCTTCAACGGCGACGCGGAGC
>JBASRN010000113.1:0-34223 GCA_049273855.1 Blastocatellia bacterium
TGAGGAGGGGCGCCCACAGAGGGACGCCCGTACAGGACTACCCTTTCACAGAGCTATCCACGTACCACTACCAACCGAACGTCGTGTCTCTGACGATGAGATAGGGTCGGCGTAGCTTTGACCTAGATACTTGCGCTTAAGTTGCTCATAAAGGCAGTCCGAGTGGTAGGACTGATTCTTGTCCCGCTCGTTTCGTCTCCACATCTCGTTCCATAGATGGACCGCGTATGTGCTACGGCCGCCGAGGTTCCATGCCTTGTCCGGGTTGAGAACCGAGTCCCACTCTTTGTATCCGAAGGGGCAAAAAATCCGCGATCTCATGACGAAGCTCTCCAGCGAAAGTCGCTTGATAGACTCGGACATCAGTCGCGGACCTACTTCACCCCACACTAGATTCTCGGGCACCTTGGCGCGGCAGACGTTCCATGCATACTCCATCGCCGGACTGCCGGGCGGAGTTTTGATAACGCCGCAGTTGATGAACTCCTTGCCGTTCGCCATTTCAGAAGAGAAGACGTATTCCTGGGTGAAGTCGAACGATCTTAGACACACCATGTCCGCGTCCGCCCACCAACCGCCTCGCTCCAGCAGCAGTTTATAGCGGAAGAAATTCGAGAAGGCGGAGAAGCTCTTCTGCGTTTCATACCGAAAGATCATTGAAGCGGGCAATATTTCGTTGCCGTCCTTTACGACGGCGCCGCCAGGCACGTTGCGCACGTCGTCGTAGATGTATAGATGATAGTCGTGTCCATTGCTAAGGAATGAGGCGATAGAGAGCCGCTCCATTACTGAAAGGTCGGACCCAATCCACAGTCCTTGAATGACCTTGTTTTCGCGCGTTTGGTCAGTTGAGATTTGGGTCATTTCTTACTCTTTGCTTCAAACGTAAAGACCTGAGCGTGGGCAAGCTGGATCGATGCGCTTGACAGATAAACGTTATAGGTTGCCGGCGCCGGGGGAGTCACGGTCAGCGAGTAAACTCCTTCGCCCAGGTGTTCGATCAGGCGTCTGTCCTGCCAGACTCCGACCGCGAAGGTCAGCGCCAGCACGTCCTTCAAATCCGTGATGGGTTGGCCGGTGGCGGAGTCGGTTATCCTGAAACTCATCCGAATCTGCTTGCCTGGCTCGACACTTGTCTGTGTGGTGACTGGTTCGATGCGCGGCGGCGCTGGAGCAGCGTGTTCGGGGTTCGGCGCAATGGAAAAGTCCATGCAGTCTACGACCCGAGGGCTGTTGATAAACATCACGATCTTATACGGCCCGGCTTGCGGCAGGCGGGCCATCGAGAAATAGCTGCCCGGTTTTCTCTCACGCAGGCTTCGATCCACGATCCGTACCGCTCGAGGTTCTCTGCCATAGTTGCTGAAGTTTCCCATCGGCGCGGCCATTCCCTCCTGATAATAGTAGATGGTTTTGTCGGCCGGATTGGCGACAAGCACCGCGTTATCTTCGGCCGCGGGTATGATCGAGTCGGCGAGGCTGGGGCGGGAGGTCTTGCCAAAAGGGTTTTGGCCCCCGGGAAAGTCAACGACCGGCACGGGGTTGCCTTCCTTGCCAACTTCGTTTAGCGGGATCATAAGCACTATCTCACTTTCGCGATGCCTCACGTAGGCGAGCTTGCTTGTAAACGCGAGCTGATCTGGGCCCTTTTCCACATCGGCTTTCTGAACGATCCGATTGAGAGCCGCGTCGAAAATATAAACCGCGTTCGTAGCGGTGTTGAGGACGAACCCAAGGCGATCACCTGGAGCAAACTTGATCTGACCAAGCCCGGGCTCAGCCTTCATGCGGGCGATCACCCGGTGTTTTGTTGAGCTTATTACCGTGACCGTTCCGGCGTCACTGTCGGAAACATAAAGCGCCTGGGCTAGTTTCGAGAAAGCGATCGATCCCGGCTTTGACCCAAGGGAAACGTCCCTGATCCTGGTCAATTTTCTTACGTCGATCACCGAAACCGTGCCGTCATCCTGATTGGTGACAAAGGCGAATCGACTATCGTCGCTGAAGGCTATTTCGTGGCGTCCTTTCCCGGTCGGAAAACGAGCAATGGTTTTCATTTCCCGAAGGCTGACGACCGCCACGCCCGATTGAGCATTCGTCCCACAACTGACCCAGAGGTAAGCTTCATCCGGCTGTAAGGCCACGCGCGTGGGGCCGGTTCCTGCGTCGATGTTTGCAGCCACGGACCACGAGCGTGTGTCGATGACCGCCACCTGGTTCGCGTCCGGCATCGAGACAAGCAGCTTCTCCTGATCGGACGTTATCACCCAATCTTCACCAGGGCTCTTGAGTTGAATCAGCGCCAGAAGCTTCGTCCCGCCGTGGCCGAACAACGGATCCACAACGGTGATAGTGGGGTCGGCGTTTAGCGCAAGCACATGATAGACGTTGAGATCGAGTTCGGCGCGCGCAAGCAACCCTCCTCCAATCAGCGTCTGCACGCGTTCCGCGCAGCCCTTCGAGGTGGTCGCCTCGCCTTTGCGAACCAGCGTAAGCCATGCGGCAGGATTGAGACCCGAGAGAGCGGCGCCGGTCGCTGCATCGGAAATCCCGAAGCTCAAGCTCACCGGATCGCCCTCGCGGAACTCATCCGGCTGATGCCGTTTTGTGTCCTGGTGGTCTACGTGGAGCTCAACCGCCACACCTCCTTGCACTGTTCTTCTGGTGAAGGGTCGCTTCGCGCCGGGTTTTGGCGCGGCCGGTATGGCGCCAGTTGGTCCGGTGTTTTGCGCGCGAGCATTCTGACGGAAAAGAAGGAGCCAGAACGCGACGATGAGGGCGGTGGAGAGCGTCGATGCGATAGTTTTGGAAAGGAGGCGTCGTCGGTAGTAAGGGATTTCCATCAGCTGACTCCGCCCCCGTTTCGCTACTTCTCGATCACAAACCTGCCGGCCATCCCATGGCCGAGGGGAGTGTGTATGGTGCAAATGAATCTAAGCTCGTCCAGGCCCTTGGGGATGTCCTTTCTGACCGTCAGAGTTGCGATCACCGATCCGGGTCCAACTCCGTCTGTGCCAATCGCGGTTTTCCCGACCTCGGGTTTCATTTCGAAAGGGCTTCCCGACATCTCAAAGTGGAAGACCTGTTTCGCTTTTTCGCCATCAGGGAAGGTTAAGCCGTGAGTCCCGCCCTGAATTCCGTCTTTAACCCTAATCACGATCGTGTCCCCAGGCGAGACCTTTATGCGCCCATTGTTTTCCAGCGGTATCTGTTTACCCTCTGTGTCGGTGACGGTCCACTGAAACCTGGTTGGTCCGCCGGTTCCGGGCGCGATTTCAGCCTGGACTAGTTTGGCGAGTCGGCGCTGAACCGGATTGAACAACTCCAGCTCATTCGGCCGTTCATCGGAGGGCCGCTTCTGCTGCGCGACGCCCTGGCCAAGTTCGGTAATGTAGCTGGAAGCGCTCGCTACCCCCTTTTCATCCGACTTGACCAGAATGGATTTGACGCTTGAAGGCGCCGCAAAAGGCTTGCCGTTACTGGGCCACGCGCCGGTCATCGGGTGGACATCGGCCTTCCCGAGTTCCACCATTCCTCCGCCGGTGGTGTTGAATATGGTTACCTGCTTTGCCATGTGGCCGTTGCCGGGGTTGATGGTATTGACGCCTGCGATCAGTACCTTGCCGCCGGCCGGCTTCGCGAACCTGGTGATTGTGCAGATGTCACTGTCCGGCTCTCCTACTCTAAACAACCCCCAGGTGCCGAAGCTAAACAGATTTCCCATGAAAGTGCGGTAGAGATAATCGCCGGTCACTCCGGCCGACCCGCCGGCCTTATCGACTACTGCATCAAAAGAGATGTTGGGACCAAACCCGTCTCTAGACCCCTGTGACTGTGAGAGCGGGTTGTTTCCGATCTCGGTCGACCCGTTGATGTAGGGTTCTTCTTGCCAGACATGCCCGTGAAGCGTAAAGACCTGCTCGCTGAGTCCTGCCGGGTGAATCATGCGGAACCGCACTGGCATGTTCTTGGAGGCGGAGAAAACCGGGGTCTGTGGATCCGCGCCCACCAGCGTGTTTGAGAGCGCTCTTGAGATCCCAAGCGGCGACTTGCTATCCAGGTTGCTCGACCAATCGTCACTCTTGTACCGGTAGTCAAGCGGTTCGGTTCGATAGTTCAACCCCGTGTAATTGATCGCCGTGGGAGTAGACGGCGGCGGTTTTACACCGTCGAACGTGATCGGGCCGGCGCCGGCAGCTCCGGGCGCTGTTAGGCGCAACGCTTGATTGTCGTCCTGGATGAGTACGACGAACTCGCGGAAGAGAACCTCGCCGCCCGAGCAGTCGCCCTTGCAAACCAGCGCCTGAGCACGCGAGTTGTCGTCGTTACGCCAACCAGCGCCCTTAGGCTCGATGATCAGCGCCCCGATCAACCCGAACGGATGTTGCATCAACGGGTCCGACGGAGTCAGCGGTATCGAGCCGAACTCGACCGGAATGTATTTCGCGGGAGCCGCACCTTCCTGCTCGATCCTTCCCGCGTACCATTGGAACGTCCCAGACTGGCCGGGCTTGACCGTCTTCGGCGGGTTATTGCCGGCGTTGACTCCGTTGCTTCGGGTGACGTCAAGGGCGACCAGTTGAGGATGCAAACCCACCTCGGGCGATGTGTAAATCGGTATGCCAAAGACCGAGGTGCTGCCAACGTTGAGAGGCTTGTTTGGAAGGTCGTTCTTGAGAGTTATGTTGATGCAGTCACCGGCATTCGCCCTCAGGATCAGCGGCTCAACCGGCTTGCCCGGAAGCAACTTGACCGTATCATCTTCGTTACCAGATATCCCGTCGGGACCGGGACCGCGATCCAGATAGTCTTCAGGGAAGTAGGCAAGGGCATTCCAGTTGACGATTTGTTCCCCGCCTCCTGAGCCGGCCTTGCCTCGGCTGTTGTACACCACTGGACCGTCTAGCACCTCGCGCGCAAACACCGCAGCCACCGATAGGTTTTTCACCGGCGCGTCACCGGGACAGATGTCCGGCGCCGGCGGTAGCGCCGCATACGACGCGGGTGGCTGATTGTTGGGCAACGGCACCAGCGGGGTGGCCGCAGGCTGCAGGGTTCGATACCCGCGCATTATGCCCCAGTTCCCAAAGCTCAGCCCGGTCCTGTCTGAGCTAGAACTGTAGAAGTAGTCGGCTCCGTAAACCGAAGCCGGCGAGGT
The DNA here is from genome assembly GCA_049273855.1 of Blastocatellia bacterium. GTDB lineage: Bacteria > Acidobacteriota > Blastocatellia > UBA7656 > UBA7656 > Onstottus_B. Next base: position 5,159 of record JBASRN010000113.1, read on the forward strand.
CGCAGTCTCAGAATCAGAGGGCGGTTTGGTTCGCGGAAGCGAGAAGAGCATCTCGTAGTGCTCGGAGATGCCCATTCCTTGAGTGGTCCGATAGCCGCTCACGTTGTTGGGCGCGTCAAAGACGGTCGGCTCAAATAGCCAGTTTACGCCGTGGACCGTGAAGGAGTGCGGCGACATGTGCGCTCCGACTAGCGTGCGTATTTCCACTTTATCGCCCTCGTACGCACGTAGCAGCGGGGTGTACGGGTCGAATTTTCCCGCGCCTACTTGGGGAGGCGGGAACTCGAAGCAAGGTGCAAACAAGCAGCTCCCGACGTTGCCAGTCGGCTGCCGATTGAGATCGTCATCAGCCCGCTCAATCGAGCGGAACACGCTTGATAGATCGGTTTGCAGCGGCGTCGGAGTACCGATATTCGGATTCACGCGAATCGCCGGGGATTCGTTACGGTAACTCAGCGAATAGGTACCGGTCCCGAATGAGAGGGTCACTATGCTTGGGAAAGGCGCGAAGAAGCAGGTGTTCGGCGTGTTCGTCGGCTGGTTGATGGCGTCATTCGGATCGGCCCAACCCCAGGGTGTTGCCGGGGCGGTGCATGGCACCCCGCCATCGTAGCGCGTGTACTGGGTCGGTGTTGTTCTGCTGCTGCCCTTGTATGTCAGTTGTCTGTCCGCGAACTCGAGCGCGAATTCGCGGTAGCTGTCTTTTGGGTTCGCGGTGTTGATGTTCGCCTGCCAGCCGGTTGGCCCGCCATCGTTTGGCGGCTTCCCATCAGCGCCGACCGGCCGGTTCAAGTTTGTTCCGAGGAACACGCCGGTCACCGGGTCTTGCCACTTGGAGGCTTCGGGCTCTATCAGAAGCCCTGCGTACAACCCTGCTTGCTGATGGGTCGAAGGGCCAAAATGATCGTGAGTAAAGACAGTGCGCAAAGTCCGGTCGAAGCCGGCGTTGTCCAGTATCGGGTCGGCGTACCACCTCTGAATGGTTGCCTGCGCGCCGAGCCACTTGTTGCCGACGCCATTGCCGAAGTACGGAATCGCCTTGGGTGTCAACACCTTCGCCGTCCCCGGATCGAAGGCCAATGACTGGAACAGTCCGCCACCGTGGTTGATATTCTCGATCAGCTCCTGCACTTCCTGCGGACTCAACGTGCCGTCTTCATAGTTGAATCCGTTTGCCGCGCCGTCCGATGAGGTCACGTCAAACTTAACCAGGTGAATATGCTGGCCGATAATGTCGGTAGGCGTCCTCACCTGAAAATCGTCCAGCTCGTAATAGTTCGGGACCAGGTTAGCCAGCCAGAACTCGACAACCTGTTTGCTGTTTGCGCGGAAGAAGAAAGGTTCAGGCGCGCGTTTGTTGTCAAAGGTGTCCTTGACGTCGCCCCACAGAGTAATGATCCGCCCCTGCGGGTAATGCTGGCCCTTTTTGTTAAAGACGAGATCAAGCTCAACGTCCGCCGCCTTGTAGCGCATCAAGCACGGAGGAGTGTTGTCCTTGCAAATGGGTGTGCCGTCCAGCTCGATGGCCGGGTCCGCAAACGGGGCGCCCGAAATCGCGGGGAGCCCGTTCAGCACGAAACCATTCGGGCCGTTAGCCGCGGTGCCGTCCGGCAGGAAGGTATTGTGAAATCGGGTCGCGTGGTACGTCATCGCGATCTGCTCGATGGGGGTGCCAGCCTCGGGGAGTTCGATCGCCTTCAGCTTGTCGTTGAACTTTGTGAAGTCCCACCGATTGTGCTTCTCGTACATGCATCCCGTAATATTCGGGGATACGCAGGGCGGGCTCGCTTCTTTCAGAGCGAGGAATCTTGGCAATCCGCCGTTCAAGAACTGGCCTGGGTTAGCTTCGTCGGGTGCGAAATCAAGCGGTGGATGCGGGACTCGCTGACCCGCAACTCCAGGGATGAAAAACGGAAAGCCCGGCCCATTCGCTATGTTAGGGTCCGCCATGTCTACATCGGCAGCGAACCCAACGTTTGTCGCATCGACAGTGACCGGAACTATCTTGACGCGCGCGGCTATCGGAGCCATCGGCAAAGTCGGCATCGGAACAAGAGCCGGAATAGGCGTTCCGGCCGCAATTTCGCCGTCGGGCAGCGCACGGTTCCAGCTCGTGGTTGGCCTCCCCTGGTTGTCGAGCTCGGTGCCTCCTTCAAAGACATCATGAACTCGCCACAACGACCACATGCCCTGAGCGAAATGCGGATAGAAGTGGCAGTGGAATATCGCGTCGCCCACGGTCTTGTTCTTGTTCCCGCTGCCGTTGAATGTGTGATTCAGGGTGTAAGCCCCGCCCGGGCTGATCATCTGGCTGTCGCGGTAACTGCTGTTGTCGTTGTTGGGTGAATGCAGCCACTGGTGCGCGTGCAGGTGATGCACGTGAGTTATGTTAGTGCCCGCGTGAAGTATCTGGAACTTGACGTGGTCGCCCATGTAACTGTGGTAGACGTTGCTGGGATCATCGGGATAAAGCGCTTTGGTTGCCTTGGGGCCAGGTTTGGGAACTGCGTTTGGGGGCGCGCCCGCGGCAACCGAGTTCGCCGGAAAGTCCACAACCATCGCCGGATCGCCAACAGCCCACGCACTCAGGAAAAACTCCTCGAATCTGCAAGTGGCACACTGGTGCATCGGACCCACGCCAATTCGGTTGCTCCAAATCTCCGGGCCGATACCCGCCATTCCGTAGTTAATCGCAAAGAAGTCCCGGCTGCCCTGCAGCGTGTAGGTCATGTCGTCGTCCTGGTCCGGGTCATCGTGCTTGCGGAACGGCTCGAATGCCTGCGTGCTGACGAAGTCGTCGTGATAGTGGATCGCAAATTCACGGAAGGGCTCGGTCTGAGATGGATACGACGGGTTGTTTCGAAAATCTGGACAATTCTGGCAGTTCCCGCTCGGGCAATCCTCACATCTGAACCTTCCATTCTTGGGACCCGTCACAATCGCGGTGAGGTCCGAGTAGATAATCTCGTTGTTGTCATCCAGCATCCTGAGAATCGGCTGGCCGGCTCGGGGATGGGCCGGGGGATAGACCTTGTCGTATTTGATTATGGGATGTCCATCTGCGGTCTTCCCCTCGCTTGCGAGGTCGAGGTCGACTTTGGTGACCTGACTTCGATACCACTCTGCCGTTTTGGGCTGAACCGTGACCGAGCCAAATAGCCCTTGCATCAGTTGTGCGCCGAACCCCAACTGTACGCCGGTGTTTGCCGCGGTGCTGTACAGGAGAAAGCTGCCTTCAGATTTGGCGAACAAGGTGTAGGTGATTCTTTCGCCTGGCCCGGCCAGTCCGCTCGCGCGCTTTTGAGGATCTACGGCAGTGACGTCATTGGCGCCGACCCACGAGCCGTCCGCCGAGCTGCCTGCCAGGGGTCCTGACGGCGCTTCCGCTTTCACCAACTCGAGCCCCATAACGTGGACGCCGGCCAATCGTGTCGCAGGTTGGGAATTTATCGGATCAAAGGTAGTCTGCGCGGGTGGCGGGTTCTGCTTGGTCAGCACATTCTCATTCGGCGTGTATTCCCCTCCAGGCTGCACCTTCACGGGATACTGCTGGTTTGCGGTGGGGGCCTTGAAGACTTGGGGGAAATCGCCTAAGAGATTCTGGAATGAGATCTGGAGGCAATCGCCGGCATTCACCCTGAGCACCAGTGGCCGGGGACGTTTGTCTGGTCGCAGCATGACTTTGCCGGGCTTGAGTTCGCCGGGGACATCCGTAGACACCACATCGCGTCTGAGGGCGAAGATCATCCCGCCGGCCTGGAACGCACCCAGGCGGTTGTTGTAATAGGCCTGATCCAACGCGACGACATTGGCTTTAATCGTTCGATCGCACGGCGCCTGAGCACTTGCCGATTCACCAAGGGTCAGCAGGCCCAGTATCGCTGCGGCTGCAATGAGATGGGCCGAGCCTGGATTCTTTGTCTTCATTATTATCTTTCCCTCGTAAAGATTGTGAGGACTTCCATGGGCCAACGGCTTCAGTCCCGTCCCCGAGAATCAGACCGAACCGCCACATGTAATAAACGTTTTAGACGAGCCATTTGTGAAACGACACTTTCTGCCTTTCCCGCCGAAAGGAGCCGTTTTCGCGTGGGGTAGACCGGCCCGCTTTCTAACCAGCATCCAGAACGAGTTGCTCCCACCTGGCCATCGTCTTGTCCACTCCAAACCGCTGGGTAACCTCGAGGGCCTTGCCGGCTAGTCGCTTGCGTTCTTCCTCGTTCGCCATCAAGCCGTCGAGCGCCGAGGCCAGCGCCGTAGGATCCGCGGCGCGCACCAGCAGACCATCCACACCGTTCCTGATTATCTCCCTGATCCCGCTCGAGCAATTGAAGCTGACCACCGGCAGGCCACACGCCATAGCTTCGCAAAGAGCATTCGGAAACCCTTCGACCAGGGAGGACATCGCAAACAGATCGGCTCGGCTCAACGCTTCGAAAGGACGCCTCGTGAATCCGGGCAGCCACACCCGTCCGCTCAGGTTCAAGTCTCGACACAATCGCTCCAAGGCCTGACGCTGCGGGCCCTCACCCCAGATCTGCAGCGACCAGGACGGATGCTTGCCGGCCACCTTTGAGAATGCGCTCAGCAGCAGAGCGAATCCCTTTTCCTCTACCAGTCGGCCCATACCGACAAGAATTCGCTCTGCCTTCGAATCGCTCGCGCCATTGCCAGCGTTTGGGAGTTTGGGCTGAAGCACGGGGTTTGGAATCGCTCTTCTGCGATCCCCGACTTCAGCGGCAAAGTAGTCGGCCGCTTCTGCGGTCTGAGCGACCAGATACGTCGCCATCGGATAAAGCCTGGTTCTCAGCCTCGCCGCGCCTTCAGGAAGCGGGTCGCGAAACGGATCGTCCCTTTCCGACACGATCACCGGCAGACCCAGACCCCGAGTCGCAAGCAAAACGCGGACGTTGGTGAGGTTAATAAATGAAATCACACACTGCGGCCCAGTATCGATTAATGCGTGCCTCAACGCTGAGATCAGACTGAGCTCGGGTATCAGCGTCCTTCGCTCGACCGGAGAACAATCATCAAAGATCTCTTTCAAAGCCCTCAGCAAGCCGGCATTTGGTATCGGGTGCAAGGCATCTCTGTAAAACCTCATATCGCGGTGAACCACGTGCGGGTCGAGTTGGTAATAAGGCGGTTCGTGGCCGTGGGCGATCGTCAGAACAGTGACGGGCCACCCTTTTGAGGCCCAGTAGTTGGCCATGTTAGATACCACGCGCTCGGCTCCGCCGCCCCGCAGCGTAGAGATGACGAGAGTCATCCTCATCATCCGCACCTCTGTTTCCGCGAGTCTTCGCTTGCGCCCGAGAAGAGCCGAAACGCCAGACCCGGTGACTCAAACATCGACAACATCTGCCTCGCCTTGCGCGACTGAATCTCGTCGCCTTCACTCCCGCCGCTTTCGTCCCAACCCCCTACTCTCTCAAAGGCGGATTTGGTAAATGTGCAGAACTCGGCGCAGATTTCGGTGCGCGGCCGCGCTTTGTAGCCGGATCCATCGATCTGTTTCTGGCTGACGATTCTACCGGTGTCCTCCTCGGTCAGATCGATCAGTTGGTTGAATGAGCTGACGAAGTCGTAACTCAGGCACTTCCGCAGATTCGCCTTGACCTCCCACCCTACCAATATGTCCCGGTCGGCGAATACGTAGAACTCCTTGTCGGCTCCCAGTCGCCTGACGGCTTCGTTGAAGCACCTGCCTCGATTGAGAGCTCCTCCATCTTTAATCGGGATGTAGTCGCAGCAGTACTCGGGCCCTCCGCAATCGAGACTCAGGATCTGGTCCTGTTCCACAACCGCGATACTGACGCCCTGAAGCAGTCTTCCATACGCGTTTACCACGTGGAAAAGGTTGCGGACGCCCAGCCGCTCAGGCGTCCGATCTCGATGTGGTATTACAAGCAGAGTCCGTCTCTGGATAAGATCCATCTCGCGCCCGACAAGAAGGAGAGATTCCTTAAGCCACCAGGGATTGACCGCTCTATGGTGAGTGTCCGAATGGCCGCTCTCGACCCACGCCAGATTAGGAATGAAGCAATAGCAGTTGAACCGTTCCTGTAACAGCTTGTTGTTGACGTCAACAGGCCGCCGGCTGGGGGAGTGCAGGTCGAGAAAAGCGGAGTAGACAGTGTTGCGCACTGCGTATGCGTAGGTTGAAGTCGAGTAGCTCAGTTTAAGCAGGTTATCGCTTGCTCGAACCGGTTCGCTCCGATGCATACAGCCAAAGAAGACCATGTCCCAGTCCGGCGGTAGCTGCGCCATGAACTCGGGGAATTTCGTGGCCAGGTCCTCGTCGAAGATCACGTCATCTTCAAATATCAAAACGTCGGCCCATCGCTCCTCTCTTGCCATCTGGATGATGGACAGGTTGCTTTGCAGGCAGCCATAAGCGCCGGCCGATCCGTGCCAGGCCGGCGGAACACTCAATCGCTCGCCGTCGATCGCGCTGAACCTCACGATGTCGGTGATGTTGTGTTTCGCAAACCGCTCTTTCATGCGCGCCCATCGCTCCGGCCTCCGATCAAGATTCAAACAAACCTTGTGGGTGAAGAAACTGTTGAGGTCGCGCTTGCCCAATTGAAGTGTCACCGAGTTTCGTCTCACCAGGCAGACCCGAAGCGGCGCTCAATCGGTGCCGCAAACCGAGTCCGGCATCTGATTGCCGGAACTTCTAAAACAGAGATCGCAATTTCGCCGGCGCCAGCCCCGACGCCATCACCAATGCGGCGCTTCCGAATGCTCCCCGCCGCAATTCCTTGAAGACCAGGCGCGCAATATCCGGCCCCCTCCAACCGTTCAGATTGTCGGCGAACTCGCGCGCGGCTTCGCTTCTGGCTGCCTCGATATGCGGGATCACTTCGTCGGGCCAGCCCTTCATCCTCTGTGCCTTTTCAAAGATTCGGTAGCGCCGGTACGCCATCACTCGTTTGACCGCCGGCGGGTATTGAGTGCCGGGGAGGGGTCGGCCTACGCGACTCCCATCGTCGAAGCGTCGGACTATTGCCGTGCGATCCGGCAGAACGATTACGTTGCACGAGTGAATCATGCGAATCGCAAAGTCCCAGCACTGATGCGTCTCAAAAGACGTGTCGAACGACGGCTTACCAAGGCGTTCGACCGCCGCCCGCGTGATGGTGAGACAACAGGTTGCAAATATCTTTCGCCTAACCCACAGAGGAGGGATGGGCGGAAGCGGAGCCGGCTTGTGCCCCGATGCGACCAGGCCCTGCTCCTCGAACCAGGAACGACAAACCAGCTCGTTCTCCAACCATCTCTCGGAGTCGGAGATGACCGCCTCGGCCAAAGGGTCACCGTCGAAGATGGACAACTCGGCTTTCATCTTGCCCGGGAGCCAGACATCGTCCGAATCAAGAAACGAGATAAGACGGCCCGTTGCAAGATTCAATCCCGTATTCCTGGCCGCCGCCACCCCACCATTCTTCTGACGAACGTACTGGACGCCTCGGCCGTACGCGGCGACTACCGCTGGCGTATCGTCAGTGGAGCCGTCGTCGACAAGAATCACCTGCACATCGGGGACGCCCTGAACAAATATGCTGTCCAGCGCATCGGGCAGAAACCTGGCTCGGTTGAAGGTCGGAATTATTACCGAAAAAGTCGGCTGATCCATCAAGTGATCCGTTTCCCGTCCGCGGTCGAGCCGGCGGGCTTCATCTTCTTCTGATGACGCAGCAATGGTGCCGTTCTGGCGCTGCTGGAGCCAGAATCTCCGCTTCGGGAAAAATAGTCTTCATGAGCTCCGGGTCGCAGAACACAATGTATGCCTTATGGTCCGTATGATTCTGTTGGTTCTTGCCTTCGTTCTCGCCCTCGTCGTCGACGTACAACTCTTGGTTTAGAAGCGTCACCCACTTTGCGCCCTTCGACTTCTCGAGCAGTGAATCGACATCCAAACTCGGGTGCTCGGTCTTGTTCACCTGCAGACGCCATTTCAAGTTAGAGCCAGGGAACGGGTCTCCGTTGAACGCGTTCCACCGGGGATCGAAGAACGTGAAGGCGAGCACGCCTCGATCAGTAAGAAACGCAAGAAGCTGCTCTACCATGTCGATCATTTCGGCCTTGCTGGTGTGAGTAAACACTGAGTAGGCAAGAATGAAGTCGAATTCTTCGCCGGTGTTGGGTATCCTCAGGGCCCTGGTTCCCCCAGGATTGAACTGAAGATTATGCCGGTCGTAAAAGATCCAATGCGCTTTTGGAAAACACTCTCTGCCCTTGAAGATTGCGTCCCGAGAGACGTCAATGCACCAGTACTTGTCTTGATCGATGTTTGCGTTTGGGTCTCTAAGCAGATTTCCGCGGTTTCCTCCAAAGTCCAGGACTGTTTTCCCTCTCCAAACGGGACTGCCGAGCTGTTGATCGAAGTATCTGAACTGTCCCAGCTTGGTAGATACAAACGACACTGTTTCCTCTCCTCAAAAGTTAAGTTGTCGATTAGACGACAATGTACGCCCAAAACGAAAGCGCAGTCAGTCTCATAGCTAAAAGAGGTCTGAGTTCAACCTTTCAGATGGCTGGCAGGCAAGCTGAAATTGGAACTCTGAACATCAGGACCAATTGACTGACTATCGATGCAAACGGGTGTGGTCTGAACCTCCTTCTCGCGGATCAGTGGCAGGACCTCCCGTGCGAAGAACAGCATCTCTTCGAGCTTGGGCCAGCCGGAGATGATGAATTGAGAGACGCCGACATTCTTGTACTCGATGACCGCAGAAGCGATTTCGCTGGCGGAACCCACCAGCGCGACGGCTGGCGCGCCGTGGGATCGGACTGCGCCGGTCCACAGATAAGGGGTCAGCCATTCGGTTTCGGCCAACTCAAAAAGCGCGTTGAAACATACCGAGTCGCTGCGCTGGATGAAGTCGGTCTCCTGACCTCGATCGTTAAACTGACTTCCAGCCTGAGCGGCCAGGGCGTGGGCTGCGCTCACCGCTTCCGCGTGAGTACGTCGTGCTATGATCCCGCAGCGAACGCCTACCTCTTTACCGTGCTGCAGCACGTGATATGCCCGCGAGGCCAGCCTCTCAGGCGTATCGGGGAGCTGCATCCAGCACGAGCCCTGGGTCCTGCTGAGCCGCTGGGCGGCTGAAGAATTACCGGCAATATAGAGCTCAGGGAAGATTCGGTCCGGCGACATGAACGGGGTGTTCAACTTGCCGTTCTCGATGCTGTAGTACTTGCCGCTGAAATTGACTTCGCCTTCGTTTCTCCAGTACGCATGACAGATCGTCAGAAACTCTTCCGTTCGCTCGTAACGCTCATCGTGCGCTAACAAGTCACCGTAGCCCCGCTGCTCGCGCGGCGAATGCCCGGCAACGATGTTAAGCGAGAACCTGCCGTTTATCAGTGTCGATAAGGTGTTGACCTGCTGTACGAACGAGGTCGGACACGTCAGCCCCGACCGGTGGGCGATTATGAACTTTATTCTTTCGGTGCGCATCCCAAGAGCAGCAGCTAGCAGGATGGGATCGGGCTTTGACCAGCCAAAATCGATCAGCAGCGAGTCGATGCCGATTTCTTCCGCGATCCGGCAGAATTGGACCTGGGCGTCCAGGTCGGGAAGCCCTGTTTCGGCCAGGCTGGCCTGAAACGCTCTCGAGGCTCCCGGTCGCTCTCCACCCTGAGGCAATCTCCAGTGGAATCTCAGCATGATCTCCGCCCTGCTCACCCTCCTGTGGTGCCTTCCACCAACACCGGCCCGTTGATGCCTGATTCATCCAGCCGCTTTGAGATCAGCGTCCAGATGCGGCTTGCGCAGTTCACGAAAGCCTCCGAGTCGGGTTCCCGAGGCTCCTCAATGTCGCCCCGCGGGTCAAGCAACTGCACTTTGTCAGGCGGCCCGGAGAAGTCCTCGATAACCCGTTGGCGTTGACTCTCTGTCATGCAGAAGATCTTTTCCGCCCGCTCGACCATCTGGGGTGTGAGAGATTGAGAGGCGTGGTGGTTGGAGCTAACCCGCAACCGCTCCAATGCCAGTTGAGCATGCCGTTTCATCGGTGAGCCGGGTCTCGCCGCCAGACCGGCGCTGATGACGCTTACGTTATGGCTCGAAAGCTCGTCCACCGAGACTCTCAATCTCCGCGCCATCTCCTGGCTGCATATAGCTTGAGCCATGGGTGAGCGGCTGGTGTTGCCGCTACAAACAAACAGAAACACCCGGCGCAGCGAGGGTCGAAGTATGGAGGTATCCTTCGAAGATGGCTCAAGGATTGACGAAAGCACCTCCCCTCGCACCTGGTCGTTCAAGCTCGGCCTCGACCACCGGAACGCCCCCGCAAGGGCTCTGTTGAGCTTGCGCAGATAGAATCCAAGGTGGTGGAGCGGCGACAAAAACAACAGCGCGACGGTTATCAAGCCTGCGCTCGCGAGCTGCGCCGCGCTTGGCGACGCTTGATGGTAGAGGATAGTCAGCGCCCAGGATGCCACCAGACCCGATAGCATACTGGAACCGCAGTGCATAGGTACGCAAAAAGTGTTTTCTCGACGGTCCAAAAAGATCAGGGTTGTGCAAACACAAAGAGCCGCGTAAAACACGCCAACAAGCAGCGCAGGGACGACAACGTCGCTGCTCAAGAAGGTTGTAAACCCATGCCGAAATCCCATCAGGATCTCACCTGTCCCGATGGTGGCAAGCGTCGCCAGAGCAACTAGCAACATCGGCGTTGCGACAATCTGTTCCTCGACGAAATATCCCAGAGTTATTCTCTTGTCGTCTGTTTTGGCAAGCCTCGTCATGATGCGAAGCCTAAAGAAATAGGCCATTACATAAGCCACAATGTTGAGAATCGCAAACAAGCTCAGCTTGTAATTCGAGACATCGGCGAGAGCGACAAACAGGGCGAGCAGGCTAACCACCATCGCCGTCCAGGAAAACCAGCGCACTCTTCGTCTGAGCGAGAGATCAACTATTGGGCCAATTATCAGCGTACCGCCGCGAAGAAGCACCAACACAAGGACGATTGACATTCCACTAAAGGAGAAGGCGAGCGTTGTAGTGCCAATTATGGTTGCGATGCACAGCCCTGATAGAAACGTCCATCGATTTGGAAACGGTATGCTCAGACCGAAGAATTCTCGACGGCCCGCGTACTTCCACCATCTCGCAACCGTGATGATGCCGAACATCATCACCACAGTAGCCATAACGGAGACGGGCAGCAGCTCGGTACCATACACCAGTTTCTTATCAGCCGACAGCAGGCCGTTTGAGATGGCCTTCGTCAACGCACTATATGGTGTGTAGAAAACGAAGAACCCGAATCCGAGTCCCCATATTCCAAGACTGAATTTCCTTTTCTCAGGGTGCACGACTGGTTCGGCCCTCCGCCCGCTTTGAACCCTGTGGTTCAGTTCACGGCTTGTAGAATGACGCGTCGTGGGACTCGCCCAGCAGCGACTTTCCAATCATGGCCAGGATGTGATCGTCATTGTCGTGACGGACATAAAAAGACAAATCCCGATAAATCCGTTCCAGCGAACTCGGCCGGTTCAGACAACGCGCTCCGCAAGCCCTGATGCAACGTTTCACGGTGTCTTCGGCCAGGTGCTCTATTACGTGGCGAGCCCGACTGCCTGCTATCTGGGCTTCCTCGCGCCTTCCCGCCTCCCACATGCGGGCGACGTGACGCAACCACAGGTGCGCCGTCTCGACGTTTATTGACATCGCCGCGATATGGTGCTGGACGTAGGGATCTCCGCCCTTCCTTTGCGAGGTGACATACTCGACGGCAAACTCGCAGGCGGCTTCCGCGGCGCCGAGGAAGGTCGCGGCATAGTGTGGGATGAAACAGGTTTGCCAACCCTCCCTGATGTATTGGCCGGGACAGCCGATCACGTGTGTCTTAGGGATGAACGTCCGGTTGAACCGCACCAGATGACTGACCGTCGCCCTCATCCCGATGGGGTCCCACCACGTGCCGTCAACCGTCACAGAGGGGTCAGACAGGTCGCACGCAAGCATCAATTGCGAATCGAGAGAGCCGCTCGCGTGACGGATTCCGCCCGGCCCGTCGAGGCTGACAAGCAGTATCGCCCACTGTGCGCCCGTCGCGCTGGTTGAGAACACCTTCGTGCCGGAGACCAGAAAACCATCCTCGACCTTCTCGACATTAGTGCCGAATTTCATCAATTCGCCGGGCGTCCGCGATTGAGGCTCGCCGCTCCAGGCAACCCATTTATCTCCGCGTTGGACGACTCCTTCGAACCACAGCGCCTTCTGCGCTTCGCTTGCAATTCCGTCAAGCAGAACGAGCGAGTTCGCGTGCCCCTCCCAGCATCGCGCCAGCGAGAGGTCCGCCTTGGCGATCTGCTTGGTGATCATCCAAAGCGTGAAAGCATCCCCTCGATGCGGACCCAACCCCAGCCCTCCATACTCCTTCCCAACGGTCGGCGCATTGAGTCCCGCGCTGAAAAGGTCCTGGAAGTCCTCGCTGGGAAACGTGGCGGTCTGATCGTAGTATGCGGCCCGTGGGGCGAAGTTTTCGCGCGCTAGTATCGAGAACCGGTCGATCAAGGCTTCCTGATCGGGAGTTAAGTCTAAGTTGAGCATACGCCGAGTCCCTTCCTCACCTCACCCCGCACGAGCGCCAGCCGCGACTCGACTGGAATCATTGACCTCTTCACAGTGGCGCCTTCTTGGCCGGCGCCCTATAAAAGAACTCTCGCGAGAAGTAGTTTGAGCGGGCGCTGCCATCTTTGAACCTGTTGAGGTTGGCGACGACCAGCACACCTTTCTTCACCTTTGCCTGCAAATAAGTCTCTTTGAAGCCGAAATCATAGACGGCGCTGAAGGCCAGGCCCCGCTTCGACGTTACTCCGTCGGCAAACACGCCGCCCCGGGCCTCACCCCAGTCGCAAAACGGAGGAGCGCACGCCCCAAACGCGTGAATGATCAATCCATCGTGGTCGTCCGCGGTTATCACAAGTCTCGCGATTCCTCGCGTGTTGCTGTTGGTCGATAACCAGTCGCCCATGAAGGGACTGGAGTCAATTGAGCCCGGCTCCACGGGCTCTTGGGTGTCGGGGTGATCTTCAAATCTCATTGCTCGCATCGAGTCCACGCGCGTCGCTCTCTTAGCCTGCTCCGGTATCGCCTTCGAATAATAAAAGAACTCTCGCGAAAAGTAGTTTGAGCGGCCGCTGCCGTCCCGGAACGTGTTTAGATTCGCGATGACCAGCAGACCGAGGCTGAGATTCGCCTCGAGCCGGGTCTCAAGGAACCCGAAGTCGTACGCGGCACTGAAGGCCATAACATCCGAAGATTGCACGCCGGTGGAATACAGCACATCCGCTCTTGCCTCTCCCCAGTCGCAGGGCGAGGGAGACCAGGCTCCGAACACTCGAATGAAGACATCGTCACCGTCGCGGTGGATGACGACCTTCTCTATTCCCCTGGTCGCGGTGTTGGTGTTGACCCATTCTCCCAGCAGCGGTGTCGGGTCGATTTCCGCCGGGGCTCCGCTTCCCGCCTCCAGGTTGTCCTCGGCTCGAACGTATTTCAGTGCTTGCATTCGCTTCGGTCCTTTCGCAATCAAGTGTCAGGTTCTTTGGGGCTTGCTAGCGTGACGCGACCAGCTCTATGGATCGCAATCCCAGCCTCTCGCGCGCCAGTTCCATCGGCATCTCCAGGCCCGTCATGAGCCGGAACTGGTGAAGCACCTGGATCAGCAAAACCTCGAGCCCATTGACTGCCTGCAAGCCGACGGAAAGAGCTCGGGCGATCAATGGCGTAACTTCCGGGCCATAGGTGAGGTCGATGACGATGCCGCCCGTTTGCATTCGGTTCACATCGAACGGTAGCGCGTCACCGTTTCGACCTACCGGTGTCGCATTAACCAGCGTCGAGTAGTTGTCGGCGGAGAATTCCGCAAGCGGGATGAAGGGCAAGGCGAGGAGGTCCTGCGCTCGGCGGCCGCGGTCCAGGCCTCTGTTCACAAGAGTGACATCGGCTCCATGCAAGTCCAGCGCAGCCGCCACGGCACGACCGGCTCCACCGCATCCGATGACTGCGACCCTCTCACGTCTGACGTCGATCCCACGCTCAACCAACGCGACTACGGCCCCTTGCGGGTCAGTCGTGTCGGCTTTCCAGCCTTTGCCGTTCCTGATGAAAATGTTTGTTGCGCCCGCTCGCTGGACCATCGAGGTGATGGAAGCGGCGGAGTCCAGAGCTGTCTCCTTGTGTGGGGAAGCAACGGTCAGACCCTTGATCGAAGCTCGCAGCACCTCGAGCTGTTCGCTTTGAATCATGTCGCGCCAGAAGTCACAAAAAGAATCCTCCTGAAAAGGCACAAATAGACCCGGGAAGCCAAGCGCCTGGTACGCCGCATTGTGCAGGCGAGGTGAGAGGGAGTGAGAGACAGTACTGCCGACTATTCCGTAGAGCGCCCCCAGGTGAGGCAAACTCGGCAGACCGTAGTCCTCGATGAGCTGCCAGATTGTCGGCTCGCCCAACCCGTCCTGGCGCCGTTCCACAACGCCAAACACCAACGGCGCTCCGAAGTGAGGCGCCAGCAGCCGACTCCACAATCCAGCTTGCCCGGTTGCAAATGCAATCACATCCCTTCGATTGATCGACCGCAGCACGGTTAACACCGTAAGCCCGTCGCTTGCGCTCCTTGCCGTTGATGAGAGTTTATAAAGCCGCGCCGGCGTTGCCGTGATCTTTCGGATTTGATCACCCAGTTCTCGGAAGCTGGCGGAACCTCCACTCCACGAAATCAAACGCTTTTCCGGTGGAATGCAGCTCATCAGGTCGGACCCGAGGTCGCGTTCACCCTCGAGGTCGATCAGATCATAACCATGCGCGGCTTGATTAAGCCGCCGCCGCCGTTCTTCCGATGATCCTTCGAACTGCCCGCCCTCTTCACCGCTTCGGAGCGTATACAGCAGGTTCCCTTTGAAGCGGCTCCGGAGCCACTCGGGCTTCAAATCACCTGTGAGATCGGCTCTTACTTCGAGACATTCAATCGAGTCTTCCAGCGCGGTCAATTCATCGCCCCATGATGAAGGGGGCCTCATCAACGTTCCAACGAGCGAAATTCTCTCCATATGAATTAAAATCAGCTTTGGGAGACGGTGAGCCGGCAAATCACGCGGAATTGGCTTCGCACCAATCCATCGCACGGAGTTTCGCAACGATAAGCGGCTAAAATGATCGCTGCGTCCACGGGTAATGAATGCACAGAGATTTGCCGCCAGTCCTAAAGACGATTTTGAAGGGCCTCTTGTGAATTCTGTACCTTCGAAATCACCGAGCTTTGAGGTCGTGTCTGCGGTCGAAGCGGGACCCGGTCGAGACTAAAGGTTCACAATCGACTTCCAGGGAACGTCTGTCATACGGGGAGGAATGCAGGTAAACGTGTCTAAAGGGAGGGGTCCGATGAAGATTATGATCCCTCGGTTAGCCCGTGGTACAGCGACGGTTATGCTTTTAGGAACGCTGCCGTTTCCGGGCGATTGCTCGCCCTCCCGCAAAGCAGCCGCGCAAGAACGAAACGTACAGGAAGAGTCAGCCGCCAGGATGTATTTCACCGATGTCGTGCTTGTGAATCAAGACGGCCAGGAAATGCGATTGTACAGCGACTTGATTAGAGGCAAAACTGTCATCCTCATACCATTCTTCACATCCTGCACTGATGCGTGCCCGGCTATGAATCAAAACCTGGCGAAGATACAGGACTGGCTTGGGGACAGGCTCGGCAAGGACGCATACATGATCTCGATCAGCGTCGACCCGGCTACCGACACAGTATCCAGGCTGCAGGAATACGCCAGGAAGTTCAAAGCGAAGCCCGGGTGGTTTTTCCTCAGCGGCAAACCAGAGAATGTTAAGGTTGCCCTGATGAAGCTCGGGAATTACGTCGAGACCCGAGAGAACCACAAGAACATAATGATCATCGGCAATGAGAAGACTGGGCTCTGGAAGAAGGCCTTCAGTCTGGCGGCGAGTGAGTCCTTGATCCCCATCGTCGACAGCGTTTTGAACGACAAGGGCGAGAAGGGAAAATAACAGTTCAGAGTTCATAGCCTTAACTTGCCTTAGCTGAGGGAAAAGCCAGAGTTCAAGGTCGGCAAGCTGAAGCTTGAACTCTGAACGAGCTGAATCGGCTATGAGGCGTTTCACGGCATTAATCGCGATCTCTGTTGTCACTATCTTTGCGCAGGCGCCGGGGAAGCCCCGTCCTCAGACTGGCCCCTTGTCGTTACAGGAACACCGCGGTAAAGAGATTTACTTTGGTGTCCCGCCCTCCTCCGGTCCACCGATCAAGGCGGTGATCGGGGATCCGCCTACCGAAACGTCCGGCGCACTGATGGCCTGCGCCAACTGCCACGGAGAAGACGGCAAAGGAAAGCCGGAAGGCGGCGTCGTTCCATCAGACATTACGTGGGAGGCGCTGACCAAGCCATACGGCGTCACTCATTCCAGCGGCAGAACTCATCCTCTCTATACTGAGAAGCTGCTTGTGCGGGCCGTATGCATGGGAATTGACCCGGCCGGAAACAAGCTCCATGTCGCTATGCCTCGGTTCCAGATGTCCCGAGAGGATATCCACGCGCTGATTGCTTATCTAAAACGGTTGGGAGGAGAGAGCGATCCCGGTCTGTCGGATTCCACCATCAGGATCGGCACGGTCTTGCCGGCAACGGGCCCTCTCGCCGAATCGGGGCGGGCAATAAAGTCAGTATTAGCCGCATACTTCGACGAGGTAAACAAGCAGGGTGGGATTTACAATCGCAGGATCGAACTCGGCGTGGCAGAACTTGGTAGCAGCCCCGCCGAGTCTGTGGCCAACGTCGAAAAGCTCATCAAAGAAACGCGGCCAATCGCATTGGTAGCCGCGCTGACCGACGGTGCCGAGAAGGAGATAGTAGCAGCCTGTGAAAGAAGCCAGGTTCCGTTGGTTGGCCCTTTGACCGCCGTCGCTGAAACCGGTTATCCCGCGAGCCGGCACACTTTCTATCTTCTATCAGGCGTCCAACAGCAAGCCCGAGCGCTGATTGATTACAGCCGGAAAGAATTGAGAAGCTCTCAATCCCGTATCGCAATCGTGTATTCGCAGGAATCCGTTTCCGCCGAGGTCGTTGAAGCCCTTAAGCAGTACTGTCGCCAATCCGGTTGGGGGACAGTGACCGCGGTTAATGGCCGAAGTGAAGGCTTTGGTTCCACTGGCCTGACGCAGAAGTTGAAGAGCGCCGGGGAAGGTTTAGTGCTCCTTCTTTCTTCCGGTCGTGAAGCAGAGCTGATTGCAAAGGCGTCTGACCAAACCGGGTGGAGGCCGGTGTTCCTTATTCCCGGATCGCTGGCTTCAAATAACCTGTTCGAGCTGGGCGGCGCATGGGAGAACAGACTGTTCCTGGCGCTTCCGAGCTTGCCTTCCGATCAAACGAAAGCGGGAACCTCAGAATATCTTGCGCTGGCTGAGGGCCATAATTTGTCCAGAGCTCAGATGGCGTCGCAGATTGCGGCTCTTTGTTCAGCGAAGGTTCTGGGGCAAGGACTGAAGCTTGCAGGCAGGGCCGTGACCCGGGAAAAACTAGTGACGACTCTGGAAGGACTCTATGACTTCGATACCGGGTTTATGCCAAGAATCGGCTTTGGACGGGATCGCCGGATAGGCGCTTTAGGAGCCTATATCGTCACGCCTGATCAAACCAGAAGGCAATTCAGATCCGTTACAGGATGGCTGCGATTGGATTGAGACAAACCATGGATCAGCGAAGGATAGAGAGATGATCAGGAGGATCGGCCTGCTCTTGAGCTTGGCGGCTGCGGTCGCTTTGTCGGCCACGCCGCGCCCCGGTCATGCAGCCTCGACAATCCGGGCGTGGCAGTCGAATGCGATTGAGTTTGTCTGCCCCATGCACCCGGAGATCAAGTCTGGTTCCGCTGCCTCGTGTCCCAAGTGTCGAATGAAACTGGTGCCCGCGGAAGTTGAAACTAAACGAGAGGAGGCAGCCGAGTACCCAGGCAAAGCTGATAGCTCGACGCTTGGCATCAGATTGCCCAACGTACTCGTCCAGGATCAGGATGGCAGGAAGTTGAACTTCTACTCCGACCTGATCAAGGGCAAGACTGTTGCGATCAACTTCATCTTCACCACGTGCACGACGATCTGCCCGCCGCTTACAGCCACGTTCCGCAAGGTGCAACAGGAACTGGGTGAGCGAGTGGGCCGCGACGTGCAGTTGATCTCGATCAGCGTCGATCCGGCGACGGATGTGCCGGAAAGACTGAAGACATTCTCTGCCAGGTTCAAGGCCGGGCCAGGATGGACGTTTGTCACCGGCGATAGGCAAGAGATCAGTTTCTTGCTAAAAGCGCTGGGTGCGAATGTCGGCGACAGGAATGATCATACACCAATGGTCCTGGTGTGGAATGAGCGCGCGAATTATTGGACGCGTGCCTATGGACTCGCTCCCGCAAGCGCGCTCATTAAAGTAATTACTGACGCGGCCACCCGTGCTGGTGGTCGGTGACCCGTCAGCCAGTGGGTAGTGGCCAGTGGTTAGTGGTCAGTGGCCGGAAACTTGTTATAACGAGGGTCCACCAACACCCAGCCATTCGCTGCGAACCACTGACCACTGACCACTGACCACTAACCCCTACCCACTCACCACCGCCTTCTTCAGCAATGCGATCTGCCCGGCGTGATACAAGTCATGCTGTATGACTCCGTGAAGCATGAAGTAAACCGAATAGGGCTTGCCGGGGACGATCTCCGCGAGCGCCGCCTCCTCGAGACCCGCGACCGTTTCCAGCAACGCAGCGTGAGCGAGTTTGATCTCTTCAACTGCTGCGCGCCATGCTTCCTCGCTTGTGTATTGGACCGCCGGGAAGTTCTCTTCGTCGGTCGGATCGAGCGCGGCCGTCTCGGCGATCCTTCTCCGTACGAATCGTTCCCACGTCGCGATGTGAAGCGCAAGCTCCCAAATGCTGTGCGCGCCCTCGATCGGATGCGCTGCAGCCTGCTCGGCCGTCACGTCCTTCAACAGCTCCATCACAGAAGGCCCGTGCCACGCTTCGCCTTCAAACGCCCGACGAAGCTGAGATTTAATTCGTTTGATCTCGCTCATAGTCTTTCGCTCCGCGAATCGGTTCAGGGTCTGGGTTCAGGGTTCAGGGTTCGGGGTTCAGGGTTCCGGGTTTTGGGTTTAGGGTTCCGGGTTTAGGGTTCGGGGTTCAGGGTTTTGAAACCGGGAGGCCAATCGTGAGCCTTGAACCGTCGAGGACCCTAAACCCCAAACCCGGAACCCTAAACCCGGAACCCTGAACCCCGAACTCCAAACCCTGAACCCTAAACCCTCAACCCTAAACCCTAAACCCTGAACCCTAAACCCTGAACCCTAACGCGGTGTCGGAGTCTGGTTGGCCGAAGCGGGTCTGGCTGGAACTGGCGGCATGTTCTCCCTGGTGAAGCGCGGCAGCATCTCATCGCGCATCGCAACGGCATACACCGCTGCCGCTATCGCAATGGCTGACTTCTTCGCGTCGTCTTCGATAATGCGCTCATAGCTGTCGAGATTGGTATGCCACGTCGCCGAGCCGTACTCGATCGGATCTTGACCCATACCGATTCCCGGCAATCCTGCCTGACTAAACGAAGTGTTGTCCGACCCGCCGAGCTCCCGGCGTTTAGTCGCGATAGCGCCCATCACGCCGAGGTCTGCAAACGGCGCGAGCGCTTCACGCAGCACAGTCGCGGCCTCGGGAGGTCCGAACACGCGGGCGCCGCGAGCGCGTCCGGTGCCTGAATCGATGTTAAGGTAAGCCACAAGGTTGTCGAACTCCGGCTTCGGCTGTTCGAACGATCCGAAGTGCTCTTTCACGTAAGCCAGCGACCCCAACAAGCCTTGCTCCTCGCCGCTCCACAGCGCTACGCGAATCGTTCGCCGAGGCTTGACGCCGATCGCTTTCAGAATGCGCGCCGCTTCCATCATCACCGCACAGCCGATTGCGTTGTCCGTAGCCCCGGTTGCCGCGTGCCACGAATCGAGGTGCCCGCCCACCATCACCACTTCGTCTTTCTTGTCAGTGCCCGCAATCTCGGCGATAGCGTTGTACGAAGTCTTGCCTTCCGGATACCAGCGATTGACGATGCTGAATTCGAGCTGGACCGGCGTGCCGCCGGCGAGAATGCGTGTGATGCGGCCATAGTCTTCGTTGCTCATCACCACGGTCGGAAGCGCTTTCGAAGGGTCGTAGGTCCGGTTGCTGAAGGCGCGTATCTGACGATGCTCGCGGCCCGCGTCGTTGACTCTTATCGACGCGCCGTTCGCAACCAGGAACGCGTCGAGCTGTTCATCGATCTGCCGCGCCGTCAGCTTCCCCGGCTGCTCCTCCTCACGTTGCCGGGGACCGCCAGGTCTGGCGCCGAACACACCAGCGTTGGGATTGTTAGGGTCGTAGCGCTCCCTCGCCTCCTTGTCGTCCAGCCGTCGTGCGGATGGATCGAGGGTGATCGGCACGTTCTGGTGCTTGCCTGCGAGCACAATTCTGCCTTTCAGCCTGTCCTTCTGTGTCGCCAGATAAGAGGTCAGCTCTTCCTGAGTTGGCTTGTCGGGCAGCATGATCTGGTAAGCCTGCGCAGTCACCGGGCCGTTGGTTCCGGGAGTCCACGCGAGCACTTCGCAGGTTAGCGTGTCCCTGACTGGCGAGTTGATGAAACCAGAGAAGCGCTCGTTCGACCAGCCCGGATGCCCGAAGTCCCACGGCTCGAGATGACCGTTGTCGAAGCCCCACGCGGTCATCTGCCTGACCGCCCACTCGGCCGCGGCTTTGTGATTGGGCGAACCGGTGAGTCGCGGGCCATAGAGGTCGGTCAGAAAATGCATCGTTCGCATGATCTGCGAGTTGCCGGTCTCCTCCCTTCGAATCCGCGCGTTGATGTCGGTGGGAGGTTGCTGCGCGGCGATCGGCATGGCGGCCACCAGACTTACGCACAGAGCTAGAGCCGTTAGCTTCGATTTCATCAGTCCTCCATCGCAGAAGCATGGCGTTCAGGCTAGCTTGGTGTTGCCTGGCGAGATGAGAACGACCAGGCTAAAGCATGAACTCCATGCATTAGTCTCAACTGTCGACGATAAGAAACCGATTATAGAATGTGCCCCAGGCAGCAGCAAAGCGCTGCTGAAGCGCGCGGGTGAATGGGTAGCCCAGTCAGGCTAGTAGCTTATTCGGCCGCCTAAAGAAGAGAATGGCTGTTCGTGTTGCGAAGCGATGAACTGCCGGATGCGGTCGCTTGATGACTTCGAGAAAAGAAACACTCCACGAGGAGTCAGCGCTCGAGCGCTGCGTCTTCCGCTTCGTAGTTGAAGCTCGCCGGATCGATCTGATCAGGCGCGTGGGCACGCTCCCACTCTACGGTCCGTCGCATCGCTTCTTTCCGAGAGATTCGCTCGACGTAGTCCAGCTCGCGCCGAATTCGATTGGTGTCGCATTGCATCTGATGCTCGAAGCTGTAAGGCACGGTCAGGTGCGCGGGCATCTTCTCTCGCGCAAGAACCACCACGTCACCTCGCCAGTCCGCCGCCAGACCGATGCTTCGAACCCAGTCCGCTTCGGTTAGCGCGTCCGGCTCGCCGACATTGTAGACTCGACCCTTCGCTAGCTGATTCGTTACCGCGAGCGCGATCGCGTCGGCGACGTTCTCAACGTAGCCGCGAGTCCATAGCCATCGCGCGCGACTCTCTTCAAGGAGAACGTTCTCTCGGCCGTCGTCCATTCTCTTCAAGTACTCGAATGCTCGGTGGTATTTGTCGCAGGGGCCGTACACCGCCGGCAGTCTCAAGATCGTGGCCCGCGACTTTACGGCGTCGTTGACGGTTCGCTCGACTAGTACCTTGTCATAGGTGGCTGCGAAGTCCTGCGATGATTTAGAGATTGCCCGGTGCGGGTATCGGCATTCTCGCAGCGGCGAATCTTCGTTCATCGGCTGTGCTTCAGGCGGTCCCTGTTCTAAACCAAGAAGCCGGCCGTAGCTTCGATACACATCCATGCTGCTTGCGACAACGAGGCGCCCACACTCGGAGCCGAGCGCGCTCACCAGGTCCGCCGCTTCTTGTTCGTTGTAGCAAATCATGTCGAGCGCTACATCGGGCGCAGCGTGTTTGAACTCCGCCTTGAAAGATTGTAGATGATGACGCTCGCCGGAGATTCGGTGGACTGCGCCCGGCAGATCAGGATTGGTTTGCCCGCGATGAAAGACGGTTACAACGTGGCCGGCTTCAATCAGCCGTCGCACAACGTGTTGTCCAATAAACCCCGTGCCGCCAATCACCAGGACGTGCATAAACCTAAGTGCCCGAAGCCTGTTCAGCCTCTTCGAGTAAGCTCTTGTAGCCGCGGAAGTACTTGCCGAACACTCCGTTCCACGGCGGGATCACAATCGACACCGCGCCGTAAGCTTGCGCTTGGCACGCCAGTCTTATCAGCGGCTTCGGCTCGCCGGTGTCGATGTAACCGAACTCCTTGATCCGCCGGCTCTCGAGTTCGAGAACCTCTGAAAGCTTGTCGGCGCCGCCCAGCACTCCGACCCAGCACGTTCCGCAGGAAGCCGAACGGCACTCGACCGGTATCGGACCCTCGCCGACAATACAACGCGGCTCGCGCTCGTAGTACGCGCGCTTGTCCCCGGCCGCCGCGGTCGTGATGTGCTGCGTGCTGATCAGCTTGAATCGCGCTTCGGGATCGCTCTCGTCAAACGTGACGGTGAAAATCTTGTCAGGCTTGAGAAAGCTCAATAGACCCTGCTTATCGTCGCGCGCCCGTTCGCCAAGTATCTGCCGGGGAGTTTTCGCGCTGGATCGTTTCGGCACGGCGGCCGAGGTCTTAAACGCCGTTGCGCCGACTTGTTGCAAGGTCATAAACGCAACCGCGGTGATTCCCACAAGCAGTGACTCCTCGACTTTGACCCGGCCGGCGACCTCGCGCGCGATGTCTCGTATCTGGGCAGCGAGGTCGAGACTTGCGGGCGCGCCCGACGACGCGGCAAGCGTAGCGACTGCCGATTTGGCTTCGGGCCAGTAGCGGTGCCCGTATAGGAACTTGTGGGACGAATTGATTTGGTCTTTGAGCAGGTAACGCCCCTTTAGCAGGAGCTTGCGAGCGAGCTGCTCCGGGTCTTCGGCCTGCTGCAACGCGCGAGCAAGCGAGAGCGGAAAGAAGTAAAACCAGATTCGAGTGGCGGCCTGGTCGACTTCGTGAATGGAAGGCTCGAGCGCGCGAATGACTTCGTCCCACGCTTGTTCATCGTGCCTGTTTAAAAATGCTTCAAACAAAGGTTCACCGTTGTTACTCATAACTGTGCTGGGCGTGCTTATTGTTCTCCGATTTCGAAGGTGGTTTACGGTTGCCAGGTGACGTAGAACTCGCAGACCGAATCGCCGCGCGCGCGGCAGCGTGTGTGTGTGATTCGCGCCGAGCGCGCTCCGCACAGCTCGACCGCGTGGCGAAAATAGGCCGAGCCGCTCGGACAAAAGCTCGGCGGTGGCGCGCTTTCGTAGTTGATCGTCAAGAGTCCGCTGGTGTCGCTCAACGGCCCGTATGAAGCCGAACCGAAGTCTTGATAGGCGTGATGAATCATTGCCGATTGCGACAGGAAGCTGTGGATGTCGGGGTTCACCAGGCTGCTGTACGGGCCCGACAGCGCGGAAGTCGCCGAGAACTCGCCAAGGCTGTCGAAGACTTTCTCCTCGTCGCCACCCAACTCCTTCGCTATCGCCTGGTCGACGTGATCGAGTGTGCTTAGCGGATACCAACCGTCGACGTCGATCTCTTGAAACACGGTGCGGTCTTCCTCGGGGATAGCCGTAAGAACGCGCGCCCAGAGGTCCGGCCCATGGTTTAGCATCATAAACAGGAGGCGTGCTCTAAGCAGTCCCCCCTTGACATGCATGTTGGGGTAAGCTGGCTGGGGCGATGACATCAGCAGGACTCCACTCTTTGAAACTTATACGGTTAGCGAGCGGCGGGATTATAGCACGAAAGCAGTAGTCGAGCTCCAACGCCGACGCGAGTGAAGCAGTCATGCATGCTTAGCGCTCGACGATGATCACCAGGTTGTGTCGCATTGCCCACGCTGTATTGAACGCTTGAAGCGGGAGCGAACGCTCTCCCTTGAGCGGGTCGAGCACGATTATCTGATTCTGACTGGCGCCAACAACGACGACCGCGTGAACCTCTTCGATCCCATCAATAGGGCTGAGATCAACGAAAACAATGGGATGATGGCCATCAGTCAGAAACACACGCAGTTCGTCCAGTGTCATCGTGTGTTTGGCAGTTCCCGCGAAGCTGGATGCGAACCCGAAGTCTACGATGGCAGGGTCTGGTTCGGGCCTCTTAGAGGAAACTAGGTTTCCGCCCACTTAGCCCAGAAAGAACTCTCAATCTAGAGGACTGCCAGGAATCAGATGAGTGCGCTCGGCGCCGTGTGGGTGAACTCTGCGTTCTTCGGATCTCGCGGTCTCGGATCGACGAACTCGCGTTCCTCTCGCGTCTGGGCATCAGGCGGAACTCCGCGCTCGATCATCGACGCGAAATAGTCGTCTATCTGATCGTATATCTCCTGAACCGTCTGCGAGTGAAATACCCGCTCGCGAAGCCGCGCTCCGCCCGCAAGCCCATGCGTAAAATACCCGCACATCTGCTTGAGCTTTCCAGTCAGTCCGCGCTCCGGCATTTCGTCACGCATCAATTCGTAAAAGCGATGAAGCACTCGCTGCTTCTCCTCCAGCGGGGGTTGATAAGGCGTATCGCCGCGCATCAACTCCGAAGTCTGCCGGAAGATCCACGGGCTTGCGATCGCGCCCCGTCCGATCATGACCGCGTCGACTCCGGTCTCGGTCAGTCGATCAATCGCCTGCTCGGGAGTGGTGATGTCGCCGCATCCCGTCACCGGAATCGACACGGCTTGTTTAACCGCGGCGATAGTCTCCCAGTTAGCCCTTCCGCTGTAGCCCTGCATTCGCGTGCGGCCGTGAATCGCAACCATGTCGCCGCCGCAGTCTTCGACTATTCGCGCGACCTCGACGGCGTTGATCGACGAGTCGTCCCAGCCGCTGCGGATCTTCATCGTCAGCGGGATCTTGATCGTGCGGCGAACGCGGCGCAGTATTTTTTCGAGCTGAGGCAGATCACGAAGCAGTGAAGATCCGCCGCCCCCGTTTACTACTTTCTTGGCCGGGCAACCGCAGTTTATGTCTACGATATCAGCGCCGCTCTCCTCGATGATCTGGGCAGCCGCCGCCATTCTCCCTTCGCTGTGGCCGAAGATCTGAATCGAAAGCGGGCGTTCTTCGGGCAGGAACTTCATCATGCGATGCGTTCGCATGTTGCCCCGAGTGATGGCCTCGACCGAGATGAACTCGGTCACGATCAGGCCGACGCCGCCAAGCTCCTTGATCAAACGCCGAAACGACGAGTCGGTGACCCCTGCCATCGGCGCCAGCACAAGGTTGGGCGTGATGTTGAAGCTGCCTATTGTCATCTCGCGCGTCGGATTCATAAGTGCAGAATTCTAGCACACGGACGTGGCCGGTGGTCAGGGGTAGTGGTCAGTGGTTAGTGGTCAGTGGTCCTTCCCCCATCACCACAACGCGAGCTGACCTAACGGAGCGGCCGGCAGAATGCACTCCGGCGAGTCGTTGGCCACTGAGTTCACCATAGCCGAGACCGTGTGCATTTCCATCTCGCTTGCCGAATAAGGGTTGAGCATCTGCATCAGCGAGGCCTGGTCCGGATTGTACGGGTCAAGCCAGCGGTCTTCGAACTCCTTCGCAAGAATCACCGGCATTCGGTCGTGCAGAGTCTTCATCATCTCGTTTGGCTCAGTGGTGATGATCGTACAGGTGGTGATCAGTTCACCCTCGGGTGAAGTCCACACATCGTAGAGCCCGGCGAACCCAAAGGGCCGCTCGGCTTTCAGATGGATAAAGTAAGGCTGCTTTGTGCGGCCGCGTTTCTGCCATTCGTAGAAACCGTCCGCAATCACAAGACACCGCTGCCGCGTGAACGCTTCTCTGAAGCTCGGTTTCTCTATCAGGGTTTCGGCTCTCGCATTAATCAAGCGGTTGCCTATAGACGGGTCGTTCGACCATGCGGGTATAAGCCCCCACTTCATCGAGACGAGCCGCTTCTTGCCGTCCGTCATCACGACGGCGACTTGTTGAGACGGCGCGACGTTGTAGCTGGGCGGGAGTTCCGCCTCGACTTCATCGACGTCGAATTCGTCCGCGATGGTTCCTGCGTAGAGCTTTCTGACAAATCGTCCGCACATAGGCTTCACGAAGGCAGTGGTTAGTGGTCAGTGGCTAGTGGTTAGTTGTCAGTGTCCTGAGCGACGCTCATCCGGAGCAACGACAGCCCCACCCTCGTAGTAACGAATTCATTCGTTCCGTCCCCGGTCCCCGCCTATTAACCACTGACCACCTAACCACTGACCACTAACCACAACCATAGTACTCGCAGTACTCGACCAAACAACATTCTTCGCAGAGCGGATCGTGCGGGCGGCACACCTTTCGGCCGTGGCGAATCAGGTTGATGTGAACTTCGAAGTAGCGGCTGGCCGGAATGATCTGCTCCATCAAATCGTGAGCTTGCTCGTCTGAGCAACGCTCGGGAATAAGCGCGAGTCGTCGAGCGATACGAAATATGTGCGTGTCTATCGGAAAGACGGGTCGGTTGCACGCAAACAGCAACGTGCAAGCGACAGTCTTCGGACCGATGCCTTTAAAGCTCGCGAGAAATTGTCTCGCCTCGTCGAGCGGCGCGGTTTTCAAAAATGAAAGGTCGAGCGAGCCTCGTTGTTCATAGATCTGGTTCAACAGGTTCTTAATCCTCTTCGACTTCTGCCGCGCGAGTCCGCCCGAACGAATGGCGGCTTCGATAGAGGTGACTCGCGCGCGACGTGCTTGTTCCCAGGTAGGAAAACGTCGCTTCAAGCTTTCGAAGGCGCGATAGCTATTCGTATCTGAAGTTGCCTGCGAGAGGATTGTCCCGATCAAGACATCGAGGGGATCGAGTTCGAGTTCAGGCCTTGGCTTGCCGTAGACGGATTTTAGATTCTGTATGATATAAGGGACGTTCTCCGCAGCGAGACGATCTGCGTCGGCGGCTTGATCATCGGGCTTCGCAACGGCAGCCTTGGCATTTGGTGGCATGACGGCTCTTCTAGCACTGATGTTCGCGCGAAGGCAAGCGTGCTGATTCGCAAATGTGCTGATTCGCAAGCGTACTGATTCGCAAGCGTACTGATTCGCAAGCGTGCCGATTCACAAGCGTGCTGATTCGCAAGCGTGCTGATTCACAAGCGTGCTGATTCACAAGCGTGCCGATTCGCAAGCGTGCTGATTCGCAAGCGTGCTGATTCGCAATTGGGGTGATTCGTTAGAGAGAGCCTGGTGCGTCGTGTCCTAACTTCAATTCTCAGCGCGTTCTCTGCGGCTGGGCGGCTCCGCGGTGAGCGGGGCTAGCAGGCTGTTGAACTGCTTCCTGCCGCGAAGTCACCAAGGCCGGAAGCAGCACGAAGTGGCTCGAGTCGCGAGTTTGTTGACTTAGTGCGGCTTGGTGCATTCGAGTCTTTGTGGCGCGATCAGTTTTGCATGGTTGCTAAGTTTGACACTATTTGAAAGCGTCTGCGATAATCGGGTTTTGACACCAGCGTTTGAGAGTCACCAGTAGCAGTACGCGCCCGTAGCTCAGTCGGATAGAGCGTTTGCCTACGAAGCAAAAGGTCGCACGTTCGAGTCGTGCCGGGCGCACTTTAAGTTTCAACAGCTTACGGGCTCAACCGCAGGGTACTTTGGGGTGTCCGGTCACTTGTTCGGACACAATGAAGGCCGCCTTCTATCGAATACCTCGATATGAAGATAATTGCAGTCTGGGAGAAGCACTAGCCTCGCACCGTAGAACACGCCGTCTACGTCCTAAGCGTTCGTTTCAGGTGACCTATGGAATTTCGGCGGATGAGTTGCTTTGAGCAGCCTGACAGTCGTATTCTGATGCCCGCTGTCTGAGCTATCTCTTTCACAAACACGAGCACAAGCGGAGTCTCACCTGCCCAACGAAACTGTAGGACGTCCTCTCTCACGCGAGATCGAATTCTTCCGGAAGAATCGTGAGCGAATGCAAACCGACGAGTTTCGTAAGAGAGGGCTATTCATTGGCTCGTCGAAGCGGGATGCATAACTATCATAGGGGCGGCGCCTGAAGCTGAGCGGCATGAGGTGGACGGTGAGAGGGCCAACACGATCATCTCACTCAGGTGTTGTCAGTTGAGCAGAAACGCGCTTGCCTGACGGCGAAACGGGAGAGCTGGTATTCACTTGCGTAACCAAGGAAGCGCTCCCGCTGATACGCTACCGGACGCGAGACCGCACGCGGTTGATTCGCGAGACTTGCGAATGCGGCCGCACAAGCGCGCGGATGGAACGGGTAGTAGGTCGAACCGACGACATGATCATCGTCCGCGGAGTGAATGTCTTTCCTTCGCAGATCGAGACGGTGCTGTTGCAGGTGGGCGAAGTCGAGCCGCATTATCAGATCGTTGTGGATCGAAGCTCCGACTACATGGACGAACTGGATGTGCTGGTCGAAGCGCCGGCCGGAGTTTACGGGAATCAACAACACCTGATGCAGCTTGAAAAACGATTGAGCTTCGAGGTCCAGAGCGCGCTTGGAATCAGTTGCAAGGTAAAGCTTGTCGGCCCGCGTGAAATCGAGCGAAGCGAAGGCAAGGCCGTCGGTAGTGGGGTAATAATGTGTTGATGCCTGGTGCCGCCGCTCCTGCCACGAAGACACTGAGACACAAAGCCGCACAAAGAAAAGCTTTGTGAAGCTTCGTGTCGTTGATGACTTAGTGGCGAGACTCTTCTCAACACGCTATTGCACCACTACCAGGCCGTCCGTGTGGTTGACAAGCGAAAGCTGTAGTAACTTGCAAACAGCAGTTTCGTTAGCGATCAAATCGGTGCAAATCCGTCAAACCCGTCTGATCGGTGGTCTATCAGTTAGTAAGAACCGCATGCCGGCGCCACT
>JBASRN010000117.1:0-3865 GCA_049273855.1 Blastocatellia bacterium
AGAGAACCGAACTGGTAGAGGGTTCTCCCTCTCGTAACCGCGAGCCTGACACTGCTGATCCGTGCTAAGGCACCGGGCTGCTGGAGGGAACATGCGAGAAGCCGTTCTAAGCCTGCCTGCATTCTCAGACCAGCCATCGCTCATAAAGCGACTGGCTTTTGAGTCCATCGAAGCCGTGCGCGAGCTACGCGCAAACCCGAAACAGTACCTTGCTGTCGCGATCCGCGGCGACGCCTCTGGGGGTTATCGCCGCAAAGCGCTTTTCAGATTTGGACTCGCGATAGGGATTGTGCTCTATTCGATCCTCTTCGGTGTGACGCTTGTGCTGTGGTCCGTCAACACAAGACACGCCGGCGTCCCACCAAAAAGCGACATATCATTCATCGGCACGCCGCTCAATACGCTGATTGCAATGCTGCCGCAGTCAGATAAAGAAGCTCACGGCGGAGGCGGCGGAGGCCGGGAAGCTCATTCTCCGGCAACTGACGGTGCGCCGCCCCCGTTCGCCCCCGAGAACCCGATCATGGCTCCAACCACAAGACCGACAATCGAGCCTCCGGCTCTTCCGCAGATCGAGAGGCTGCTTGGCGATCCTGCTCATAATCTCAGGCGCGACGAGTCGATTCCCGCCGGGTTGCTTGATGGAGTGATCGCTCCGCCCTCGGATGGGCCCGGCTCGAAAGGTGGAATCGGTTCCGGAATCAACGGAGGAGTTGGTCCTGGCGTTGACGCAGGGTTCGGTCCGGGCAACCACGGCGGCGAAGGCGGCGGCGATTACAACGGCCCGGGAGGAAGATCGGGTGGTGATGTCGTCACGGCGGCTGACACAAAGCCGGTCGCCTTGAACCTGCCGCGTCCCAACTACACCGAAGAAGCCCGCAAGAACAAGATTCAAGGCACGGTGCGCGCGCGGGTGCTTGTAGGCAGCGACGGACTTGTAAAGCAGGTGACCATTGTGAGAGGGCTCCCGGAAGGATTGAACGAGGAAGCCATTCGCGCCGCGTTTCAGATTAGATTTAGACCGGCGACCAGGAGCGGAAGAACGGTTCCGTATTGGACGACGCTCGAAGTGGACTTCAATATCAGATAATCTCCCTTTGTGCGAAGGCCGCTGCGTTCCACTCGCAGCGGCCCTCGACCTTGTCCCTCGCATTCGGTTACCGGCTTACTTTTTTGGCGCGCAGCTCAAGCTGTTATCGCGCATATCGCGGTCGCTCATATACTCCTTCACCGGCGTGAACCCTAGCGGGACCGGAGTTGGCGCGAAGGTCTCGACTGCCGCCTTCGCTTCCTGCGCGCACTCGTTGACTGAAACGAGGACCCTGTGATCCACCTGCATGTCTTCGAGGTAAACCGCGCAGCCGTCCACCTTCACGAACCCAATTCCGTCCATCGCGAACCCGTCGCTGCATCGGTGAAACTTGTACGCTCCTGTGTTTGGATCGAAGACCAGAAAGCTCCCCGTCGCGTCATCCTCCACGCTGATGTTGTGGTCGAATTCTATTATCGGCGGACTGATTGGCTTAGGCGCCCTCTCCTTTTGAGCCTGGACTGACACCCCCGTCACTAGAAGTATCATTGCGCAAAACAAGATTAGCTTTCGCATAGACCCTCCCACAGATTTCATTGATTGTGGGTAACTCTCTCAGTTCTCCGTCTACACTGTAAGAGAGCGGGCTGCCTGCAAAAAAATACAGAGTTGTCTGTTCCGATTTGCCACGGAAGGCCACCATGTCCGTCGTGGGGTCGCTTTGGTCTTTGCCTCGAACTATGCGATTTGGGAAGGGCTCGTTTCGCTCGAAGCTTTTCGATGATCTGTGTCTTCTGTTCCTTCGAGAATACTCCCTCGATGACCTTTACGGTAGTGAATGGCATAGTGATTTCACTCCTTTTTGAATAGGTCAACGTGACTACAATTGGACGGCTGTCGTGTCCGACTGAGGTTGGAACGTCAGAAGCAAGACCTGCGTGTGCGCATTGCACGCTGGGGGAAGACAACGGTCGTTGCCGTGTACACGCAGGCCTCACCTCTCCCTTCCGCTTACTTAAGGAAGGGGCTGTGGCTCGCCGTAGAGAAAGTCATCCATCATCACGATGTCTATTTTGGCAGCATCATCCGGCCCCGGGGCGACTTTGCCGCTCGTTATCCGCACCCGGGCGATGCGGGCGTCTTCAAACAGGATGCCGAAGAAGGAAAGGCTCCCATCGCCTGGCGAGGCCGGGATGAAGCTGGTGAACAACAGCTCGCCATCGGCGCCGAAGTACTCGATCAGTGAGCTGGACCCACGCTTTCCTTGCTTCGAGGCACCCGGCTGGTCAACATCTGTGAAGACCGCGCCAAAACCCGCGACTGTCGCTCGTATGTTGCCGCCGCCGGGCACGAAGAAGTCCACCTCAGTGATGTTGCTCCCTATGGCGCTGAAGAGCCGCGCGGGGCTGAACGCGGTGAAGACGGTCCCGTATGTAGGGTTGTTGAACACTCCGGCTAGTCCCCCCGGCGGGAACAGAACGGGATCGGCGGCAGCTGGAGCCTGCACGAACCCGGTCCCGTCCGGCGTTGTGAAGAGCGCGCCACGGGTGACCTGAAAGCCCGCAAACGGGTTCCCGGCGACCGCCGTGGTCTGGTTGTTGTTGCTCCCGCCGTCCCAGTTGATCTCGCGGCGACCGATTGCGAGCGGACCTGGCGCATTGCCGTTGTTAGGCGCCCCCAGAGCAGCACGGAAGTCATCGATTGAGCCCTGAATCGAGCTTATCGTTGGCCCGGCTGCCTGGAATACGATCGGCGGGACAAAGTCCTTCGTTGTGTTGCTAAGCACCTGCGTTGTGTTGCCACGCGCCTGGGCCTGGCGAACTGCGACTGACATCATAACCGACAGTAGGCCAAAGGCGGCTACCACGGTCAAAAACATAGGTTTCTTCATTGTTGCATGCTCCTTCGTTTATTCCTTGAATTGTCTATAAAACGTAGCGTCATCACGCCAGACTCAACTCTCGTTGAGCGGTCTTGATAAAGCTCTTCCCAAACCAGACAAGCACGCACTCCGCTCATCCGGCTTTCCACTGTTACTCATCAGCAGCCTCGATGATGAAACTTGCGATCCTAAATCATCCTTCATCACGCGAGGAGGATAGTCCTTGCAAGGCAGGGAAGTCATAAACTTGTAGTAAATGTGCGGTAATGTTTCGGTAATGAAGCGAAGCCGATTAACAACGAGTGATCGGGTGACCCGACATAACCGCCGAGTATGCTTAAACCTTGTCGAACGGTCAGGGTAGGGATTCAATGCAGTGTATCGCCGCCTGTTTGCACTCACCATCCTGTAACTGAGTGACTACAGTGGCTCAGTGTTCTTGACTTCGGTTAGCACGTTTGCGATGAAACCAAGCAACTCGTCGAGCGAGTGAAATCTCGTTGCCTTGTACGATGCCATGTGCTCAACCCTGCCCTCGAATCGCCCAGCCTCAATATCGGATTCCGGCCGAAACTGGATGACGAAGGCCCCCTTGTATTGCCATCCCTCCATCATGAGCAGACAATAGTCGGAGCGCGTGCTCTAAGTCATAATCTCCGCGTAAAACTTCGGTAACGTTTGGTAATTGAAGTGGTGCTTGGAAAACGTATCATCTTCGATCCCTTTTTCCTGGACTTGACCAACGAGTGCCTGCGGAGAGGCTCACAGGCAATTAAGCTCAGACCGAAAGCTTTCGCGGTGCTCACCTATCTCCTCGCGCGTCCGGGTCAGCTCGTCACCAAAGAGGAACTCCTCAACGCCGTCTGGCCAGAGACGTTTGTCGGCGACGCTGTCCTCAAAGTCACCATTCGTCAACTCCGCGAGGCTCTCGACGATGATCCAAAGTCTCCTCG
>JBASRN010000137.1:0-2071 GCA_049273855.1 Blastocatellia bacterium
CGAGGAAACCACCACGTGTCCTGCCCCACGAACATCCACACACTGGCAACCGTCAGTATCACGATCAACAAGCCTACGATCTTGCCCATATGAACCCTCGGGTTTCTGGTTTCTAGTCTCTGGTTTCTGGTTTCTGGTTGTACGGCGACACACAGACCCATCAACCAGAAACTAGAAACCAGAAACCAGAAACTATCTGTTTATCACCATCAACGCGAAAAGAATCGGAA
Organism: Blastocatellia bacterium; assembly: GCA_049273855.1. Taxonomy (GTDB): domain Bacteria; phylum Acidobacteriota; class Blastocatellia; order UBA7656; family UBA7656; genus Onstottus_B. The sequence goes on from JBASRN010000137.1 coordinate 231, forward strand.
GATACAACACCGAAGCAAGCAGGAGCCGTCGGGCCTGCCACGTGGTTCGCACCAGCGCCGCCCGCGTGCTGTAATACAAAAACACAACTCCGATAAGCGCCGCACCGACCAGATAAACCGTGCCGGCCAGGTTTACCAGTACCGGCAAAAGACTGACCGGAATCAGCAACAGCGTATAGACCACGATCTGCTGACCGGTCACGCGGCCTTCGGGTTCGACGACCGGCAGCATCTTTATTCCAGCCCGCCCGTAGTCGTCACGATACATCCAGGCAATCGCCAGAAAGTGCGGGAATTGCCACAAAAACAGAATCGCGAACAGAACCCAGGCTTCGACGGTCACCTCGCCGCGGGCTGCCACCCACCCGATAAACGGAGGCATCGCCCCGGGAAACGCTCCAAGCACCGTCGAAAGCGTTGTCCTCGTCTTCAACGGAGTGTAGACGAACAGGTAAGCCACCAGCGTCGCTACGCCCAACATCGCCGACAGCAGGTTCACCGTTATCGCGAGATACGCAATTGCGAGTGTCGAAAGCGCTGCGCCAAACAACACTGCTTCAAGCGAAGTCAGTCTTCCGGAAGGCAGCGGACGGTCCTGAGTTCGCCGCATGAGCCCGTCGAGGTCACGCTCGATGTATTGATTGAGAGTGGAGATCCCCGAGGACAGCAGCGCGACTCCCAACGCCATGTTCATCAACCGGAGGAAGTCGATCTTGCCCGAAGCGAGGCAGAAACCCGCCGCCGCCGTCAGCACTACCAGGAAAGTTATTCGAGGTTTTGTCAGCTCGAGATAAGCTGTCGCGGTTGCTGAAAGCCCGGGTCTGGCTTCGGGCTCCGCCACGCCTGCCGCAACTGGTGTCGCGATTGATTCCATAAGTCTAAGCTATCGCCCTTCTCGTCGCTGACGCGAGCGCCCGATCGCCAGGAACTTCCGCCGATGCGAGTGCTTTCCAACTCCTGAGGTTGAGCACGATCATGGTCGCAAGTGTCAACGCGCCTGCCACAAGATGCGCGACCGTCAACGAGATCATCGGTTCAAGCGGCTGAGGATCGTCCGCCGAGGCCAACCGCGCGAAGTAAGCCGAAATGCCCAATCCGACCTGCAGCACCACCAGGATCGCCGCGAGAAGCGCCGGACGAGTCAAAAAAGCGACGCCCTTGTGACGCTGGAACACAACAACCGAAGTCCAGATGATCAAGCCCGCAACGACTATCGCGCCAACTACGTGCGGGGCGACGCCAAAAGCCTGATGCCGGAACCCCGCTCCGAGCACCAATTGAATCAACACCGCAGCTATCGTGACTGCGCTTAGCGTTCGCAGCGAGGGCTTTCCGGAATCCAAACTGAGTTCCCGTTTGGCAAACCAGCTCCGAGAGGTGAATACCGCAATCGCCACGACCGCGCCGAAAAAGCTCTGAGCGACAAGCGCGTGCGGCACGGCGATAAGCGCCTTGTACTCGGGAAAGAGCACCCTGACTCCGCCGATTACGGCCTGGGCTACCACGCCCACAAAAGCAACAACAGCAAGCTTGCGCATCCAGGCGCGCCGGTCGCCAAACCGGGTCCATACTGCGAGGAGAAGCGTCGCTACTCCGACGACGCCGGCCAAAACACGGTGCGAATACTCGTACCGCACATTGGCCACAAACTGGTCCTGGCTGACCAGCCAGCGCCCGAACGACAGCGGCCAATCAGGGACCGAGTCTCCCGCTTCGTTGCTGGTGACCAGCGCGCCGGCGCCCAGGAGCACGACGGTTAAGCAGGCTAGTATGATTGCGAACCGGTGAATGCCGAGGTTGGGTTTCCCGGTTTCGTCGATACCCGCTTGATCTATCAAACC
>JBASRN010000287.1:0-7067 GCA_049273855.1 Blastocatellia bacterium
GGCTTATGATCCTGGCGCTATAGCCTTCGAAATCGCTGCGATCGGTGGTGCCGTCCACTGAACTCCGCATGATTTCAACGCTCGACCCCTCTTCCTGGCGAGCGACTTCCAGACGTCCCGTTAACCTGTTAGGGGTGATGTTGAACTTGCCCAAAAAGCCCTGATGGACCCTCAGAGAGCCGTCCGGCCAGGTGTTAAGATAGAGAAAAACGTCCTGACCTTCTTCGAACTTTGGCATACCAAAGATCATCGTTCCGAATTCAGCTGTCTCACCGCCAAGTTCCTTCAGCACTACTTCGGACTCAAAAACCTGTCCCTTCAGCACGGTCTCGACTCTCAACCGAACATAGGTAAAAACTACTCCCTTCGAGGCATCGAGCCCGGTAGAAACTTCCAGGACCTTCCCTGTTACGATCGCACGCGACTCAACCACCATCTCCTCATCACAAGGCACTACAACGGTCGAGGCTAGAGTGGTCTGGAATGAGCCGCAGAGCAGCAGACACAGAACAAATGGGTATATATACGGTCGACTGATCATTGCACTGATCCTAGAGAATGTGGGGGTGACTTTCTTGTGGGGACGAGAAATTCGATTCCAACCGCGCCAAAAGGCAAAGTTCGTGCCAAGACCCACACTAACCTGAAGTGGGGTGCATGAGGCTTCTTTCCAGCGAGCCTCGACGATGCCAAGCACTTCGAAGACACGGAAGTGCCACGAAATGTAAGCAACTAGTTCAATGGAGGGGTAAGCGAGCAGAGGTCGGACGGCGAGAGTCAGAGGGCGGACCAACAGGCATGCCGCGCGTTAGATCTAACAAACGCGCGGCAGTAATCTGCATCGGGAGGAGAGCAAAGGACCGCCAGTTGCGATCAATTATCCGAACGGACCTTGAAGGTGATTGGCCGGGTAGTCGTCATGCCGACTTCGGTGCCCCGTCGAAGCTCGGCTTCGTGGCCCTTTTGCAGCAAAACCCCAGCGACTCCAGCACCGGCGCCGATCGCCGCGCCGATACCTGCGCCTTTCCCGCCGCCGATGATGCCGCCCAGCACGGCGCCTCCCGCCGTCCCGCCTCCAATGTAGGCGACGTTTCGCCTATCGGAGGAGCGCCCGCTCACTTCGTTCTCGGCATCGACAGTAGCCGATCGATCCTCTTGAAGATCGGTGATCGCGCCCTCGAGCGACAACTTCTTTCCGTCGGGCAGGACAAGAGAGTCGAACGCAACAGCTAGTTGGCCTTCGCGGCCGCGCGTTCGGGCCGATTTCACCGAAGTCACCCGTCCCTGAACCACCGAACCGGCCGGGACAACCTCAACCCCGCTGGCGTAGACCGGTGTCAACACGGTTGAAGTGAATCGGTCACCGACGTGCGAGATCTCCGAGCTCAAAGTCTGGTTCATGCGAAGCCGAAAGTATTGATTCGGCTCAAGGGTGTAAGTCGCATAGACCGGTCCGACGAGGCGCGCATTTGCCGCGCCGTTCTGAGAAAGGGCTGCCCTCGAGACCGCTTTTCGAGTCTTAACCCGGATTGCCGGCTTGCAGCTACAAGTTCGCTTCTTGGCAGCCAGGGTTTCAGCTACAGGCGCGCCGGCCGCGCAGAATATCGCCAGTGCAATTAGGGAAGCAACAAATATCTTCTTCACGGTTATATCCCTCTCGCTGAGTAGTGGTTCGTGGGTTTGCAGACTGCTTTCAGCTACGCGGGTGAGATGTAGCATCGAAGCCGTGGCGTTGTCCTGAAACCGAATCAATGCAACCGGCGAAGATCCAAGTCATTACTCGTTGCTGGAAGGAGGAGTATCGCGGCCTCGCAAACTCGCGAAATGCCCGACTATTCGCTCGGCCTGACGCTTGCCCACGAACGGCGTCAACTCTGCGAGGCTCGCTTCCGACACTCGCTTCAAGCTCCCGAACTGCCGCAGTAGTCGCGCCTTCAGTTTGTCGCCGACCCCGGGGATCGAAGTCAGTTCCGAGCGCAGGTCGCGCATAGCTCTGCGCTTGCGATGGTAGGTCACCGCGAAGCGATGCGTTTCGTCGCGAATCATTTGAATCAGATGAAGCACGGGCGAGTGATGGTCTATTCGCACAGGCTCGGCACGGCCTTTGACGAATAGCAGCTCTTCGCGCTTGGCGATCGAAGCCGTGGGTAGAGCTTCAAGGCCCAGTTCGTGCAGCGCGCGAGCCGCCGCCGCAAGCTGGCCCTTGCCACCATCGATCAGCACCAGGTTCGGAAGCGGCTTCTCCTCTCTGAGCAGCCGCGAATACCTGCGGCCGACAACTTCATACATGGATTGAAAGTCGTCAGCTTGACCTTCGACTGAATGGATTTTGAACTTACGATAGTCCGATTTCTTCATCACGCCGTGCTCGCACACCACCATAGAGGCCACGTTCTCGGCGCCTTGAATGTTCGAGATGTCGAATGACTCGATTCGGTCTGGAACTTCCGGCAACTCCAGCCCCTCGCGAAGCTCATCCAACACTTTTTGCATATCCGGCCGCTGAATGCGAAACCGCTGATCGAAGTTCAGCCTCGCGTTCTTTTCAACCAGATCGATCAAATCGCGCTTTACTCCCCGTCGTGGCGCGACTATGTGAACACGTCTCCCGCGCTTGGTCGTCAGATACGCTTCCAATAATTCGCGGTCTTCGAAATCGACCGGCACATAAACTTCGCCAGGAGCGTAGTCGCCCGCAGTGTAGTACTGCTTCAGCGCCGGCCCTATGAACGCCGCGGGGTCGAACACCTCGTCCATGTCCTCCCAGTAGAACTCACGCTTGCCGACGACCTTCCCTTCGCGCATCGTAAAAAGCGAGAGGGCGAGCAAGCGACCCTCACGGTAGTAGCCGAAGATGTCAATGTCGTCGCGAGTGATCACCATCATTTTCTGCTGCTCGCCCAGCTTTTTTATCGTCTTGATCTGGTCGCGATACTTTGCGGCGGCTTCGAATAGAAGGTCCTCCGAAGCTTGCTGCATTCGCCGCTTCAGGTCAGCCTCCAGGTCCGAGGTCTTTCCTTGAAGCAAAAGACCGACGTCGCGCACCGCTTCGTTGTATTGCTCGAGCGTGCAGAGCTGTTTCACGCACGGCCCAAGGCAGCGCTTGATGTGATACTCAAGACACGGACGGTCGGCCTTCCCGTCAATCTCCATCGTGCACGTCCGAAGCTGAAAGTTCTTGTTAATAAGGTCGAGCGTGTTCCAGGCGAGCCCTATCGGCAGGAATGGCCCGTAGTATTCGGCGCCATCTTTCAGAATCTTGCGCGCGATCGTGGCGCGAGGCGCGCGCTCAGCGGTGATCTTGATGTGAGGGTACTGCTTGTCGTCTTTGAGAAGGACGTTGAAGATCGGTTTGTGCTTCTTGATGAGGTTGCTTTCAAGGGCCAGCGCTTCGATCTCGTTGTCGGTGACGATCAGCTCGATGTCCGTTATTCGAGCTACAAGGTCGCCGGTCTTGAAGTCGTGCACGCGCTCCGCTTGAAAGTAGTTTCGGACGCGGTTGCGAAGGTTCTTTGCCTTACCGACGTAGATGATCTTGTTGCGCTTGTCGCGGTAGATGTAGCATCCCGGTTGGGTTGGAAGGTTGGCTAGTTTCTCTGCGAGAGACATGAATGGGATTCGAGGTTTTGGGTTGGCAGCAAAGGGTTGGGCGTTGCAGCTACAAAGCTCCCCAGCCCATAACTCCCGACCCTACTCCAGCTTGTAAAGCGGCACGTACCTTCCTTCTTCGAACTGAAACCGGAAGTTCCCCTCGAAGCGCCGTATTCCAGACAGGCCGCTCCCCTTTGCAAGCGTTGGCATCCGAAGCGTTCCTTCGAACTGATTGTAGTCGATTGTAGCGCTGAACGCGCGCATCTTGTTTGCTTCCTTGTCGAGCACATCCAGGTTGTGAAGCCCTTCGATCTTGATCGTGAGCACCTCGCCGGTCTCCGGGTCGAGCTGCGCCACGCCGGATGCAAGCGCATGCTCGGCGACTGCGCTCTTAGGCGTGAATCGAAACCACCGCTCGTTCTTGCGGCTCGCTACCACTTCTTGAAAGTCGTAGAAGCCGATTCGTTCGGGCAGCAACGGAAAAAATGCAACGTCCCAAACCGCCCCGAACGACAACAGGGTTGGCTCGTTCTCCTTGATCTTGCTCTTCGCGTTGCCCTTTTTGTCGGTATCGAACGTGACGCGAACGTTCACCGGAGTTTCGCCGCTCTTGTCCGGCTTTTCGGCTGGCTCGACAATGACTGTGGTGTCTCGCACCTCTTCCATTCTTTCGTCGCTTCCTTTCAGCTTAAAGCGCTCGACGTGAATCTTCTGCTCGTATCGGCAGTGATCCCGAAAGTAGAGCGAGCGATCTTGATTGGCCGCAGCCTTGCAGATCAGCTCCGGCGCCTTGCAGTCCTGAGCGGCAACCGGTTCGCCCAGCGCAATCACTGCAAAAAACATCAGCAGATGCTTCATCAACTTCTTGACTCCCCAAAGACTTTTCGTGTATTCATTTTACTCGACTTCCCCGAGAGTATAGTTTAGTCCGTGATTCTTCAGCAAACGTCAGCATCGCTAGCGTTGCGAGTTTCAGCCCGTGTGGACCTCGATGATCAATAGCCCTGGCAGGCAAACTAGCAAGTTCACGTGGAGGATGGAGGCCCCTTATGAAGCTTAAGCCGATGGCTGCGATGGGCATCGCGGTCGTGTGCCTGGTGGGCGGTGCGTGCGCCACAAAGAAGCATGTTCGAAACCGTATCAACGAACGCGTCACCCCGCTTGAAAACCGGGCCGGAGAGTTGGAAGAAACTTCGCGCCGCAACACTCAGGACATAAGCAAACTGGGTAAAGATGTGGATGAAGTGCGCCAACGCGCCGACCGGGCTCAACAACAGGCGGACCGCGCTGCCTCGTCTGCCGAGCAGGCCAATACTCGCGTGACGGGCGTCGAACAATCGGTCACCGATCTCCGGTCGAGCCTCGACAAGTTCACAGTACAGAAGACCGTCACCGTAAACTTCAGGGCTAATAAGTCGGACTTGCTTCCCGAAGCGACCGCCGCGCTCGACGAGCTTGCCAGCCAGATCAAAGACCGCAACGGATTCCTGCTTGAGATACAAGGTTTTGCTTCGTCGGAAGGCGATCCCAATCTGAATGAGCGCCTGAGCCAGGCGCGCTCGGAAGGGGTGAAACGCTACATGGCCGAGCGTCACAATATCCCGCTGTTTCGGATGTCAATCTTAGGCTTTGGCTCCAGCCGCCCTGTCGCCGACAACGAGACTAAGGAAGGCCGCGAGCAGAATCGCCGCGTTGAAGTCCGATTGCTGACCAACAACGCCGTGAGCCAACAGCGGCAGTAGCTGGTGACCGGCGGCTGGTGGCCGGGCGAGAGCTTCGAGCTCCCAAATGCCCGCCCAACACCGACCACCAGCCACCGACCACCGCCATGGAGTTTGGCATTGAGATCCCTTACGGCAAGCCCTTTGATGCGGTTGCGCTCGGGTTGAACGCTGTCGATCACCTGATAGTCGTTCCCTGCTTTCCTGAATTCAACACCAAGGTTCCCTTCCTCTCACACACGCTCGCACCTGGAGGTCAATCGGCGACTGCGATGGTCGCGCTCGCTCGGTTGGGCATGCGCGCCCGATACGTCGGGAAGATCGGCTCCGATGAGTTGGGGAGGCTTCAGATCGAGTCGCTGGTTTCGGAAGGCGTCGAATCGAGCTGCGTAAAAGTGGTCGAAGGAGCCGAGAGCCAGACTGCGTTCATCATAGTCGATCAGACGACCGGCGAGCGCACGATTCTCTGGCATCGCGATGAACGTTTGACCGTCGCCGCGGATGAAGTTGACCCTGACACAGTGACCTCGGGAAGGGTGCTCTTGTTGGACGGCCACGATGTCGGGGCTTCGATTCGAGGCGCCGAGCACGCGCGCAGAGCGGGAGTTCCAACCGTTCTGGACATCGACAACTTCTACACCGGCACCGAGAAACTGCTTCCGCTGATTGATTTCAACATCTGCTCGTCAGACTTCCCAAAGCGGGCGACCGGCGAACCGGATCTCAAGCTCGCGCTGAAGAAGCTTCACGAGCAGGCGGGATCGCGCATGGTGGCCGCTACGACCGGCAGAGAAGGCGTGCTGGCATACTTCGAGGGACAGTACGTCCATTCACCGGCGTTTGAGGTTGACTGTCTTGATGCCACTGGCGCGGGTGATGCGTTCCATGGCGGGTTCATCTACGGCCTGCTGACTGGCCGTTCAGTGGAAGACACATTCAGGCTCGCCAACGCCGTAGCGGCGCTTAAGTGCCGGGCCATTGGCGCTCGCACCGCGCTGCCAACTCTTGACGAGCTTGGTTGCTTTCTCGAAGCCAATCCCATCTGATCCCGACGCTGGCGGCTAAGCTTGCTCATTTACAACTTCGATGAAGATCTTTTCCTTTTGCGCCGCGGCATGAATCTTGGCAAACAGAATGTCGAACGCGGCTCGGCTCTTGCCAACCATGTTCTTAGCCTTGGTCTGGCCGACAAGAATGCAGCCCTCGGTATCCTTCTTTGTGTTGCCGGCGTGAATGCGAATCCCTTCAAAGCCCGGCACGTTTAGGAAGAGGGGCAGTGGCTTCTTGAAACGGTTTGAAAACGTCACGACAACCTCGTAAGCGCCTAGGGGAATCGCAGTCTCACCTTTGATCTTGACTGCTCTCACCCGGTCTTCAAGTGTGAAGCATTCGAACTTGCCATTCACCGACAGCTCGCCGATAGTGCTGTCGTTTGTGAATTGCTTTCGGACTAGTTTCAGCTCCATAGCACCTCCTGTGGACATGAAAGAGGGTTCAAGTTTTCTGGCTTCGCAGTATAGATACGCGCCTGAACCGAGTCAACAGGACCTGTAAAATGATCTAACAACGTACGTCTGCCGCTATGCAGGTGCCGCTATGCAGGTTGACTGCGTTAAATTTAGTCGGTTAACATCGGGAGCAATCGTAGCCAGTGAGAGATGCAAGGTTGTGCGTATTCAACTCGGATGGGCCGTTAGCTCAGGTGGTAGAGCAGCTGGCTTTTAACCAGCGGGTCGCAGGTTCGAGTCCTGCACG
>JBASRN010000153.1:0-2825 GCA_049273855.1 Blastocatellia bacterium
AATCAATGGTCGGGGCGATTGGATTCGAACCAACGACCTCTCGGTCCCAAACCGAGCGCACTACCTGGCTGTGCTACGCCCCGTTAAAGCGAGTTCAATTCTAGTTGACCAATACAGCAGGGTCAAAAGAATTTTAGATCGCGTTTGGATTCGCGTCGGATCTGAAGTTAATACGCCCGCAACCAGCGGGGACCTCACTCCGAAGCATGAATCCGAAACTCGAAATTGGTAATCGCTTTTGCGCCGCCGCAGAAGCGTGTGATAGCATCCGCATTCAGATTGAAAGCAGAAATATGATGCATCAAATCAGTCCCATCCATCAGACGGTCCTGGCAAACGGTCTCACGATAATCTCGGAACAGATGAATCACGTGCGCTCGGCTTCGGTAGGCATTTGGGTGCGTTCGGGCTCCCGTCACGAACAAGTTTCGCTGAACGGAATCTCGCATTTCATCGAGCACACGCTCTTCAAAGGCACGTGCAATCGAACGTCGCGAGAGATCGCCGTCGAAAGCGATGCCATCGGCGGGCACGTAGACGCGTTCACCAGCCGCGAGGTCGCAGCTTACTATGTCAGAGTCCTGGACGAACATTTGGCGCGGGCGTTCGATCTGATCGCCGATCTCGTAACCAGTCCGTTGTTCGCCGACGAAGAGTTGGACCGCGAGCGCAACGTGGTGACCGAAGAGATCAAGATGGTGGAAGATACGCCGGACGACCTGGCCCAGGAAGTGTTCGTTTCAAATTTCTGGCCCAATCATCCACTTGGGCGCTCGATCCTCGGCACCGTGGACACGCTTGCGACGTTTGATCACGAACGAGTTGCAGAATATTTTTCACACGTCTACACGCCTCGCAATCTTGTAGTCGCCGGCGCCGGCAACATACAACACGAACGGTTTGTTGAGATGGTTGCGGGTTATCTGGGCGGAATTGAAGACAGACCTGCTGGCTTGAGTTCGTCGCCACCTTCGGCATCCGCGCGCCGCGTCGTGCTGGACAAGGATCTCGAACAAGCTCATCTCGTCCTCGGGACAGGCTGTCCTCCGATGACGTCGAAGGATCGCTACGCCGTTCACTTGCTGAACGTGATGCTCGGAGGCGGGATGAGTTCACGATTGTTCCAGACGATCCGAGAAGAGCACGGGCTTGCTTATGCGGTGTACTCGGGTGTGAACGCCTACACTGACGCCGGATTCCTGTCGGTGTATGCGGCGACTTCGCCGGATCAAATCAATGACGTAATAAGGCTTAGTGTGGAAGAGTTCGGCAAGCTCAAGAGCGAGGTTGTCAGTGACGCCGAGCTCCAGCGGGCGAAGGATCAGCTAAAAGTGTCGATCATGCTGAGCCTTGAATCAACGTCGGCGCGAATGAGCAATCTTGCGCGGCAGGAGATTTTTTTCGGCCGGCAGTTCACCCTTGATGAGATGCTGGAGCGTATCAACCGCGTAACGGCCGAAGATGTTCAGCGGATGGCGATCGAGATTTTTAGCAGCGACGACCTGGCCATCACCGCGGTTGGACAGCTCGGCTCGCTGTCGCTCAGTCTGGACCGCGAACAAATAGCAGTGTGAAAGTCAGGACTGAGGACTCAGGACTGAGGACTGAGGGGCGCCGGCTCTCCAACTCAGTCCTCAGTCCCCGGTCCTCTGTCCTCAGATGAGACTGATCATCCTTGGCAGCGGCAGCTCCGGCAACGCGCTCTATGTTGAGTCGGGCGCGACAAGCGTACTTATCGACGCAGGGCTTTCCGCCAAGGAGACCGCTCGCCGAATGACCGCAGCCGGCCTCGACCCCGCAAAGCTGAGCGCCATTGTAGTCACTCACGAACACACCGATCACATGAAAGGAGCGCGCGTCCTGTCGATGACCACAGGTGTGCCGGTGGTCATGTCAGAAGCGACCCGCGCGGTGTGTTCTTTTCCAGCGGGAGGTGAAGGGATCACCTGGGGACAAACCATCGCCTCGACCGAGCCGTTTCAGATCGGCTCACTCAATTTCCACCCGTTCAACATTCCTCACGACGGCGTGGACACGTTTGCGCTCACGGTTGAATCCGAGGGCGTCAAGATCGGCGTCGCGACCGACCTCGGTTACATCACTCAGCTTGTAGCCGAGCGGTTGCGGGGCTCGAACCTGGTGATGATCGAGTCGAACCACGATCGGGACATGTTGAAGGTCGGTCCCTATCCGTGGTCGCTCAAGCAGAGGATCGCAAGCAACACCGGGCATCTGTCTAACGATGAAACCTCGCGATGGATACGAGAGGACTTTGACGGAGGGGCCGAGTATCTGGTGCTGGCGCATCTGTCGCGCCATTGTAATCACCCCGAGCTTGCGCGGCTATCGGCGCTTCAAGCGCTCGGGGCGCACGGGTCGCTGTTCTTCGCGCGAGCGGAGCAGCGCCTGAGGATCGCGCCGCCCGATCGGTCGAGTGAGTGGTTTGAACTTTGAATGAGAGAGAGGAGCCAGAAGCCTAGAGTCAGAACAAACCTAATCTAACTGCTGGCCCCTGACTTCTGAATGCTGAACCGATGATTGAACGGTACACGCGGCCCGAAATGGGCGCGATTTGGACAGACGAGAATAGGTTTCAAAAGTGGCTCGACGTCGAGATAGCTGTCTGCGAAGTCCACGCCGCAATGGGGACGATCCCCGCCGATGCGGTCGAGATCATCAAGAAGAAAGCCAGCTTCTCAGTCGAACGAATCAATGAAATCGAGAGAACGACGCGGCACGACGTGATCGCATTTACCACTGCGCTTGCCGAGAGCATCGGACCCGAGTCGCGCTTCGTTCACTACGGGCTGACTTCGTCGGATGTT
>JBASRN010000291.1:0-7237 GCA_049273855.1 Blastocatellia bacterium
GGAGAGCCGCCCGTACATGAGCACAACCGTGTGCCCACTAGCAAAGCGATTGTTACAAGCCACTAGAAACCCGTTATTCATATCGCAAGGCAATCATCGGATCGACCCTGGTCGCGCGCCGAGCGGGGATGTAACTCGCAAGCAGAGCCACCCCGGTAAGCAGCACCGAGAGTGCCGCGAATGTAAACGGATCAGTCGCGCTGACCCCAAACAGCAGACTCGACATCAAGCGGGTCAATGCGAATGCCAGCGTCAATCCCGCGGCCACACCGATCAAGGCCAGCCTGCTTGCCTGTCCAACTACCATCTTCAATACGTCTACCGTGCGCGCGCCGAGTGCGATCCGAATGCCGATCTCGTGCGTACGCTGCGCGACCGTGTAGGCCATCACGCCGTAGATTCCGACTCCCGCAAGCAACAACGCGAGCGCCGCAAAAACTCCAAACAACATCATCGAGAACCGCCGCTGAGCCATAGCCGAAGCCATTACTTCTTCCATTGGCTTGATTGAGAAAACCGGCAGCTCGGGATCGACCGATTGCACTTCGCGCTGTAGCGCCTTGCTCAGGCTGGACGGATCGACGGAGGTGCGTGCCACCAACGCCAATGAGAGACTCGATGCCTGATGAAATGAGCGGTAGAAAGCAGGTCGATTCTCCAGGTCCAGTCCATCGGTCTTCACGTCGCCGACGATCCCGACCACCGTCATCCACGGCGCCTTCGATTGTGGGCCTCCGAATTTCAGCCGTTTGCCGAGGGGCTCGTCAGCCGGCCAAAACATGCGCGACATTGTTTCGCTGATGACCACCGAGACTGGTGACTTGTCGTCGTCTTGTTCAGTCAGATTACGGCCTCGAATCACTTGAACTCCCATCGCGCTGAAGTAGTCCGGGGTTACGCTTGCGGTATAAGCGCTATAAATCTCGGCTGACTCCGAAACGCGATCCTCGATCGTGAACCCTACCGAGGTTCGCTGGCCGCTCAAAGGGACGTTAGTCGCGGCGCTTGCGACTACCACTCCCGGAAGATCGCGTAGGCGCCGCAAGACTTCGTTGATGAAGGCAACCCGTTTCGTGTGCAGGGCATAGGGGCCTGTGTCTGGATCATTTGGTTGAGGCAGCCAGACGCGGGCGACCAGTAGGTTCTTGGGATCAAAGCCGGGATCAACGTTGAGCAGGTGTGAGAAGCTTCGCATCAGAAGCCCCGCGCCGATCATCAGCACCAGCGCAAGCGCAAACTCTGAAACCACCAGCAGGCTGCGAAGCCGGTTGTGCCGCGCTCCCGAGCCTCCGCCGCGAGAGCCTTCTTTGAGCGCAAGCTGCATTGAAGGATTTGATGACAGAAGCGCCGGAGCGACCCCAAACGCGATGCCGGTCACGACTGAAATAAAGAACGCGAAAGCGAAAACACGGCCGTCCAATCTCACCCCGCCGAGAGCAATGGTTGAGGGGGTAAGAGCCTTCAGAGCGTCCGTAGCCCACGCGCTTGTCAGCAGTGCCAGCGCCCCGCCCACCAGTGAAACCAGCATGCTCTCGGTGAGCATCTGTCTAACGACGCGCCAACGGCTGGCTCCGAGTGCGAGTCTGATTGCGATTTCGCGCTGCCGCGCCGACCAGCGCGCGAGCAGGAGATTGGCGATGTTCACGCACGCGATCAGCAGCACCAGCCCGACCGCGGCGAGAAGAAGCAACAACGCAGGTTTGACCTTGCCCACAAGATGTTCCTGGAGTCCGATCAGGGAAGGACTCCAGTTTGCCTGCGCCGGATAGTCGTTGAGGTATTCGCTGCGAAGCGCGCTTCCGAGAACGTCGAGCTGGTTAGCCGCCTGTTCGACGGTGACTCCGGGTTTGAGCCGCGCAATCGCGCCTTGCAAGATGTGAGAGGCTCGCTCCGGCGGGCCAAACGGCAGCGCGCGGAAACCAGCGGGCGCCCAGAAATCGACCTCCGCCGCTATCGTTCGCCCGGGATGCCGAAAGCCGGCCGGCATCACGCCGATGATCGTGTACGAGTCGTTGTCGAGCCGAATCTTTTGCCCGAGCACCCCGGGATCGCCGCCAAAGCTTCGCCGCCAAAGCGCATCGCTTATCACCGCGATCTCGGTGATGCCGGGGATTTCGTCCTCGGGTCCAAAGACTCGGCCCAGTTGCGGTTGCGCTCCCAGGATCGTGAAGTAGTTGGCGCTTGCCAGCAGTGCTTCGACTCGCTCGGGCTGATCCGTGCCGGTGATGTTTGCGTTGATCGCCCACACTCCCGCGATCTGATCGATGGCTTCAAGCTTCTCGCGATAATCGATAAGCTCCGGCACCGATACCCCGATGTCCGGGATGTTGGTCCCCCGAAGGTCTGCCGTGATTCGCACAAGCTGGTCGGGATTTGGATATGGCAGAGCCCGCAACAGAACCGCGTTGACCACGGTAAACATCGCGGTGTTGGCGCCGATGCCCAGCGCAATTGTAAGCACCGCAATTACCGAAAAGCCCGGCTTGGCGGCAAGCGCCCGAAGCCCATACCGAACGTCGTGCAGTACGCTGTCCATTAGTCCCCCATTAAGCTAAGTCGTGGCTTGCTGAAAGGGCCGACGGCCCCGAGTCAGCACTTGGAGTAATGTCGCGGTTTGTGGAGGGCCGTTGCATTGACCCCTCCGCCGCTTCACACTAAGTCAGTCGACGATCCACACCAATCGCCCGATGCACTAGCCAAACCGCGTGCCGCTGTGAAGTTTGGTCGAAGTGTTGATACGGCTGGGTCTGTCTGGATGGACGCGAGGCCAATATTTCGAACCGTGTGCGCTTGCGGGATGTCGGTTCCCAAAACCGGCCAGTGAAGCGGTTCTACAATTCGCCCTTGTTCCACGCTAAGCAACCTGAGATCGGGCGCAACATCGACGACGCGATGACCGCAATCGAACGCAGACAATCCGTCGCTGCCGATTGAACTGCCAGGCTGTAATTGATCGGCCACTCCCCGCCTGTAATACAGAGGTGAGCGCAGAAGAAAGGGAGGCGGTGAAACAGACCGGTTTGATCAAGCGAGGGTCCGGTGGGCTTCGATAAGGTGAAGCGCATCTTTCGCTGCCTTCGCGACATCGGGATCGCTGTCGTGGCTGAACCGGCGAAGTTGCGCTTCGAACTTGGGATCGCCAATACTGCCGATCACGGTCAAGACCACTGGCAGGTTCTCCCGCTTATCTAGCTCTTCTTGAAGAAGTGGCTCAGACTTTTGGCCGGCTCGCACAAGCAACATTCCCGCGATAGTGCGAGTGGTCTCGTCTTTTGAGCCGAGGGCGCGAACTAACACTCGGGCGGCGGCCCGCAAGCCGCCAAGTCGCCAAACGGCGTTAGAAACAAAAAGCCAGACTGCTCGCACCAGTACCATCGAAAAACATCGTATCAAAAACTCTACAATCCGAGCACAACTTTCAAGTTCCGGCGTCTCCAAACGGCTGGGTCGTGCGTGGCTGAATGATCGAACCAGATCGGCAAGACGTGCTCTTCGATGTTCGGATGATTGAACCGCTGGCCGCCTCGATCGGCAAGTATGACCAGATCGAGGCGCACGTGAACAGAAACAACTCGGGTCACGCGCGTGAAGTCGGCGATGTATTTCGGGATGTGTACTGGACAGCTCATGAGCACGAAGGTCCCGGCCGTCAGCCCGTTTTGCGTCGCCAGCATCATTATGTTAGCGCCGTGGCTGTGGCCGAAGACATCCAGCCCTTCGAGGCCGCGCGCGTTCACCCAGTCGCGCAGTTGGATCGCGCCGAGCGCCCGAGCTCCGTCGCTGTAGGAGCCCGACCAATCGAATCGATCCGCCGCGCTGTAAAGATCGGGCCGCACATTGGCAAGCACAAAGCTGTGAAAGTCACCGCCCGGTTGCCACCAGGTCGCAGTTCTCGCAAACGTACCGTGAACCAGCAAGCTTGTGTGCGACGGTTTCTTTTTTGTCTTCGTTGGTCGACTCCTGCTGAGGGCGCGCAGGCTGGGGTGTTCCGGAGACACGCGAGCCAGGGCGGTCGCCGCGACATTACGCACTAGCCGGTCTTCGCTTTTGGTGCCGTCCGACAGAATCTTTATCAGACGTTGCGGCTGGGTGCTTATCTCGAAGTACGAAGACGCTGCCGAGACCCTCACAAGCTCCTCGGGGTGCCGCAAAGAGGCTTCGAGCAATTGCGCGGCCGTCTCGGTGGTCGGTTCTTCGAAGAGCCGCTCGGCCAGCTTCGACGTCGAACGGCGAACGGCTTTTGCCTCGCCGCCGCCGATGGGTGCTTTTGTTAGTGCTGGTCCGAACTTCGCCGTCAGGTTGCTGCTGACGTTCCTCACGCCGAGACGTTCGCCGGTGGGACGCAACGTGGGAATTGGAAACTCCGCAAGGTCGTCTCGCGGGATTGGTTCGACAGTGCTTTCTAATCCGGCAGCGGCCGCGCGCGCACTCAGCGCTTGATCGTCGCCTCTGAACTGACGACCGAGCAAAAGCAACAATGCCGCCTGAGATTGTATTGCAGCCTGACTGGTCTTACGGAAGGCCACCGGCCCGGGAACTGGCTTCTCCACTGTCTTCTTTGCCATGGTTTTTCCTTTCATCGGGAAGAATCGGACGAAAGGATATACCGTTACAAATGAAAGTCAAGTTGAGCACTTTCTGCGGTAGTGGGTCAGTTTGAAGTTCAGAGTTCAAGCTTTAGCTTGGTGTCATGGCACTACGGACTACTCATACCTCAACGCGATCAGCGGATCGACTTTGGTTGCTCGGCGGGCCGGGATGTAACTCGCCAGCAACGCAACCACGATCAACAGCACCGACATGCCGGCAAACGCAACGGGATCGACCGCGCTTACGCCGAACAGCAGGTTCGCAATCAACCGCGTCGCCGCAAACGCCGCCCCCAACCCGACTACTACGCCGGCCGAGACAAGCACTACTCCTTGCTTGAGCACCAGACTGAGCACGTGTTTGCGTTGGGCTCCCAGAGCCATTCTTATCCCAATCTCCCGCGTCCGTTGCGCGACCGAGTAGGCCATTACGCCGTACAGCCCTACCGCCGCGAGCACAAGCGCCAGCACCCCGAACGTTCCAAGCAGCGTCGCCTGCGTTCGCTGATCTCCAAGTGAGTTGTCTATTCGCTCCGATAGCGTCTGGATGTTGAGCGGCGCCAATCTCGAATCGATGCCCTGGATCGCCTCGCGCACCGGCGACACCAGGCCCTTCGGATCGGAAGACGTTCGAGCATGCAAGTTAAACTGACCGGCGTACTCCTGAAGCAGCGGGATATACATGAACGGCCGCCGGCGTTCGGTCAGGCTGTTGTACTTGCTGTCGCGGACCACAGCGACGACTTCTCGATAGTCCTCATCGCCGAATAGCTTCAGGCGTTTTCCGACCGGGTCCGCGCCCGGCCAGAAGCGTTCGGCCATCGCTTCGTTGATGATCAGCGTTTTGGGCGCGGTTTCTGAGTCCTGTTCGGTGAAATCGCGCCCCTTAAGAATCGAGATACCCATCGTGTCGAAGAACTTCAAACCGATGTTGTTGGTCTGAACCAGCAAACCCCGTCCGCCTGGCGCCGGTTCCTGGCCCTCGATAAAGACGCTTCGTTGAAAGCCTCCACCGAACGGCCGGTCCCGTGCGATCGTAAGCGCTTGAACCCCCGGGAGCGAGCCGACGCGCTCAACGAGTTGGCGATGGAAGTTTCTGCCCTGAGGCTCGCTGTATCCTTCGCGCCCCAGGTCGAAGGCCATCAGCAAGACGTTCTCGGTGTTGAATCCGGGGTTGACAGCTTGCGCCTTTTGCAGGCTGCGCACGAACAGCCCGGCGGTTATCAGCGCGAACAGCGACAATGCGACTTGCGCGACCACCAGCGCCTTTCTCAAATTGAATCTGAGGCCCCGCGGCGCGCCGGCCACGGTGATCTCGCCCTTGAGCGTCGGCACCAGGTCGGGCTTCGACGCTTGAAGCGCCGGCGCCAACCCGAACACGACTCCGCTGACCGCTGCTATGAAGAGAGCGAACAGGAGCGCTTGCGGATCGAGGCCGGACTCGGGCTCGTTTGGACCCCCACCGAACGGGACGAAGGCTCGCAGGAGATCTTTCGACCAAAAGGCGACCATGAAACCTGCGATGCCGCCGATGGCGGACAACACCAGGCTCTCGGTCATAAGTTGCCGGATCAAGCGCGCGCGGCTCGCGCCGATCGCCAGCCGTATGGAGATCTCCCTTGTCCGTTTCGTCCCGCGCGCCAGCAACAGGTTGGTCACGTTGGCGCAGGCGATCATGAGAACGATCAACGCGACACCCATCAGCGAGCCGGAGATCAGAGCCGGTTCGCCGTCGCCGGCCGGGTCTTTGCGCGCGGTCAGCAACGGGACGAGCTTAACGTTGCGACCTTCGTTGTCGGTTCGATACTCCTGCTCGAGCTGGGAGCCGAGCGCGGACAGTGATGACTGGGCTTGCTCGACGGAGATGCCCGGCTTGAGCCGCCCAATCATCGACAGAAAGAGCCCACGCCGCTGGTTGTACCACGTCATGGCAGGCTGAATCTGTTGATGCATCATCATCGGCAGCCACAAGTCGGGGCTAAAGCCGAGATCGGTTCCGGTGAAGTCCTTTGGCGCGATCCCGACAACCGCGAAATCCTGACGATTGAGCGAGATCGTCTTACCCACGAGTTGTGGATCGGCGCCGAAGTCGCGCTGCCAGGCCGCGTAGCTGATCACTGCAACCGGATGCGTGCCGGGTGTTTTGTCTTCATCCGGAAGAAACGTTCGTCCGAGGGCGGCCCTGACTCCAAGCACGTCGAAGTAACTGCCTGAAACGACCAGGGCGAAGAGCTGCTTCGATTCGCCGCTTCCACCGCTGTAGTTCACCGGCGCAAAGCTGTATGCGAGAATGTCGGAGAAGGCTTCATTCTTATCCCGATAGTCGAGGAAATTCAGATGCGACGTTGGGAGAGGCCCCGGGTTCTTTACGTCGGAGGTGGAAATCGTCACGAGGCGGTTTGGCTCGTCGACCGGCAAAGGCGCAAACAGAAACTGACTGACAATGCTGAAGACCGCCGTGTTGGCGCCGATGCCAAGGGCAAGCGACAGCACCGCAACGATGGTGAACCCCGGGCTCTTCAACAGCATTCGAACCCCGTAGCGAATGTCTTTAAATAGAGTTTCCATTATCGACTTTTCCTCCACTCGTACGGGCGTCCCTCCGTGGGCGCCCCTTATCGCTCTCGAAAAGCGTCTCGCAACCAAGG
>JBASRN010000177.1:0-14242 GCA_049273855.1 Blastocatellia bacterium
ATGATGACCTTGCGTATCTCGTTGAGTATTTGCTCGCGCGCCGCGATCAGCTTTCCGAGCAACTGGTCTTCTCTTACGATTTCTTGAGTATCTATGGCCATTCACTCCCCTGGTTTAGGGTTCGCGGTTCAGGGTTCCGGGTTCAGGGCCAACCCGAAACCACGAACCCTAAACCCGAAACTGCCCTCAGTGCGTTAACGCGTAAAAAACATAGTTGACGCCGAATTTGTAAGCGCTGTTTGTATCATCGATCGGCATGAACGGATCATTGGACCACTGCCAGTAATCGCTCACGTCGTTGTTGTAGTTGATGACCATCATCAGCCGGCCGTGCTTGTCTTCCACGCCCAGAAACTCGGGCCGGAACCGGCCATACGGCGCGTGCACGTCGAGCGACTTGATCGAGAAAAAGCAGTTGAAGATCGGATGCGTCAGATCCACAGGCTTGATCTGATACTCTTTTTCGGGGAGAGCGCGTTTCAAGTGGTACTCCAGATTGCGCAGCTCCGACGACCCCCGAAAGTCATCGATAAGAAGAAACCCTCCTCGTAGCAAGTACTCGCGCATCCCGGCGATCTCCGGATCAGTCAACTGCATAAATCCGACTTCGGCCATATAAGCAAACGGGTACTTCATCAAGTTCGGATCGTCGAAAGAAAAGATGTACTCGTCTTCGTCGAGCACGACCTGGACCTTGGAGAGTTCGGAAAGAATCTTTGAGAAATGCAGACCCGCTTCGGGGTAATCGTGCGACCAGGGCTCGCCGCGATCACCAAGATAGCCCATGTACATCGGCCCAAGCTTTACGCGGGCGAACTTGAACTTGTCGGACGCGGCTCGCTTCTCGCCAAGGCGAGGGTCTTCATAGCGAAACGCTTTCTCCGACGCGCTTCCGGCCGCAGACCGGGTCATCGGCGCGAGCGAAACCGCAAGCGCCGCGATGATCAGGACGATTCGCGTTTTGCCGTTGTCAGTGTTCAATCTTCAATTCCAATTCTTTCAAATCTCAAATCGTCTCAAATTAAGAATTTCAAATTCTAGATTTCATACTCATTTGCTCGCCCGTAGCTTCAACAAAAGCTCCTGCGCCTTTTCAAATCCCGGCGCTATCTCAAGCGCCCGAACCACCTCGCGCCGCGCTTCAGTGCGATTGCCTGCCGCCTCGAGCGCGCGCGCCAGATCGAAATGCGCCTCCGCAAGGTCAGGCGGCGCCAGCGCAATCGTAACTCGAAACTCGCGAATCGCTTCGCTCGTGTTGCCCAATTCAAGATAAGCGTCGCCCGCGAGCTTATGCAAGGTTGCATCAAATGGCTGAGCGTAAAAGCATTGCTTCAATGCTTCGACCGCCAATTTCCAATCTCTCATCGCCAACCGCAGACGCGCCAATCTTGCAAACGCATCGGCGTTTGTTTCGTTCACTCGGGTCAACGCTTCAAGCGCTGCCGCCGATTCCTGCCTCTGTCCGTGCGATTCGTAGATGTCCGCCATCAACTCGTATGGATTGCCGCTCGCCGAATAATACGGGAAAAGCTCTGCGGCGCGCTTCAAGTGCTCGATCGCGCGATCCGCGTCGCCTTCAACCTTATAAGCCGAGCCCAACCGTAAGTGGGCGAAGTAGTCATTTGGTCGCGTCTTCAGTATTTCAAGCAGCGCGTCTTTCGGCGGGGGCTGTTCGCCGGGCTTTCGTGTGAGACCGCTGCCCACCGCTTCCAGGTAGGCCGCCGTTTTCCCTTTTACAAAAGCGGTGAATGCTTTGTCGAACTCCGCGGGCGTGAGCTTTAACGCGCGCTGCAAGACGTCCGTTGTTCGTGCGCCTTCCTTGTACATTGCAAGCATTCGAAGGATCGCCTCGAAACCGAACTTCTCGTCCACGAACTCGCAAACCTGCGATGCTTGAAAGTACGCAAGGCCAACGCCGTCGGGCGACTTTGGTCTTGTGAACGCGCCGTCCAGATCGTCGATCTTCACAAAGCGGCCGTCGCTGATCGCCTTTAACTTATCGAGCGACCAGTCTTCGCCCCATCCCTGGCGAGCTCGTCGCTCTTCATAAACCGACAAGCCTTCCGAGAACCATCGTGGAATTCGGTGATCGGTGATCTGGAGCGTCATTACGTGGGTGAACTCGTGCCACAGCGTGCTGCCCCAGTTAAACTCGCCTTTCCCCCGCGCCGACGGGCTGTCCATTGCAATGACCTGCCCGAAACAAACACCCAGCGCGCCCAGCCCCGGCAACCCAAGCGAGCGCACGGCGAAATCTTCGTGGTTGGGAAACATCTCGACCTGAATCGGCGCGCGCGGCGTGAACCGATACCTGGCGGTGAGTTTCGTGTAAGCCTCTTCAAGAAGGTCGCCGACGTACCCGGCCAGCGCCCCGCTCTCGGCAGGCGCCGCCTTCAGCAGGAACGGGCCGCGCACGGTCTCGCTGTAGTCCTTCATCGAGTCGAGAAGGTCGAGCGTGTTCTTTGCCCAAACGTTGTAAGGGTCGCCCTCGAACACTCGCTCGAGCTCGGCGCGGCCTTCGCTGATTCGTCCGATGCGCAGCATCTGAATGCCGAGTTGAGTTCGCGCGCTCCACAGACGCGGCGACAAGGCGACGGCGCGATTCGCGAAATCGACGGCGTCGACGTAACGGCGGTTGTTGACCGCGAAGTGTGCGAGCGTTTCAAAGAACTCGCCCGCGTGCGGATTGATGGCGAGCGCGCGCTTGGTCTCTGATTCAAGCTCCGATTTCCTGTCGGTCAGATAAAACACCGCAGCCCGGACCGCTACCACATCGACCGCGTTCGCGTTGACCGCGAGCGCCCGGTCGATCGCCTTCTGAGCCGATTCGTAGTTACCGGCTTCCAGGTCCAGCCACGCTCGAAGCTCAAGCGCCTCGGTGAAATTCGGATTGACCGCAAGCGCCAGATCAACCGCAGCCGATGGTTCTTCGATGGACTCGAGCGCCTTGCTTCGCGCGCGGCCGATAAGCGCGCGCGGAGAGTGCCGATTGATCTTGAGCGCGTCCTCGAAGAGGCTTGCAGCATCGCCGTAGTTGTACGCTTCGTTGAGCAACTCGCCCTGAGCTATAAAGGCATCGATAAAGGTCGGATCAGCTTCGCGAGCGTCGATGAAGAGGTCATTTGCATCCTCAAACTTCTCGAGGTGGACCATCGCGCGCCCGATCAGGGTCAGCTCTTCAGCCGAGCGCGGCGAGTTGTCGTTGTAGTAGCCAACGAATTCCTGTGCGATCGCGAGCGATTCGTCTACTTTGCCTTGCGCTGCGAGCGCGCGGACCCGTCCAAGCTTCGCGCGCAACCAGATTACACCGGGCTTGGTATCACCAGCAGCGCGGTCGAACTCGACGTCTGCTTCCGGGTAGCGGCCTGTCTCGAAGTAGCTCTCTGCGAGCAAAACTCTGAGCCCTGCGTCGGAGGGGTTCTCGCGAAGGTGGACTTTCGTTCGATTCTCCGCCGCTTCGTATTGGCCAACCGCCAATTGACAGAGAATGCGTCCCTCGAACGCATCGCGGTCAAGACCGTTCTTTTGAAGTACCGCAACGAACACAGACAAGGCTTCCTTGTAGTCCCCGCTCTTGAGAAGCTCGCGCCCTCGCGCGACCGACATCTGCTGCGCCGCGCCCGAGTTGAACGAGCAACCAAACACAAACACGATTGCTATGATCCCGAGTCGTCTCAGACCTGTACGGGCGGCCCTCCGTGGCCGCCCCTCCTCACGCTTACGTCTGGTCCCAGTCACCCTTCACCTCCGACCCCGAACCCAGTAAAAGGATAGAACTGCGGTTTCGACATATACCCTCGCTTTACAGGATTAAGCACGATGTATTCTATCGTCTCCCTCAAATCAGCATCGTTTCTGATTATGTGATCGTTGA
This sequence comes from Blastocatellia bacterium, assembly GCA_049273855.1. Lineage (GTDB taxonomy): Bacteria > Acidobacteriota > Blastocatellia > UBA7656 > UBA7656 > Onstottus_B. The sequence continues at coordinate 3,875 of JBASRN010000177.1, forward strand.
ATTTTTTATGCCAAAGATGCTTTCCTAAGAAGTGCTCTGGCCGCACCCGCGGCCAATTCTTCAGCTCTATCGCTTCGGGTCGCAGCGATGCTCGCCATTCCATCAACGCGGCCAACAGCGGTGCAGCTTCGAGACGTTCGCTCCTTTGAACCGACCTGGGCGGAAGCGCGACTCGCTGTTCTCCGGCAATCTGATGGCTGCGTTTCCAAAACAGTTGAGTGGTGTAACTCTTGAACGCCCCAAGCGCAGTAGATAGGTTGGTGCCCGCCTCCCTCACCCCGGCCATCAAGGGCAGATTCATCGGCGTAATCGAAGCCAAGCAGCCGAAGGCTGTTATAGCGGTGCGGATACGGAAAGTCTGGTGATGTTGGCATGCCGTGGCACCATCGAGGGGCGGCCACGGAGGGCCGCCCGTACAAGTCACCTTTGCTTTGCTTTGATTTGCTGATTCACCGTTGCAAGTTCGACGAGCAAGTCTTCAAGTTCGCGTTCGTAGTCTTCCAGCTTCATCTCGCCTTTGCGCGCTTTCAACTTCTCGATTGCTTCTTCCAACCGCGGCCTCTCGCCAAGCAGTCTTGCAAGCTCCGCGTCCCCCGCCGCTTGCTCGATCGGTTTTGAGTCGATGTAAAGGGCCTTCGCTATCGAGCCGTCGCCAGCCGTGCCCTCTTCGTGGCCGGTCCCGTCGCCGTTGTCGTCAATCAACGCGTGCTCGCTCGCAAGCCGCTTGTCCTTCTTATACCAGTCGGCAGTCGTTCTGGTTGCGTAATTGAAGGCTTCCAGGACAGAAACTCGTCCGTTCTTATCGGCATCCGCCGCCAGTCCGGTCAAAGCTGCGATAAAGTGCTCGGCAAAGACGGTTGCATTCTGCTCGTTGCCGCTTCGAGTTGCCGTGATAACGACGCGCCCCGACGCGGAGAGCGGTTTGATAAACTCGCCCGACGAGCTCGCGCAGTTTACGAACACGACGCGGCGAGTCGGGAGTGCGGCAACCGATTCGGCGTAGTCCTTTGCGGTGAGATCAGGGCCTATCAGGTTGAACTTCGCTTGCTGGCTGTCGAAGGTGCCGTGCCCGATCAAAACAACAAAGACGAGGCTCTCGGCGTTGGCGGCGGATTTAATTGCCGCAAAGGACTTGCGCACTTCGGCCGCGGTAGCTCGTCGAGAGTGAGCGGGATCGTCGCTTCTGACTCCGTCTTCGGGACCGCCGCCCGCAGTCTCGGTCAGCAGAAAAACGTTCTTCTCCTCGAAGCCGAGCTGATTTGCGAGCGCGTCGTAGAGCCGCGTCGCCTGATCGGTGAACTTCTTTGTATAGGCTTCTTCGCCGCCGACGCTGGTTACGACCAAGGCGTACTTGTTGGGATCGACCGCGGCGCGCGGTTTCTTTTCAGTGGCAACTTTTGCCTGGCCTTCGCGTGGCGCAGTGTTCCCCTCTTGAGCGCTCGATCTCCGGCCGGCGCCCGCCCCGCACGAAGAAAACGCTAGACACAATGCCAGCGATGCGTAGGTCAACCCGGGCAGGGAGGGCCACGCCCAGACGCGGAGTGCGCCGAGCTTACGCAGAGTCACCGCGGTGATTGGCTCGCGATCGAGTTTGTTCAAAGGCACTCTCATTCTTATACCTGAACGTTACTAAGCGAGCCCTTTGCGTTTGCGGATGTACCACTCGCCGCTCGCCAGCACAAGCACCAGCAAGAAGTTGATAGGCATATCCCACAGATCCCGGGTCTCGCGTATCGAGCCCGCGCCTTCGCGATGTGTGATGTCGTCTATCAGTTTGTCTGCGCCATCCGGCGTGTAATACTTGCCGCCGGTTTCAGAAGCTACGCGCTCGAGCAACTCCCGATTCTGCGCCGCGTTCCACGCTTCGCGGTTGACTGGTCCGACCAGGAAACTCGCGCGTCCCGGATCGAGCGCAGAGGCTGCTCCTTGTTTTGAGCCTGGGCGCTTCGCTATGACCTCGACGCGATAAAGACCGTCCTCTTCAGGGCGAAAAGGCGCGGCGTAGCCTTCGAAGCCGTCATCAACCGTCTGCTTCAAACCAACCTCTGTTGTGCGGCCTGATGGCGCGGTGACGCGCGCGGTCACCTGCGCGTCGTTTATCGAGATAAACTTCTCATCTGCCACTTCGGCGCGAATACGAACCGCATCGCCCGAGCCGTAGAAGCCCCGCTCCGCCGACGCCTCGACCCGCTGCCTCACTCCATCGACAAGATAGCGAAACAGGTTTCGCCAGAATGTCTCGAACGACTTGTTCGTCGACTCGAGCATCATTCGCCAGCGCCACGTATCGGAAGCCAGCAGCGCCAGGGTCCTTCCCCGTCCATATCGTTCTTCGACCAGCAGCGGCACGACGCGGTTTTTCTCGCGATTGTTGCGCGCTTCGAGTATCACGGTCGCGCCGGGCTTGGTGTCGGTAATGACTTCAGGAAGCGTGATGGCGGGCATCAGGTCCCAGGCCTTCGCGTTCGCGTCGGGTTGTTCGTTCAGCCGCGCGGCGGGATGATCGCGACCTCGATCGGCAGGCGCCGCTTTGAAGTCTTCAATCTCGCCGCTTCCCGCGCTTGCCCCGGCCAAATAGATGGGAAGCAAATCGGCGAGCGGCGTTGCGCCGTACCCGCCGGCGTTGAGGGCCTTCGCGCCGCCCAGCGCCAGCAACGCGCCGCCCCGACGCGACACGAATTGCTCGATCGCCTTCAGTTGATCGAATGTAAAGAACGTGGCTTCGACGCTTCCAATCATGACGGCGTCGTACTTGAAGAGATCCTCTTCCGATTTGGGAAACCCGCCGGCCAGCTCGTCGGCGTTCTCGACGCCCTGACGGTAGAACTTGCCGTCGGCGGACCTCAACACCGAAACCAGCACGACGTTCTTCTCTTCGGCAACGGCGTCGCGAAGCTTGCCGTACTCCCATCGCGGCTCGCCTTCGATGTAAAGAATCCTCGGGCGCCCGTCTTCAACGTCGATCAGAAGCTCCTGTGAGTTGTTGTCCTGAACCGGCTCATCGGATGAGGCGACTGCGGTGAATTTGTAACGATGGAGGCCCGGCGATGACGGAGTGAAGCTCAGCCGCGCGACTGTGGTCGCGTCTCCCTGGACGGCAATGTCCTGGGATCGAAGCAGGCGGTTGTCCTCGCTCAACTCGACCTTGACCGTCCTGCGCGCGCCGGCGCGTAGCAGGAGCTCGGCGGTTACCATCGAACCCGCAAGCACTCGGCGAGGCGCGGTCGCGCGCACCAGCTCGACGTCGTCTTCAAGCCGGGTCTGACCGACACCGATCGTGTAGACCGGAACCCCCCGCGCCCGCAAGCTGCCAAGTGTAACGGCAAGGCTGTCGGCTGAGTCGCCTTCATTAGCGCTTGCATTAGTGGCCCCGTCGCTCATCACGATGACTCCCGACAGCGGCAATCCAGCGGCTTCGCGCGACGCCTGATCAATTGCACTGGCCAGATCGGTCTGACCGCCTTCGCCGATCAGCTCTTTCACGTTTTGGATGCGTTCGGCTGAAGTAGTGAACTTGAACTCGCGCAGCTTGAATTTGTCGGCCAGCGCGCCGTAGAACTTGCTGCCGTCCGACATCAGTTCCTTCACTTTGTCGAGCCGAGAGCCGCTTCCATCATGGGCAAGCTTCATACTGGACGAATCATCCATCAGCACGGCGACGTAACTCGATTGAGGCAGAACAGAAGGCACGACGATCACTGGCCGCATTATGCACAGGATGATCACCGCCAGAAGAGCGAGGCGAATCGCCATGAGCGCTGCGCGCCATCCTGGGGGCAAAGCGAGCCTTGGGGTTGCGTAGAGAAAGTAGAGCAGCGCAGCTATTGAAGCGACGAGCGCGATGATGACAAGAACGGGCGGCCGCGCGCCAAATCCGAACTGGCTCTTTGAAAAGAGCCCCCCGTTGTACTTGAACAGAAAACTTACAACCTGTTCCAATCTCGACCCCTCTTCTTCACTGCGCTCCACAACGGGGAATTGATGCTGCCGAACATTTTAGTTGCTAACGCGCGAAGTCGCAAAACGATTCCCGAACTTTGAGTTTATTTAGCGACAGGCGGGCGGATCCCGATTTGATCGTTCAGCTGGTTATTTTTGACTTGAGAGTCTCTATGCGCGCAGCTACCTGTTCAGTTGCAGCCAGGTCGGGAGCCTCGCGCGCGAATGCCTGCCACTCAGCTATGGCATCCTCATACCGATGAGCTTGTTCGTAGACAAGCGCGAGCGCGCGGTGGCAGGCAGGACACGGTCCGTTTGCAGAAACGATCGCTTTGTTGAGCAGCTCCTGCGCCTTTGTCAGGTTTCCCTTCTCCACTAACAGGCGAGCGCGCCTGATCAGTCTCTGAATCCTTGTACTGACAACCTCAGCCTCGCCTCGCGCTCTCGCAAGCACCGACCGCGCTTCGCTGTTGCCGGGGCGTAGTTGAAGAGCAAGCTCGGCCTCACGCATAGCCTGGTCGCGGTCGCCTTCGGCTAACAGAGCTTCAGCCATCAGCCAGCGAGCATTGAAGTAGTTCGGGTCCCAACGGATTGCTTCTCTCGCGAACCGCCGCAGTCTCCCGGCATCCCCCGCAACCAAAGCGAGGTATGCAAGCAACACGTAATTCGATTCGGGCGTGAGCGTGTGCGCAAGCGACTTCTCCGCTTGCACACTCGCTAACTTAACAGCCTCCATCCTGAGCGCGCCCAGGCTCGTGCCATCGGCGTTCAATTGGTTGTTTGCTTTTTCGTCACGAGGGATAGCGTCCGCGTAAAGCGCCAGAGCGCGGGCGAACAGGAAATTGTAAGCCCCGGTCGGATCAGCGCTGCGCGTGGCGCGCTCACCGTTGGCAACCAAACCATCAAAATCTTTTTGACTCGCCGAAGCAAAGGCACGCTTGATAGCAATGTCACCTTGCACAAGTGATACTGAAAACCACGCCGCTGCCACAACGGGAGCGACACTTGCAACCGCCGCTGCTCGCGCCGTCCAGCGAAGGGTAGCCGACGGATGCGGCTCCGGGGTCTGTTTTTCTTCCGCGGCGATTTCGCTCGCTCCGGTCACCCTCGACACAATCACTGCCAGCGCCATGAAAGCGAAGAAGTACAAGCCTGTCGGGATCTGATCGTAGATGAAAAAGTTATGCACCATCACCGCCACAAGCGATGACACCAGGCCGGTAATAATAAACTTCGTTTGCTGGTCGGCAGTGCGTCGGCGCGACCTTAGTAAGAGCGAGAACGATGAGACTATGATGATAATGTAAAGTATCGCACCCAGCAGACCGAAAGAGATAGCCGCATCGAGATAAGAGTTATGCGAGCTCTCGTTATTTATCTGGGGAGCATGCATCGCAAGCTTTATCGACTTGTACGAGAGGAAGGCTTTGCTAAAGCCTTCAGGCCCGCAGCCGATGAGCGCAAAACGGGGAATCATTCTTGCCGCATCACGCCACAAGAGTACGCGACCTGATCCGGTGAATCCGTCTGCGACAAATGACCGGGCACGCACGCTCAGGCTGCGCGATGCCGGGCTTGAAACAACGGCCAGCGTCGAAACAAGAATGATCGCAAGTACAATGGCTGCTCCCACCAGTCTATTTTTCTTCGCCTCCGCTCGCTGTTCACCGCCGTCTCGAAGTTCGAGAAACGCAAACGTGAGTGCGCCTGCCAGAATTCCAAACCATGCGCCTCGCGTCCCGCTGAAGACGATAGCTGCGATTGAAAGCGCACCTGTTGCCAGAGCGAAACGGCGAGCCCGGCCTCGCGATGCAAGCGCTAATGCCGCGGCTAGCGGTGTCGTGTACAGCAAGAAGTTGCCAAGATAGTTCGAATGGCCCAGTGTGCCCGCAACCCTCACCACCGGGCCGCTTGGCGAATTGAATGTGTAAGAGAAGGGCGGCAGGAAAGGATCACGACCGAAGGCTTGCGCGACTGCGTACGCCGCGACAAGCAGACCCGTCAGCGCCATCGCCCACGCGGCGATCACAAGCCGCCTGGTGCTGGTCCCAATTGACACTATCAATCCAATAAAACACGTGAAAAAACTGAGACGCGTTATCAATCCCATCTCGTTTTGATAGCTCCCAAACAAGGAGGCGAGCGGGGATACACCGAACAAGGTCGCAACTGCGATGAGAAGAATGTAAAGCAAGACCAGCACGACGTGTGTTGATTTAAGCGCGGCAAATGCGATGCGAGAACGGTCATTCGCTGCAATAACCGCTAACAGTAACAAGATCACTGTTGAGCCAACGAGTAGTATTGCAAACTTGGGCAGCGCGAAGGTTCGATAAACCGCCGTAGTGAAAGCTAACGGAACGAGCGCCAGCAATGGCATGCACGTCCAAAACAGAAGTCCTTGTAGCTGATTGCCAACGTCGGGACGCGCGCCAGCCGTCTTTGGATGTCTTTCATTCATCATTCTCGCTCCGCAGCGTACGCTGGGGCAGAGTTCCAAGAACCATAGCGTTGGGGTCGCTGCCGGGTTGGTTACAAAACGCACGCGGTTGGAGCTATCTTTCCATCTTGACCCGCCGTATTTGTAGCAGACGTTGTTGAGTTGTGAAAGAACAATTTCAACTTCCGTCCACGTGCGCTTTTTAGGATTTTCTGTGCCGTGTTGTTTTTCAGCAACAGATTGACATTATGCACGTTAAGGCACGTTATCAGTTAAGAAAGTAATGCTTGACCCGAGATTCAAAAACCCATAGAATGCCGCCACTAGGCGGGGCGAAATATGAAGTGAACGCAATCCACCGCGGGAAACGGAGAAAACCGATGAAAAGAACTTTGGCACGGATGAGTAGCGCCGGAGGAGTGTTCCTGGATTTGTTGCTCGGTTTCTTCTTACTGGCAGTTCTGTTCTCTGCCTGGCAATCGTCTAAGAGCCAGGCCAATGCTTCGAAAAGCGCATCACCAATAAAAATCAAATCTGTGGCAGCAAGCCGGGAGCCATTGCTGCCTGTTCAGGGTACCCCGATATGTGTAATCACCTGCCCGGCGAATATCACTCAGTCGAATGACCCGAACCAGTGCGGCGCGGTAGTCAACTACCCCGCTCCAACATCAGCCGGAACTTGCGGCACAGTTACTTGCTCGCCTGCCTCCGGCTCCTTTTTCCCAGTTGGCACCACGACGGTCGACTGCTTCTCCGCAGTATGCAACACCATCTATGCGGTCGCCGGCAACAACATTATAAGCTTCGATCCTGCTACGCCCGGCTCGCCCACGACCCCTGTGCCGGTAACGGGGCTTGGGATGGGTGAGAGCCTCATCGCGATTGACTTCCGTCCGGCCACCGGCGTGCTCTATGGGTTGGCCGCCGCCGGCATCACCGCGCGAGTGTTGACGATCGATCCCGCCACAGGCGCAACGGTCCAGGTCGGAAGCACCTTCGGGATCAACGGGACGGGGTTCGGCTTTGACTTCAACCCGACCAACGACCGCCTCCGCGTGACTAGCGATGCCGACCTAAACCTGCTCGTTAATCCGGACGACGGGACGGTGACGATCCAGGGCACTCTAAACCCCGGGGACCCGAACGTGGTCGGCTCGGCCTACAGCAACAACTTCGCCGGCGCGAGCGTGACGACGCTCTTCGGGATTGACTCGGGCACAGACATGCTTGTCACCCAGGTCCCTGCGACGGGTGTACTCACAAACGTCGGGACGCTTGGCGTGGACACGTCGTTCGTAGTCGGATTTGACATCTCGGCGTGTGCCACGGCCTACGCCGCGTTGAACGAGGGCGACGCCACAGGGTTTTATACAATCAATCTGATGAGCGGTGCGGCCACGTTGGTAGGCGACATCGGGGGTGGGTTAGCGGTACAGGGGATCGCTGTCGGTCCGCCGCCGAGCTGCTCCTTCACGATCACGGTGGTAGACACTCAGCCCCCTTCAATAACATGCCCGGCTAACGTCACCGCGGTGACTGCGTTGACCTGTCCGGCGACTAGCGCCAGCGGGGTCGTAAACTTCCCGCCGCCAACGGCGTCGGACAATTGTCCTGGCGTGACGGCTGCGTGCGTGCCTGCATCGGGTAGTATCTTCCCGGTAGGCACGACGACGGTGACCTGCACGGCTACGGACGCAAGCGGCAACACTGCCACCTGCTCGTTCTCCGTGACCGTCTTTGACGTCTGCCTGCAGGATGACAGCGACTCGTCCATCAAGCTGTTGATCAACAGCTTCACGGGTGAGTATCGCTTCCTCTGCAGCGGGATTATCTTTACCGGACTGGGCAAGGTGACGGGTATGGCTTGCGACAAACAGCTCGTTCACAACCCGTCAGACCGAAGGGTCCTCGGGAAGTGGAGTTCGGCAGTCAAGCGAGGCCATGCATCCATCCAGTTCAGTGCGGGCTCGATCAGGTGCACACTTCGTGACAGCGATATGACTAACAATGATTGCGCCACCGGGCTTGTTGAGAACGGCGATAAATGACCTGGAAAGCAGCACGCACCGCCGGTTAGTACCCGGCTGAACAACGGGCGGGGTCAACCTGAGTTTGACCCCGCGTTGTTTTTAGCAAGGGGTGCGGAGGGTCAGCCCCAAACATCTGCGAGCCCTCGAATCTTGCTTTGCAACGAGCAAAGAGCAATGCAAGAGGTTTTCTGATCAAACGGCTGATGATCAAACGACTGATTGACTATTCTCCTCAGATCAAATAACATTCGCAGCCGTTACGCGCTGCAGGTGCTTGCCCCCAGAGCTCCAAATCTTCCGCGAACTGAATTGGGCCGGTTTCTAGGCGAGCCGAGCAGTTCGGCTGGGGAAATCAACAAACAGCAAGTACCGTGGTGGATGTGGCTCCACCTCAATGTTGGTGGCCGGGGTTGCTCCCCTTCTCCGGGATCACGATTCGCACTCTAGGAGGACAAATGAATAGGAAGCTTGAAGGTATGAAAAATGAGAGTCTGCTGTGGTTTGTCTCAGTGGGTCTGCTGATGGCTGTTATGTTAGTGGCAGCCGGCTACAGTCACGGAACTTCGGTGACTGCGTTCGAGGAGAAACAGTCTTCTACGCAAGTGCACATTGAAGTGGCGCCGGGTGTCGCCGATGTCGGCGCGAAGTTGACCACCCCGAGAAATGTAAGTGTGACAATATTTAGCTCATCCAGCTTCGACGCCACGACCATGATTCCGGCAGGCATCTCCTTTAGGGACGCCGTGTCTCTGGAGGGCTCTGTCGGAGCGAACAAAGTGTCTGTCAAAGACGTGAACCAGGACGGGTATCCGGATCTGGTTGCCGAGTTCTCGGTGCAGAGAATAACCGAAGGTCCGACCAAGATGATTCTCGAGGGGAAGACGGCCGGAGGAACCCTCATCCAGGGAACCGCGTGCGTGCAAGCATCGGGAGTTCCCTGTGGCGGAACGATGCTTGGCCCGGCGAGCCAGGTCGATCAAGGAGAGAGTGCGGCGCCGGCTGGACCTGAGGGAGCGGTTGACTGCACCGAGAGCTTCGACGGCGTGACGGCGCCGGCGCTTCCGGTGAATTGGACGGCTGCGACCGCAATTGATTGTGCTACCAGCGATCCGTGGGCTACCTCGAACGCAGGCACGCCCACACCGGCGGCCGACACCGCTCCCAACGCGGCCTTTGTCAATGACCCCAACTGCATCTCTGACGAGCGGCTCGACTCGCCGAACTTCCTGATCGTCTCGGCTACCGCGGTCATGACCTTCAGGCATAATCGCAACCTCGAAAGCGGTTTCGACGGCACCGTGCTCGAGGTCTCGATCAACGGTGGAGCATTCCAGGACATCCTTGCCGCAAGCGCGACGTTCGGCACCAACGGGTACAACGGGACGATCAGCGTCAACTTCGGCAGTCCCATCGGCGGGCGCCAGGCATGGACGGGCAACTCCGGCGGGGTCTTCGTCACGACGACGGTCAACTTGCCGGCTTCGGCCAATGGGCAAAGCTGGCGGTTCCGGTGGCGGCGCGGTGCAGACAGCAGCGTCGCCGTTCAGGGTTTCCGCCTTGACACGCTCAGCATCGCCGGGTCCGATTGCTCAGGAGTCTGCTCAAGCATCACCTGCCCGGCGAACGTCACTCAGGGCAATGATACGAACCAGTGCGGCGCAGTTGTAAATTATCCGGCTCCGACACCCAACGGCACTTGCGGAACGATAACTTGCGCACCCGCATCGGGCTCGTTCTTCCCTGTCGGCACGACGACCGTCACCTGCACTTCGTCGGTTGGTCCTACCTGCGCCTTCACGGTAACAGTTAACGACACTCAGCCGCCTACCATCACCTGCCCGGCCAACATCACCGTGTCCAATGATCCAAACCAGTGCGGCGCGGTTGTCAACTACCCCCCACCGACAGTGTCCGACAACTGTCCGGGTGTGGGCGCCCCGGTCTGCGCGCCTGCATCGG
>JBASRN010000178.1:0-13164 GCA_049273855.1 Blastocatellia bacterium
TTGTGCGGCTTAGTGTCTTAGTGTCTTCGTGGCAGGAGAGGCGGCACCAGGCATCAACACATTATTACCCCCACTACAGAATCTGTAGAGTTTATCGATGGGCCCCTTGCGATCGGCCTCAGCAACCACATGGGAATCAATAACTACGCGGCGGAGTAACGACCTCACGAGTGGATGATAAATGACGAGCAGCGTCTTCGGCGCTCGCATTTTACAAACGCTGCGTGACGCGCCCGCGCTGATCCCCGAACTGATTGCTACAACCGAGAAGGGGTTGGTGTGCCCGGTCCGCCAAACGGCGGGGCTTGTTCGTGGTGGGTCAATCTGAGTTCAGAGTACAACCTTCAGCTTGCTCTTTTCGGCCGCACGAACGTCAGAAGCAAGCTAAGGCTTGCACTCTGAACCTCAAACTGATCCACTACCGGATTGTCTATCTGCTTGCGTGACGGCTTCAGCTAGTGCAACTCGCGGAAGCTCCCAGTTAGCAATCGGGCGGATCATACTTTGCACGGAGGTAACAATGGCTGCGCACGACGAAGAAACCGGAGCGAGAGCCAGACTGAGGGACGCCGAAGAGGCTGCGAAAAGCCAGCCCGCCGCCACGATGCGGCTATCGACGTTTCTTAAAAACGTTGAGAAAAAAAGAAGACTATCGAGGAAGGACCGGCTGCGAATTGTCGAGCAGGCGCTTCTGCTGCTCAATATGAATTATGTCCACCTTCCACTCAAGCGAGCCATGCACGCCGTTGATCCGATCCAGCGGCTCAAGCTGCTCAGATTCCGCCTTCTGGAAATGAAGGAAAGCCAGCTTCCAAGTGAAATGCAGTTCCACCAGAGGATGATAGAAATCTTTGCATCAACCCGGGATCTACATACGATGTACTTGTTGCCGGCCCCGTTCAAAGATCAGGTGGCTTATCTCCCATTCCTCATCGAACAGTATTTCGAGAGGAACCGAGGAGAAAGAGGGGAGAAGTTCATAGTCTCCCGGGTGGTCACGGAATTCTATCAGTCGATTCCGAACGCAGGTCCTGAGGTGCTCTCCTTCGAGCCCGGTGTCGAGGTGCTCTACTGGAATGGAGTGCCTATTAAAAGGGCAATCGAAATCAACGGCGAGACGCAAGCAGGCAGCAATGTCCAGGCGCGGTTTGCGCGCGGACTCGATAACCTCACCATAAGACCGCTTGAGACTTCGTTGCCGCCCGATGAGGTCTGGGTGGCTCTCACGTACCGAACCAGGACCGGAAAAACCCTGACACTCGAACAAGAATGGTTGGTACATACCACCGGTCCGGCAGGGAGGCCGGCGTTGGCGTCGCGGTCCACCAGAAAGAAAAGAGCTGCCATCGATGTCAAGAAGACCAAGATCAATCAAGTAAGGCAAACATTGTTTGCGCCGCGCGAAGTGCGCGTGCGAACGTCCCTGGAGCACGCATTTCATGCCGAGATCAGAAGAGTAGACGGGAGAGAATTCGGATACATTCGCCTTTTCAGCTTCGACGTGGATGACCCCGAGGAATTCGTCGGAGAGTTTGTGCGTGTACTGAAGTCTGACGGGTTCCCACAGGAGGGTCTTATCATCGATGTGCGCAGTAATGGCGGCGGGAAGATCAGAGCAGGCGAGCGGTTGCTTCAGTTGTTCACCCCGCGGAGGATCAAGCCCGAGCTATTCGAGTTCCTCAACACCCCTTTGAATCTCGAGATCTGTCGTCACGCCCCAAAGAGTTGGTACCTGTCTCAATGGGCTGAATCCATCGCAGAAGCTGTGGTTACCGGGGCAACTTATTCCAGCGGATTTCCGCTTAATTCGGAAGAATCCTGCAACGATATCGGCCAGGTTTACTATGGCCCGGTCGTGCTGATAACCGATGCCCTGTCTTATAGCACAACCGACATGTTTGCCGCGGGCTTCCAGGACAACGAGATAGGTGAGGTCCTGGGTACAAGCGACAACACCGGAGCGGGCGGCGCGAACGTCTGGTGGTACCAGGACTTGATTAACGCGATTGGTAATCACTCCAAGTCTCCATTCAAGCCGCTCCCAAGAGGCGCCGATATGTTGGTAGCAGTTCGCCGCAGCATACGCGTCGGCCGGCATGCAGGGAGGCCTCTCGAAGAACTTGGGATCGTTCCCGACCGCCGCCACTATTTGACGAAGCGAGACGTCCTGGAGAGGAATGACGATCTGATTATTAGGGCCGCGCGAATCTTGATGAAGAAGCCTAAGTACGCCATTTCGGCCAAACCTTTCACGCCGAAAGAAGGGTCTAACGGCATAGTTATCAACGCGGTTTCGAAGGTTGAACCACCGGACAGCGGAAAGGATATCTCGCGGGTGGATATCTATCTGGACGGCCGGCCGTACAAATCTCTCGACGCTGAAGAGGGTTCGATACGCGCCAGACGAATCGTCCTGCGAAGAAGCCGAAGTAAGAAAGCTGAATTACGACTGGAAGCCCGTGACCGAGCGAACAACCTTCTCGCGGTCTACCGGCGCCCAATCTGAAGGCCTTAGCCGCGCGAAAGACCAATCGCCATTCGGGTGACAAACCAGCGAGCCCGACTACATGTAGGAGCCCCCGGTCACCAGCACGCAGTGGCCGGTCACGTAATCGGCGAGGGGTGATGCCAGAAACAACACCGGGCCTGCCGCTTCGTCCGTCGTGCCGGGTCTTCCAAGCGGAATGAAGTTGGCTGCCATTTGCCTCATCGACTCGGGAATTCCAAGCTCGACTTTCTTCCCGCCTCGCTCGATCGTCTGTTGCTTTTCCTTAGCCTGGGTCAAGCGAGTCTCGATGAACCCGTAGGCCACGGCGTTGACGTTTATGTTAAAGCGGCCCCACTCCTTGGCCATCGTCTTTGTCACACCAACGATGCCCATCTTGCCTGCCGAGTAGTTGATCTGACCCGCGTTGCCGGCAACTCCCGAGGTCGATGAGATGTTTACAATCTTGCGATGCACTCGCTTGCCCTCGGCGATTTCCTGTTTGGCGACTTCTCGCATGTAAGGCGTAGCCGCGCGGATTATCCGGAACGGAGCGGTCAGGTGAACGTCGATCATCGCGTACCACTGCTCGTCGGTCATGTTCTGCACCACCGAGTCCCAGGTGTAGCCCGCATTGTTCACCAGAATGTCAATCCCGCCGAAAGCCTCGGCTGTAGTTTTAACGAGCCGGTCTGGAAACTCGACGTCGGTGACGCTGCCCGAGCACACCACCGCCTTCCCGCCTGCGTCCGTAATCTCTTTAGCTGTGGCGTCGGCCACGTCAGCGTCTATGTCGTTTATGACCACCGAAGCGCCGTGCTCGGAAAAGAGTTTTGCGATGCTCCTTCCTATCCCGCGACCCGAGCCGGTTACGATAGCGGACTTCCCAACGAGTAGCCTGTAATCTGACATGTTTGATTCCTTTCGAGAACGTATGAAGCGCCTAATACGGCGCAGCGCGTGATGATACACGAATAGGCCGCGGACACACAAAGATCAGACAGCCCTTTTCTTACGGCGCGTTCTATCGTTTGTGTATTGGTGTTCCAGGTCGGTCAGTCGCGATAGGACGGATCGATCTTATCGAGCTTTCGCAGCAACCCCGGCCAGACCAGATTTGCGCCCATGCCCTTCGTTACAACCTTGGATTGAGCTTCGATGCCATCAAGGATCGGCTTCGGGATCCGCACAAGCTCAGCGCCGCCCGACTCGGCCAGAATCTGAATCCGGCACGAGCGCTCGAGGTTGTACATCGCCAGAAACGCTTCGGCGGCGTTCGCCCCGACCGTAAGCAATCCGTGGTTCCTCAGGATAAGATTGTTCTTGTCGCCAAGGTCCGCAACCAATCGCGGCTTCTCCGCTTCATTCAGAGCGAGACCCTCATAGTCGTGATACCCGATCGATGCCAACGCGAACAGCGATTGCTGTGAGATCGGTAGCAATCCGTGCTTCTTCGCGGAAATAGCAATGCCGTACGCCGTGTGAAGATGCATGACGCACATCGCGTCTTCCCGCGCGGCGTGCACCGCGCTGTGAATTGTGAAGCCGGCAGGATTGATCTGGTGAGGGCTGTCCATGACCTTGTTGCCGTCGAGATCGATCTTCACAAGGCTGGATGCGGTTATCTCATCGAACATCAACCCGTACGGGTTGATCAGAACGTGATGCTCGGGACCGGGCACTCGCGAAGAGATGTGAGTAAAGACCAGCTCGTCCCAACCATAATGCGCGACCAGGCGGTAGGCGGCTGCCAGGTCCACGCGCGCCTGCCATTCTTCGGCAGAAACCATTTCACGAACGCTTGCTTGCTTTGCTTGCATAGTCGTACTCTCCGCTCCTTATTTGGGTTTGCCGGTCACGGCGGTGACCAGTAGCAGGATGTCACGGCTCATCCGGGCGCGCAAGCTTTGAAGAAGCATAACCGCGGCCGCGAAGGGCGGTCTGGTGTCTGGACATGTGAGGTCAATCCCAACGGGATTGCATCACAGAGCCCAAGGTGCCGTACCCGGCTACCTTGGCACGCTGGATTGCAATGGGTCGCAACCCCAACGGGTTGGCGCCTCCCGCGTCCAGAATGGTGAACAACGAAACGTTGCCGCGTGGAACCGCTAGCAAAGGCCGCAACCCGTTTGGGGTTGCCACCAACGACCGACTCGCCCCCCGTGCGGCGCCGTCACCCCAGGGTAGCCGAGTACTACAACCCCGGGCTGAGAGATGCAACCCCTTCGGGGTTCAGTCAGCGCCAGGCGGACCCTGCTTGATTCGTTTGCGCACCTTGTCCATTGCGTCCCACACGCTCTCGAGCCACCAGGTCGCGCCTGCTTCCTCGAAGGGACGAACCACCTCGAGCGCGCGCTTGCGCTGGCCGCCAGACGTTTGCCCTCCCGCGATGATGTCAAATGGAGTCTTCTTACGGCGGTGCTTTTCGATGTAGGTCTTAACCGCAAGGACATCCGACGGGGTCGCCCTGTCCATCGGTGTGGCTTTGTATTTTTGCGGGATTATTCCGTCCCACCGAAGCACGCGCTGCATGGATTTCTCCCTGGGCCAAACCCCAACTACCCAAACTGGGATCCTCGGTTTCTGTACCGGAGTGGGCAGCATTGACATCTTTTGGACTTTGTAGTGCGCGCCCGAAAACGTCAACGGCTTGCCTTTCCATAAACCACTCATTATCTCCAGGCCTTCGTCCAGCAGTTCGGCGCGAACACGCAGATCCATCGCCTCGCCCACCTTGAAGAAGCCTCCGTCGTCCGCCGCCGCGCCGAGCCCCACTCCAAAGATCAACCGGCCGTTTGAAAGATGGTCGATCGTCACCGTTTCGCGCGCCAGCTTCCAGGGCCGGCGCCGCGAAACCGGCGTGATCATCGTGCCGAGCCGAATTCGCTCGGTGCGCATCGCCATCGCCGCAAGGACGGCCCACGGATCAAACCACGGAAAGTCGGGGTACTTCTCGCTCGCGATCGCAATCCCGTCGGCGATGAACAGGCCGTCCCAACCCGCCGCCTCTGCTTCGGCCGCGATCTCGGGCAACAGCGGGATGTCACCACCATCAAGAACAAAGCCGTAGTTCATAAATAAGCCTCCTACTCTTCTAAGTTAAAGCGAACCGTATCTCGCGCGACATTAGCAGCCCGCTGAAAACTAACCCATCGCCACTAAGCCACTAAGGCACTAAGGCACCAAGGAACACGAAGCTCGCAATATATTGCAATCACTGACTTGGTGCAGCTTCCTGTCCTTGTGTCCTGGTGGCGCCCTCCCTTTCACCAGCCTGTTAGATCAGCCCGCCGATCCTCACTTTCGACCGGCATGATAGCCGGCCTTTCATGACAGCTGGTGTCATATTTCTGTGATAAAGTTTCGCCCAACACCGAATAACCGAGGTACCTATGAGAGCCGATCGATTGCTTTCCATCATGTTACTGCTCCAGGTTCACCGACTGATCACCGCGCGCGAGTTGGCCGAGCGTCTCGAGGTCTCCGAGCGAACCATCCATCGCGACATGGAAGCCTTGAGCGCCGCGGGAATCCCAGTGTTCGCCGAACGCGGAACGCACGGCGGGTGGGCACTGATGGAGGAGTATCGAACAAACCTTACGGGCTTGAACAAGGATGAGATCCAGGCGCTGTTCACCACCAGACCCTCTCGACTGCTAGCAGACCTGGGTCTGGACAAGGCCTCCGACGCAGCTTTAATCAAACTTCTCGCGGTGATTCCTTCCGCGTCTCGAGTCGATGCCGAGTATGCGCGGCAACGAATCTACGTCGACACCGGCGGATGGAACAGCTCGCGTGAATCAATCGAGTCGCTTCCCACGATTCAGCAAGCGATTTGGCAGGAGCGCAAGCTCAGGTTCAACTACCAGCGCGGCGCTGATTGCGATCCGGTCGAGCGCATCACGGATCCGCTTGGGCTTGTAGCAAAGGGCAGCGCGTGGTATCTGGTTGCGGCGGTCGAAGGCCAGGTCCGCAGCTATCGCGTCTCGCGCGTCATCGAAGCGCACCTGCTTGACGAACCTTGTACTCGCCCGAAGGGATTCGATCTCGCAAGCTTCTGGGAGCAGTCGGCGGTCAGCTTCAAGGAGAACTTTCCCCGGTTCAACGCGACGCTGCGAGCACATCCCGAAATTGTTCCGCGCATGTACTTCGCGGGCCGCTTTGCGCGTGTTGAGCGAGTCGATCCGCCCGATGAAGATGGCTGGGTGAGGGTCTCGATGCGATTCCAATTTGAGCACGAAGCTTGCGAGTACGCGCTCGGCTTCGGCTCGCGCATTGAAGTACTGGAGCCTGAACAGTTGCGCGAAAAGGTCGTTGAAGCAGCAAGGGGCGTAATCGAGTTCTACGCTTCGAAAACGCCGGGCCGCTCCGCGACCGCATAGCATTCCGCCGCGTACCTGATATTATCTTCGCTCGAGTCACATCGATCGCGGCCACGTGATAAAATGCGTTCTTAATAAAGCCAATTCGAAAGGAAACTCGGGATGTCAGATAAAGCGATAGACGTCAGCGCCTTGTTCTCGATTAAAGGCAAGGTGGCGCTGGTGACCGGCGGCTCGCGCGGGATCGGCTTGATGATAGCGCGCGGCTACGTCGAGGCGGGCGCGAAGGTTTACATCTCCTCGCGCAAAAAAGAAGTATGCGACCAGGTGGCCAAGCAGCTCTCGTCGGTTGGGACCTGCATTTCTATCCCGGCAGATGTTTCAACCGCTGAAGGCTGCAAACATTTGGTCTCCGAGCTATCGGCGCGTGAGCAAGCTCTTCACATATTGGTGAACAATGCGGGCGCAGCATGGGGCGCGCCGCTTGAAGAGTATCCCGAGGCGGGCTTTGACAAAGTGATGGACACCAACGTCAAGGCGCTCTTCTTCCTGACCAGAGACTTGGTACCGTTTCTCGAGAAAGCCGCCAGTCCGGGGGATCCCGCGCGAGTCATCAACATCGGCTCGATCGACGGGCTGAAGGTCCCCAGAGTGGAGAACTACGCTTACGCGCCGAGCAAAGCGGCGGTTCATCATCTGACCCGCGTGCTTGCGGTGAAGCTCGGACCTCGCGGCATCACGGTGAACGCAGTCGCGCCGGGTCCGTTCGAGAGTCAGATGACTAAGTGGCTGCTTGAGCATTTTCAAGAGCAGATCGAAAAGGACTGTCCGTTGGGGCGGATCGGCTCGGCCCCCGACATGGCCGGCGTCGCGATTTACCTCGCGTCTCGCGCGGGAGCTTATGTGAACGGCGTCGTGATTCCGGTCGACGGCGGGATATGCATAACCTAAACGAAGTTTGGAGGTGAACACCACGATGTCGAGAATATGGACGGCGCCCGCTCTTGTCCTGAGCCTGGGGCTTTTTTTCACGAACACTCCCGCATGCGCTTCCGAAAAGCCAGTGAAAATGAAGAACCTGCCGGAGGTTGTTCGAAAGACTGTAAGGGAACAAAGCAAAGGCGCAACCATACAAGGCCTTTCGAAAGAGACCGAAGACGGCAAGATCTACTATGAGGTCGAGCTGAAGGTGAATGGCCATAACAAGGATGTGCTCATCGATTCAACCGGGGCGGTGGTTGAGGTTGAAGAAGAGATCGGCATGGGCTCGCTCCCTGTGACGGTCAAGGCTGAGATCGACAGGCACGTCGGCGCCGGCAAGATCACGATGGTCGAGTCTGTCTCGAAAAATAACGTCGTCGTAGCCTACGAAGCCCACATAAGGACGGGAAAGAAGTACTCCGAAGTTAAGGTTGGCTCGGACGGGCAATTGATCTCGACCGAAAGCGATGAAGACGAAGCCAAAGAAAAGGCCGTCACGAAGAAGAGTTCATCAAAGGCAAAGAAGCCCTAGTTCGGAAGAGTTGAGTTCCAGCAGCCGGCTCGGGAACGACGAGCTGCGATTCCTAGCTTCAAGAGCCTGCGCGACAAGGCTCCGGTCCGTTCTGTAACGCCTTGCCGTTAATCCTCCGTTCATCTTCACTCAGTTAGAATCCTTTCGGCTGCTGTCGCGGCCAAAGCAGGATTGACGCCCCTCAAGGGTAAGCGGCACTTGTAATAAGTTGTTCGACGGCAGCCCCAGGCACGATCAAAGTCATCAGATCACCAGCGAAAAGCCCCGGGCGTGTGACCGCGGGGGATCAGGAGGCGAGTTTGTGCGCGTGAACGAAGCCAAATCCTCAACTCGTATAGGCCGGGGCGGCCGAATCCTGTCCGTCGCAGTCGTGTTGATGCTCGTTGCGTCTGCCGGCCTGGCTCAAGGTGAGCTGCGCTATGCTGAGTTGCCGAACTTTCACCGGGTGAATGAACGGCTCTATCGCGGCGGGCAGCCAAAGCCCGGGGGCATCAAAAAGCTTGCCGAGATTGGCATAAAGACAATTATCAATCTGCGGGGCGAAGATGAACAAACAGGCGCCGCCGAAGAAGCCGAAGCGAAGGCCGCCCGCGTCTCATACGTCAACATACCAATGCCCGGACTGAGCCGCCCCACACACGAACAGATCTCGCAGATAATGACCGTTATCAATGCTCGAGAGAACTGGCCGGTCTTTGTCCATTGCAAGCGAGGCTCGGACAGAACCGGCACCGTCGTTGCCCTCTATCGTATTTCGCAGGACGAATGGACCGCTGAGCAAGCTCTAACCGAGGCCAAACGCTTAGGGTTGAGCTGGCTTGAGTTTGGAATGAAAGACTACGTCTCGGACTATTACCGAGACCGCCGTGCACCTATACAGAGGGAATCAGAAAACGTGGCCCGACAGCCTCTCAAGCGAGGCATTCAGTAAGGGAGATGTGCTAATGGAACAGAAGAAAGGCAACCTGATCACCCGGCGTGAGGCAATACTGTCGATCGCAACAATTTCCGCAGGCGCGTTCATCAAGCCCTCTTTAGTGTTCTGCTCGCCGGTGAAAGATAAGATAAGATTCGCGATAGTTGGCGACTGGGGCACAGGCGATCGGGACGCGATCGGCACAGCGGCGCAGATGTTTGCCGCGCACCGGCGTGCTCCCGTGGATTTCGTAATATCCGCGGGCGATAATATTTACCCGAATGGCAGCGGGCGGTATTTCGCAAGAAACTTTGAGCAACCCTTCGCGTCCCTGTTGAAAGATCCGCTCAATTTCTACACGGTGCTCGGCAACCACGATGTCGAGGCGGGGCGTCAGGACCAGTGCCAGTACCCGCTTTTCAACATGGGCGGGCAGAACTACTACAAGCTTGAAAAGGGTAATGGTCTGGCTGAGTTCTTCATGCTCGACTCAACCGATTTTGACTCCGCCCAGGCGACCTGGCTTGAAAGCTCGTTGCGCGCCTCAACGGCTAAATGGAAGATTGCCGTCTTTCATCATCCGATTTACTCATCAGGCAAGAAGCACGGCTCAGCTCTGGGTTTGAGGAAACATCTGGAACCCCTCTTGACCCGATACGGAGTGAAAGTAGCCTTCTCCGGGCACGATCACATCTACGAGCGAACCAAGCCGCAGCAGGGCGTCCAGTATTTCGTCACAGGCGCGGGCGGCAAGACGCGACGCGGAGATGTCGATATGGGAAGCAGCATCAGAGAAACAAGCTTTGATGAAGACAATCACTTCATGCTGATCGAGGTTGACGATAAGCAGGTCAGCTTCGAGGCAATCACCGAGACGGGTTCCGTGATAGACACCGGATCAATCAAGCAAGCTTGAGTTTCGGCCATAGCCAGGTGCTCTTGCGGAGGTCCACAGAAATTGAAATAGTAATCATAACGGGCGCTACTCGGATATGAGGTTCCTACTTGTCGAAGACGAACCCAGGGTCGCGCGCTTCATCGCAAAGGGGCTGCGTGAGAACGGCTATGCCGTTGATACCGCGGAGGAGGGAGAAGAAGCCCTCTATAAGATAAGCATTAGCGAGTACGATTTGATCATTCTCGATCTAATGCTGCCGGGGAAAAGTGGCTTCGAAGTCTGCAAGGAACTGCGAAGCGCGGGTATCAAGATTCCTATCTTGATGCTGACGGCTCGCGACGCAATTGAAGACCGGGTCAAGGGACTGGACTCGGGCGCGGATGACTATCTGGCTAAGCCGTTCGACTTCAACGAACTGCTTGCGCGCCTTCGAGCCTTGCTCCGGCGAGCGAAGGACTTGAGACCCGCACTTCTTGAAATAGCCGACCTCACCCTCAACACTATTAATCATAGAGTCACACGCGGAGGTAAGATTATTAGCCTCACTGCAAAAGAATACTCGTTACTCGAGTTCTTTATGTTGAGAGAAGGCAAACTCGTTAGCCGTGTCGAAATAGCCGAACACGTTTGGGATGAGAACTTCGACCCCCTTTCAAACGTCATCGATGTCTACGTGAGGCGGCTCCGAAAAAAGATCGATGACGATCCTGACCTGCCTTTGATCCATACACGTCGCGGTGAAGGCTATATTCTCTCGGCGGATGCGGGGGCGCAAAATGTTCAATAGCGTTCGCGGCCGCCTGACGGTTTGGTATGTCTTTGTGTTTGGGCTGTTGCTGTTGGGGTTCAGCGTTCCAACCTATCTATTGCTCTGTAGAAGCTTGTACGACCGCGTTGATCGATCATTGGCCAATGCCGCGCAAGCTACGGCATCTGAGTTCCTCAGCGAGATAGCAGAACACAAGGGAGACGCAGAGGCGGGCGCCGTCGAAACTTTGAACGAGTTACACCTGCCAAACCTCTATACAGCGATATGTGCCGATGATCGCATCCTTGCGTCGAGCCCGCCCGAGGCCCGACAACTTCTTCCCTGGATTCGTAAGACTGCGGCGGAACGCAGTGACACAACCTCGTTTCAGACGGTCGACGGATTCGGGCAAGAGGGCGCGAGAATGGCTGAGCAGCCGGTAAACTTCGCCGGGAGAAGATATTTTGTGGCAGTCGCCGAGCCGTTGCTCGATCTGGTGGAGCAGGTCAACGCTATAAAGCGAATCTTCTACATCGGTTTTTCGGCTACGCTGATTGTCGCAGGTATTGGCGGATTCCTTCTCGCCAAGAAGAGTCTTCTTCCGGTGCTGGAGATGTCTGAACAGGCACAGCGCATCGGCGCAACAAACCTCCAGCAGCGGCTGACGGTCAGCAATCCGAAGGACGAGCTTGGACGCCTGGCCACGGTGTTTAACGAACTGCTTTCAAGGCTCGATCGGGCATTCGAAAACATGCGAGAGTTTATGGCCGATGCTTCACATGAATTGCGCACTCCCCTGTCAATCATAAGAGGCGAGGCCGATGTAGCGTTGTCCCAGGACAGAGCCGCGGCCGAATACAGAGAGACGCTTACCATAGTTCAGGATGAAGCCCGGCGATTGTCTCGGATCGTCGACGATATGCTGGCGCTGGCTCGCGCCGATGCAGGGCAACGCCCGCTGAACGTTCAGGACTTCTATTTGAATGACCTTTTGGACGAGGCCGGCAGGGCAATGCAGGCGTTGGCGATGCGCAACGGCATAGCATTGACGCTCGATCTTACAGGCGATGTTAGTTTTCGTGGCGATGAAGACTTACTCAGACGATTGATAGTAAACCTGCTCGACAATGCCATTAAGTACACTCCGTCGGGCGGTTCCGTCCTGGTCCAGCTAGTCTCCGAGCCGAATGGAGTGAAGTTCATCGTATCCGATACCGGAGTGGGTATACCGGCTGAATCAGCTCCCTATGTGTTTGAAAGATTCTACCGTGTCGAAAAGGCGCGGTCGCGCGCCGACGGTGGGAGTGGCCTCGGCCTGGCCATCGCAAGATGGGTCGCGGAAGCTCACAAAGGGTCTATCGATCTGGTGAGCAGCCCCGGTCACGGCAGCAAGTTCACCGTGTCGCTTCCAAGGTAGCGGGAGGGTCTCGATGACCGCTCGCATGCGAAGCCGCGAGTCCTGCTTCGTCTTGAAGCGGGGAGCACCTCGGATAGACAGTCTTCTCTGCCCTCAGAAGAGCCTTCGTGCTAGCTCCGCCTGCCCGTGCGATCTGGCAGCCCGGGGCCATGCCAAAGGCGACAAGGATAGGATTACGATGTTGCCGGAAAAAGTGAGAGCAAATCTCAAGGAACATCTCGATAGCGTAAAGAAGCTTCACGCCGGTGATCTTGCGGACGGATTTGGCCGCGTGCAGTTGCCTTTCGCGCTGAATCGCAAATACCCCAATGCATCCTCGGAATGGGGATGGCAGTTTGTGTTTCCTCAGCTCAATCGCTGGGTAAATGCCAGGACTGGGGAGCAGGGCCGTCACCATGTAGACGAGTCCATAGTGCAGAAGGCAATTAAGGCCGCCGTGCGAGAGGCGGAAATCGCAAAGCCCGCTACGTCACACACGTTCATGCATTCTTTCGCAACGCACCTGCTGGAAGACGGGTACGACATTCGCACGATCCAAGACTTGCTCGGGCACAAGGACGTGAAGACGACCATGATTTATACGCATGTCTTAAATCGAGGAGGTCGCGGAGTGAAGAGCCCTGCCGACTCATTATGAGCGGGCGGCGGGAATGATATGCGGAAACCGGATAAAACTCCCTCTCAGTTTGATTCTTAGCTTAAGCCAACTACAGCTGAAATTACGCGAAATCATGCATGGAGTTTTATCGTCGAGAAAGGGCTTTGGAATTTTATTCCGAAACCGGATATACATGGTTAGGCGGCTTACTGCGTCACAAAACTCGAATGAGATTATGAATAATACGCAAACCTTGATAGCTACTTT
>JBASRN010000184.1:0-11969 GCA_049273855.1 Blastocatellia bacterium
CACGATCGTGACTGAGACGCGGGGCCGCCTCACGCTGCAATCGGATGTGAACACCAAGCTCAACGAGACTGGCGATACAGTCACCGCGTCTCTCATCGAGCCGATTTATGCGGAAGGCCGCCTGGTCTTGCCAAAAGGAACCGAGTTCCGCGGCCGGATCTCGGGCATCGAGCACGCGAAGCGCCTTCAGCGAAGAGGCAGCATATCGATCGTGTTTGACCGCGTTGTCATGCCCTGGGGAGAGGAAGAGCCAGTCGCCGTTCAAGTCACCGCCATCGAGGATTGGAATGAGAACGAAAAAGCCCGTGGAGACAGCAAGGGCAAGATGAAGGCGGGGCGTCAGGGCGACCGAACAATCCGTAACATGGGACGCGGCGGAGTATTCGGAGGTGGCGTTTCGTTGATCGCGCTGATGTTTGGCGGAGCCGTCGGCGCGGGCGGGCGTACGCTCTCGGGTCTTGGTGGACTGAGCACTGCGGCAGGCGCAATCTCGGGTTTGTTACTCACCAAGGGAGGCGAAGTGCGCTCATCGCCAGGTGCCATCCTACGAATAAAGTTCACTGAACCCTTTACCACGACGCTTCGGCAGGTGGCGCCTTCCCAGACGCCCCCTAATCCATAGACGGTTTTCGTCAGGACCGCGTTGACCCTCAGTACAATGACAGGTTTGGAAGGTGGGCGTGACCCGCTTAGGCTCGGTGAGTTAACTCGGTCCGCTGAATTTATTGCCCCGAAAACTTTTTCAGGTTGGGAAGGAGGGCTTGCCCCCGCTGCACCGTCCCTGCGTCCAAACCCAACCTCTATGTGACACTCGAGAAACTGTCACACCCTCGGTAGTTCGCCATTAGCATACGTCGTATCCTCGAAATCGAACGAACGAACAGGCTGGTAGGCGAGTAACGCTCGCTCAATAAACAGAGGCTGGTCGCGTCTGTTCGTTCGCTAAGATCGTTTGTGAGTGAGGTAGCTATGAGTCACGCAGAACCGACAACAACGCTGGCAATCAAGCCCTGCTCCGATTGCGGCGCGGGCCTGACCGGAGAAAGCAAGTTCTGCCGTTGGTGCGGCGCCCGCCTATCCGTCGATCCTGACCCGACCGAGCGGCTCAGCTTCGACACTCTGGCGTCACCGGCGGCGTACAAGACCGCGCCGCTTGCGCCTACTAACCGATATCACCCGGTGTCCGGTCCGCTGGTCAAAGCAGTCGCGGCAGGAGTACCCACACGCACGTCGCTCTCAACGACTGGCGGATTGACGAAGCGAATGTTACTGGCACTGATGGCCATTCCGATCTGGGTGATGATAATTCTGCTTTCGCCGATCGATGCTTATGCTTCGGCGAAGATCATCGGCCAGCGAGTATGAGTGGAAACCATGTGCCTGAAGTCAAACAGTCGAATCATCATTCTGACGGCGTGGCTCCTGGCCATCGCGGCGGCACTGATCCCTCGACCGACGGCCGGGGACGACCGCGATCCTTCAGGCCGGGCCCGAGCCGTACTCGCTCAACGTTGCTTCTCGTGTCACGGGCTGAACGGCGTGGCCAGAAAGAACGTCTTCGTGCTTGATCGCGACCGGCTGATCTCTTCGAGAACCGTCGTACCCGGCGACGTGAACTGCCTTCTCCTCAAGATGGTCGAAAGCGGAGCGATGCCATTAGGCGGGCCCGAACTCGCAGATGATGAGAAGGCAACGCTGCGGGCGTGGGTTTTAGCCGGCGCTCCCGTTTTTGAGGACGACGCGGCCAAAGCTCGAACCTTTCTTTCGGAATCCGCGATCCTTGCGCAGATTCGAGCCGACCTTGCAGCGACGCCGGACCGGACCAGACCCTACCTTCGTTACTTCAGCCTGGCGAACCTGTACAACGAGCGCGTTTCCGACGCAGAGCTTGAAACCTATCGCTCGGCGCTCTCGAAGCTGATCAACAGTCTCTCGTGGCATCCGGAGATCATTCCGCCCGCAGCGATAGATTCGACAGGCACAGTGTTTCGCATCGACCTCCGCGATTACAACTGGACGCTGACGACGTGGAACGTCCTGGTGGCAGCTTACCCTTATACCGTTCGCACGTCGGATGGAGACTCGATCGCTCACATCACCGGATCGCCGATCCCGTACTTGCGAGGCGACTGGTTCGTCGCCGAGGCGTCGGTCGCGCCGCTCTATCACGACATTCTCGATCTGCCGCGAACTGTCCAGGACCTCGAAACGCAGTTGGGAGTAGACGCAGCGCGCGATCTCGCGGAAGGAAAGAACGTCGCGCGCGCGGGCATCCGATCGAGCGGGGTCTCGCAGAACAATAGAATCCTCGAACGGCATGTCTCGCCGCACGGGGCTTACTGGAAGAGCTTCGACTTTCGCGGCAACCTGGGCGATCAGAACATCTTTCGCGACCCGCTTCGATTCACCGCCGCAGGAAACGAGATCATCTTCAATCTGCCGAACGGGCTCCAGGCTTACTTTCTGGCTGACGCGCGGGGCAATCGGCTCAACAACGCGCCGATCAACATAGTTGCCGATCGCAACAACCCCGATGACCCGGTTATTCGCAACGGGCGTTCGTGCATGAGTTGCCACTTCGGCGGAATGCAGTCGTTTAAAGACGACGTGCGCCCGGTTGCTAGCGGCTTAAGCACCGAACAGTTCGACCTCCAGACGGTGTTGGTGTTGTATCCTCCGCAAGAGACGCTTAATCGCTTGATCGACAAGGACCGTTTACGATTTCAGGATGCGGTCGAAAAGACGGGCGGTCGCTTGCCGGTCAGCGCGCTGGCCGAACCGATCAATGCGCTTTCGCGAAAGTACCGCGCCGATATGTCTGTGGCGGAAGCGGCTTCTGAGGCTGGTTTGGAGACGCCCGAGTTCCTGATTCGACTGGCCAGCAGCTCGCGGCTCGCCTCTCTTGGATTCGGCCAGTTGGCGATTTCGGATGGAGGAGTCAAACGCGAGTCGTGGGAAAAACAATTTGGAGATCTCGTTCGGGAACTTCGCCTCGGCGACCACGTGCCGCGACAAGCTTCTCCATCCGCGCCGCTCGCTCAGTCGGCGCAAGCTTCGTTGCCCGCCGCAGTTCAGTTGAGGCTTACCAATAATAACGTCGCTCCCCCACTCCGGCGAACAGCAATTCCAAACCGCTCCTCGGACGCGCTGCGATCAGCGCGAACGATCTTCATCATGTCGCGGTCCGGGTTCTTCAACCCGGACGAACTCGCAGACAAACTTATGAGGAAGCCCGAATTCTCACAAATGGGGCTGAGCGTAACGAAGGACCGGAACGCAGCGGACCTCGTGATCGAGGTTGACCGGCTGCCCTTTAGCACGAGGTTTCCTTACGTGATCGTAGACCCAAGGAACCGGACTGTTGTAGGAAGCGGTCAGGTGACTTCCCTCTTCGGAACAGCTACGGGAAAGATCGCCAATGAGTTCACCAAACAGTTGAAGGCGGCTAGAGCTCCCTGAGCGAAGCTGCCTCACCGGCCCTTGGATCTCCAACTGAGAACATTCTTGCTTACAACTGAGCATTCAAAATGGATGAACCAAAACACTCGAGAGACGCTACCATGACCATTTCACGACGAGAATTTCTGGATTTCCTCAAGCTCGGATGCACCGTCGCTGTCCTGCCGGCGGGAGTTCGCGCGGTCGGACTGGCCCAGGAGGTACGTGACGGCTCCTCGCTGGTCAACGACATCCACTCGCAACTTAATCCCACACGGGTGAGTTGGGTTGTCAGGCCGGCCACGGTTAGCGATCTGAACTCGACCGTCACCAGCGTCGCGTCCGAGGGCAAGTCAATCAGCATCGCCGGTGGCAGGCACTCGATGGGCGGCCAGCAGTTTGGCACTGACTCGGTGTTGCTCGATATGCGCTCGCTTAATCGAGTAATCGAGTTTGACCGCGACCACGGATTGGTCGAAGTCGAAGCGGGCATCCTTTGGCCGGAACTTCTCGATTATCTGAGCCGCGCGCAATCAGACGGACCGAGTCAATGGGGCATCGTTCAAAAGCAGACCGGGGCTGACAGGCTCTCGATCGGGGGCGCGCTCGCGTCAAACGTTCACGGAAGAGGCTTGAAGTTCAAACCTATCATCGACCAGGTTCAGTCTTTCAGGTTGATGGATCACACCGGCGCTATCCGGCGCTGCGACCGAAGCGAAAACGCCGAACTCTTTCGCCTGGCAATCGGCGGCTACGGTCTGTTTGGCATCGTCACCTCCGTTCAACTGCGGTTGTGGCCGCGAAAGAAAGTCCGCCGCGTGGTGGAATTCCGAAACACCTCCGACATACCCGGCTCGTTTCAGCAGCGAATCGCCGATGGATACCTCTACGGAGATTTTCAGTTTGCGACTGATAGCAAGCGCGACAGTTTCCTGCGGCGCGGGGTTTTCTCTTGCTATCAACCGGTTGATCCTGACACACCGCTGACTCAGAATCCGACTCGCTTTCATCCCGCGGACTGGGAACGGCTCACGTACTATTCACACAAGTATAAGCGCCGCGCTTTCGACGCCTACACCTCGCGCTACGTTGCAACGTCGGGCCAGATCTACTGGGCGGACTCGCAACTCTCGGGCGCCTATGTGGACAACTATCACGCAGCGCTTGATCGCAAGCTCAAAGCAAAGACGAAGGCGACCGAAATGATTACCGAGATCTATGTGCCCCGGCAGTCACTCGTGAGTTTCATGGAGGACGCCCGGCGGTTGCTGCGCGACCTGAACGCAAACGTGATCTACGGGACTGTCAGACTGATAGAAAAAGACGAGGAAAGTTTTTTGCGATGGGCGCGGGAGTCGTTTGCCTGCGTGATCTTCAACCTGCACGTCACGCACGACGCGAAAGGGGTCGCCGACGCCCAGCGCGCGTTTCAAGCCTTGATCGATCTTGGTATTCGCTACAGAGGGAGTTACTACCTGACTTATCATCGATGGGCAACAAAGCAACAGATTGAGACGTGCTATCCGCAGTTCGCGGAGTTCCTGTCGCTAAAGTTGAAGTACGATCCTTATGAGTTGTTTCAGAGCGACTGGTACCGGCACCACCGCAAGATGTTCGGCCTTGACCACATTTGACGTCATTTCGCTCAGCAATTCCATCGCCCGCAGCGTTCGCTTTCTTCACCGGCCCCCGTGTGCCGGGAGCCTATTTCTTGAATCTGGCACGCTTTCGACCTCGTTCAGTGTGAGAACTTTTAGCGCGTCGACTTGACAGTCTTCGCGTCAGGCGCGGATAATGCCCGCCAGCTTGAGAGGGCTGATAAGGCTTAAGATGATCGCCAGCTCACAACACACCGCCCGAGCGACCTGCTTCGGGTTCTCGTTTACGTTTAGCAACGCAAACGGAGCGGGGAGCGCGATGGTCTAGCTAAAGGCATATCGCATAAGTTACGAGGCCCGCTCCTTCCGACGAAGGCAGCGGGCCTCAAAGTTTTTGGGATGCTTCGAATGACTGAAGAGAGAATCAACAACGAGGCGAAGGTCGCTTTCCAGGGCGCGCGAGGCGCGTTCAGCGAAGACGCCGCAAGGCAACTCCTCGGCGAGAACACCGAGACCCTCCCGTGCCGGACGTTTGACGAGATGTTCGCCGCGGTCCTATCGCGCGAAGCAGATTGCGCGGTCGCTCCGATTGAAAACAGTCTCGCGGGCTCAGTCCACAAGAACTACGACCTCCTGATGGAGCACAACCTCACGATCATTGGCGAAACGAACGTGGGTATCGCGCACAACCTGATAGCGCTGCCGGGTGTGGGGCTCGCGGAGATCCGCCGCGCGCACTCGCATCCGGTCGCGCTCGCCCAGTGCGAGAGGTTCTTTCGAGCTAACCCGCAGAT
This sequence comes from Blastocatellia bacterium, assembly GCA_049273855.1. Lineage (GTDB taxonomy): Bacteria > Acidobacteriota > Blastocatellia > UBA7656 > UBA7656 > Onstottus_B. Next base: position 5,831 of record JBASRN010000184.1, read on the forward strand.
CGAAGCGGAGCCGGCTTACGACACCGCTGGGAGCGTCAAGATCGTGATCGAGCGCGGAGATCGCCAGCAAGCCGCAATCGCAGGAGCTACGGCGGCCGAGGTCTACGGCGCAGAGATAGTCGCCAGGAACATAGAAGACAACCCGGCGAATTTCACGCGGTTCCTGCTTCTGACCCGCCCGGATCGAGTCGGCTCAATCATGCCCGCCGGATCGAGCGAGCGGAAGACCTCGATCGTCTTTCGCGTCGCGAATCAACCAGGTTCGTTGTTTCGAGCGCTGGCTGTGTTCTCGTTGCGCGACATCGACATGACCAAGATCGAATCGCGCCCGATACAAGGCCGTCCCTGGGAGTACTCATTCTATCTCGATGTTGCAGGCGACCAGAAGGAGCCAAAACTTGAACGCGCGCTCGCGCACCTGGGCGAGATGACCGAGAGCATTCGGGTGCTCGGGAGTTATCCGCGCGCGAAGCAGTCTTGAGATCGGAGAATGACTGCATTGAAAAACTGGAAAGTGCATATTGCAATCTCAGATTTGAGATCTGAGATTATTCGAGGTTTGAGATGACTTGAGATTTGAGATTTGAGATTTGAGATTCTGGAGTCTGGGACTCATCGGAGAAAACACAATGATCATCGCAATGAAATCAGACGCAACCGAAGAGCAGATCAATGAGGTCTGCGAGAGCATTCGTCGCTACGGCTACAACCCGCATGTTATTAGGGGCGAAGAGCGCGTCGTCATCGGAGCGGTCGGACATGGCGACAATAAAGACCACTTGCAAAACCTGAGATCCGTGCCCGGCGTGGCCGACGTGGTTCCAATTCTCCAGCCTTATAAGATCGTTAGCCGTGAGCTCAAGCCTCAAAAGACAGTCGTGCGAGTAGGCGACCTCGAAGTCGGCGGCGCTCGATTCATTGTGATGGCCGGGCCCTGCTCGGTTGAGACTCGCGAGCAGTTGCTGGAGACCGCAGACGCAGTGAAGAAGGCCGGCGCGCAGCTCCTGCGCGGCGGAGCCTATAAGCCGCGCACTTCGCCTTACGACTTTCAAGGACTGGAGGTCGAAGGCTTGAAGCTGCTGGCCGAAGCTCGGGATCGAACCGGCTTGAAGATCGTCACCGAGGTCGTGACCACCGAAGACACCGACCTCGTCGCTGAGTACGCTGACATCCTCCAGGTCGGCGCGCGCAACATGCAGAACTTCGCGTTGCTGAAACGTCTGGGGAGCGTGAAAAAGCCAGTGCTTCTAAAACGCGGGATGAGCTCGACGATCAAAGAGCTTCTGTTGTCCGCCGAGTACATTGCGTCGCATGGCAACGATCAGATCATCCTTTGCGAGCGTGGCATCCGAACATTCGAGACCGCTACGCGAAACACGTTGGATCTTGCGGCGGTTCCACTGCTAAACGAGCTGAGTCATCTTCCGGTGATAGTCGACCCGTCGCACGCAACTGGCCGCAGGAGTCTCGTACGGCCTGCTGCAAAAGCAGCGGTGGTGATCGGCGCCGACGGTCTGATTATCGAGGTCCATCCTCGCCCACAAGAAGCGTGGTCGGACGGCCCACAATCGCTGACCCTGCCGATGTTCGCGGAACTGATGGAAGATCTGGGCCGCTACGTCGGCCTCGAGTCGCGCCATATCAATTAACAAGTTGTACGGGCGTGCCCTCCGTGGCGGCCCCTCAGTGCATTCATATAACGCCCATCATCGAGGGGCGGCCACGGAGGGCCGCCCATACATGCAGCGCTAGCCACTGTTACTTCCCGCAGATTATACTAATCAAGCGATGGCATTAGTCGAACTCAGACGAAACGAGAACGTCGCAGGCGATTTCTTCGTGGACAGCTCGTGCATTGACTGCGATCTCTGCCGCCAGATCGCGCCTGATACCTTCTCTCAAGCGGGAGACCAATCTGCCGTTCACAGGCAGCCCCGCACGCCAGAAGCCGTCTTCGCCGCGCTTAAGGCCCTGGTCACTTGCCCGACCTCGTCAATCGGCGATGTCGCGCATCGCTCGGCGAAGGCGGCAGCAGCAGCCTATCCGGAGTTGATCGATGGCGCGGTATACTTCTGCGGGTTTGCGTCGGAGTCCTCTTACGGAGCGTCAAGTTATCTGATCGTCAGGCCGGAGGGCAATGTTCTCGTAGACTCTCCGCGATTCGCGAAGCCGCTCGCGAAACGCATAGCAGACCTCGGCGGCGTCGAGATCATGTTTCTCACTCATCGCGATGACGTGGCAGACCACGAGCGGTGGGCCGCGCACTTCAAAGCCGAACGCGTCCTGCATCGCGATGACTTGACCCGGTCTACATCGACCGTGGAGCGGGTTCTGGCGGGGAATGATGCGATCAGGCTCGAGCACGACCTGCTCGCGATTCCGACGCCGGGTCACACGCGCGGGCACACGGTGTTGCTCTACGCGGGCAAGTATCTGTTTTCGGGCGATCATCTCTGGTGGTCGCCGAATTATGAATCGCTCCACGCGTCGTCGAACGTGTGTTGGCACTCGTGGAGCGAGCAGACTCGGTCGATCGAGCGTTTGCTTGATTATGAGTTCGAGTGGGTGTTGCCGGGTCACGGCCGCCGCGCGCACACGAGTTCTGTGGAAATGCGCGAACAATTGTCCAATCTGGTGGCGCGGATGAAAAACAGCTCGCGCCGGGTAGCCAGTTAATCGCTTCCTGTGGAAAACTCGTCGCCCCGAGGTGAATGTCTGTTGAGTCGAACCGCCTGCTCTTCACGCCGCGCCGCGTGGCCCAAGCTGACCGCGATTGTCTTGTTTGTCCTTTTGAGCTTTGCCGTGCTGGTGCGCAGTCAAACTGAGAGCTACACATCGGCGGAAGCGCGGCTGGGCGAGCGGCTCTTCCACGACGATCGCTTCTCTTCCCCGGCCGGCGATCTGATGAACAGTTGCAGTTCCTGCCACCTGTTCGACGAAGACCCGCAAGGCATTCGCGCTCGCTCTGATTTCTTTTCACGCAGTTGGGTTCCGTTTCGAATTGAGGACCCGCGTCGCGACGCCTTGCGGAATGCGCAGACTATCTTTGATGCGGCGTTGATGCCAAGGCTGCACTACGACGGCGAGTTCACCTCACTGGAAGATCTGGTCAAGGGAACTATCTCGGGGCGTCCGATGGGATGGCTGGAAGGAGAACAGGAGCAGGCGTTGAGCCGAGTTCGCGACGTCGTGCTCAAGGACGCCGCAACAAACAACCGGCAAAGCTATCGATCCCAGTTCAAAAGCGTCTACTCAGTCGAAGTCGAGTCGCTCTCTCGCGATGAATTGTTCAATCTCGTCGCGAAAGCAATGTCAGCTTTCATGCGGCCGATCAAAAGCGAACGCTCGACGCCGTACGATCGATTCATCGCAGTGAACAAACTGGAAGGTGCGCCTGCTGCAGCCGAAGACCCGAAAAGCTTTGGCAAACGAACCCTCGCTCGCCTGGCTGCCCTCGAAGCAAAGCGCGAGATCAAGCTTCCTTCGGGTTTTGATGCGGCGGCGTTGCGGGGATTTAAAATATTTCTCGCGACGGATGGCGCTTCGTCCGTCGGCAACTGCGTTCTTTGTCACGCGCCGCCGCTGTTCACCGATTTTTTGTTTCACAACATCGGAATCAGCCAGAGTGAGTACGATCAGGTGCACGGCAGGGGAAGCTTCTCGGCGCTCGAGATACCGAGCGCCGCAATGGCGGTTCGTCCTTCGCGGCAGTTCCGCGAGACTCCCGTAGCAGGAAAAGTGGGATGGGCCGATCTTGGTTACTGGAATTTCGCCGATCTCAGAAAGTCGCCTGATCGGAAAGCTAACGAGAGCGACGATGAGTTTTTGAAACGAATGATCGGGACGTTCAAGACCCCGACGCTTCGCAATCTGGACTTCTCGCCGCCTTACATGCACACGGGTGGGTTCCCGACTATCGAAAGCGCGCTTGGTGAGTTGATGCGATTGAGCGAGATGGCGCGCGCCGGCGCAGTGCGCGAAGCCGACGAGGAACTTGCGAAGATAAAAATCTCGGAAGCGGATATGCCCGCGCTGGCCGCTTTCCTAGAGACTCTCAACGAGGATCTGTCCAGGGCGAAGTCAGCCTACCGGCGATGACATCAGTGTACGCCGATGATTACATGCCAAGAATTCGCGGAGTCTTTCTTTTAACCTTTTGGTTCACTGCCATCGCGGCGCTCGCGCCCTTTCTTATAGTGCTGTGTCTGATCACCGGGAATGAAAACATGATCTACTCGCCGGTCAGGTTTTTTGTCCGCCTCGGGCTGGCGCTGGTTAGCGTTAAAGTCGAGGTCGCGGGTTTTGAGCGACTCGATCCGAATCAGACTTACATCTTCACCCCTAATCATCAGAGCCTGATCGAAGTTCCGCTGTTCGTGACTTACCTCGGCCGCAATCCGGCGTACCTCGGAAAGAAGGAAATATTCAAGTACCCGGTTTTCGGATACGGCATCAGTCTGATCGGAGTCGTGCCGGTTGATCGAAGCAACAGCCCTGCGGCGGTCGAAAGCGCGAAACTGGCCACGCAGAATCTCCGGCGAGGAAAGTCTTACGTTGTCTACCCGGAAGGCACGCGTTCAAAAGACGGCCGCCTGCTCCCGTTTAAGAAGGGCGCGTTCATGATGGCCATCGATGCGGGGGTGCCGGTCGTTCCGATCACCATCTCGGGAGCCACAAAGATCATGCCCAAGGGCCAGGTGAAAGTGTTTCCTTCGACCGTTCACATCACGATTCACGAGCCGATCAGCACGGCAGGTTACTCGAAGGAGAAAGTCGGCGAGTTGATGGAGAGGACCAGAGAGAAAATCTTTTCTGCGCTCAGTGAGGACGAAACCGAGTTGAGCGGCGGGCCGGTTGAGTTGGATCGACCTAACGCCAGCTAGCAGGCTGCCGAAACCGATTCATCGCCACCAAGGCGTAAAGGCACAAAGGATCACAGAGTCCAAAACACCGTCCATTGAAACCGGCTTGGTGCGGCTTCGGGTCTTCGTGCCTTGGTGGCGAGCTCGATTCAAGCCTATCTTGCGAGCCACGCTTTGATCGATCGCGTGACAAGGTCTGAAGCGTCTTGCTGAACGAAGTGTCCCGCGCCGGGTATCGTCACAAGGGTCAGGTCTTTTTCCAGCCATTCCCACGTGTTGTTCAAGCCACGGGCGTTCAGCGCAACGTCGTTGAGACCGTGAATCAGTAGAACCGAAGCTTTCACCTTCACCACAGGAGACGGGTCTTCGCCGTAAGGTTCCCGCGGGTAGTTTCGCTTGTAGTAATTGAGCATCGCTTCAAAGTCCGAACGCTTGAACGCCTCGATGTACTTCTTCCGGGCGTCGGGATCTTTCACCCAGAATGACAGTTGTTCGGCGGTGAGCTTTGAGGCAGCGTCTTCCTTTTGAAAGTTGCGAGCGTACTGGCTGTTCTTTTGCTGATCGGGGTTCGTCGCCAGCTCGCGGGCGATGCCTCTCGGGTGCGGCAGGTTCAAAATGATCAGCCTGTCGACGATCTGAGGCATTGCAATCGCAACTGTCCACGCGACCATACCTCCCCAGTCGTGTCCGACTACGATTGCTTTGTCCCTGCCGAGGTGCTTGATCACCGCCGCTACATCGCCGGCCAGAAGCCTCATATCGTAGTTTTCGACGCCCTTGGGTTTGTCGCTAAGGTTGTAGCCCCGCTGATCGATCGCCACAACTTCATATGTGTCCGAGAGCGCATCCATCTGATCGCGCCACGAGTACCAGAAGTCCGGAAATCCGTGGATCATCACGATAAGCGGCGCCTTGCCCGAGGCCTGCGCCTTCTTAGGGCCAAGACTGGCATAGTGGATCTTCACGCCGCCTGAGTCTGCGTAGCCGTGCTCTACGCGCTTGTCGAGATCGTTGTCGGCGGCTAGCGCTCGAAGCGAAAACGCAAAGACGATAACAACAGCGATCAAGATACGTTTCATAGCTTTCTCTCCCCCATCCGATTGATTCGCGATTTCACGGCGCATTATACAGGCCGGCACCCGAATTCGGAATCGCAAAGCGATCGCCGGCGCGATCAGGACTTGCTTGATTCCAAGGCCATCACGTAAGGGCGGCCCTCCGTGGCCGCCCCTTGTTGCGACGAGGTGTTTCGCGTTTCCTCGAGGGGCGGCCACGGA
>JBASRN010000195.1:0-1524 GCA_049273855.1 Blastocatellia bacterium
TCCTTTGAGACCGACGCTACGAGCCCTCAATACGGAAAAGACAGCGGCCGCGTCGGTGGCCGAAACAATGGCGCCAAGCAGTATGCCCTCGAGCAGGGAAAATCCCAGAACAGTCCTTGCGAACAACCCGACCAGCACGGCTGTGATAAGCACGCCGATCGTCGAGAGAGCGAGCCCCTTGCCGAGCACTGGCCGAACCACCGACCACTCAGTGTCGAGCCCGCCCGAGAACAGAATCAGAGCGAGTGCTATTACTCCAATCGATTGAGCCAGGCGGGCGTCATCGAAGTAGATGCCCCCGGGTCCATCAGACCCCGCGAGCATTCCCAGCGCAAGGAACAGCAACAGCGCCGGGATTCCAAGCTTCGATGATGCTTTGCTGGCCAGAACGCTGAGCAGCAACAGCACCGAAGCACCAACCAGAATGTGATCAATGGAAGTCATTTCTCTTTGAACCTATGGCCGCAACGCTTGCAAGTATGAAACTGGCCGGGCAGCTTTCGTGAATAGGCCGCCGTCTTCTTGCAGTGCGGACATTTCTTCATGCTGTTCCCGATCGTATCGAAGATTAGCTTTGTCCAGATTGGGTTCATGGCGGCGTCTCTCTGCGCCCTGGGGTTCGGTAGGGCGCCAGCGCGTGTTTTCGCGTGAAAAAGGATGACCCGTGGGGTTGATACGAACAGGCGTCTTGAACCTGCGTATCAGCGGCGATCCAGGCATTATGCGAGAGCTACGCGTTCGGCGTTGGAGGTGCGCGATCGCTTGGGAGCCTCGGAGTTGCCGAGGCGGGGCAAGGGGCTTCGGCAGGCGATCGCATGCCGCAGGCAGTCGGTGCTTCCATCGAGCTTCCGGGAGGTAGCGCCCCAAGGGACACTGGCCGGCGAGGCGCCTTGTTCTGAACTCGGACCTGCCTGTCGGCGGAAGCAAAGCCGGAATCAACCGGAGCCGATTTGGCTATGTAGTTCTCGAGGCTCGTTCCAAAAGACTCACCGGAGAAAGCAGGCGTTCGGGATCCCTGGCCAATCATCAGGCAAATCGTCAGAACCACGCTCGTGAACGTAGTCACGGACCCAGCACGGTCGATTTGTTCTTTCAGCGATTGCCTCATCAGCTACAGAGCACTCTAGCATGCAACAAGCCACTTGGACTAACTAGAGCTAATTACAATTGATCCCACTGGGCTCGTGTCAATAAGACAACGCCGCAGCGGGCAGCCTAGCGGGGTTGGAATTAAGAATGGACATCTCAGAAGGCTAGTGCTTGACATCAGTCAGCTGACTCGCGCGGGCGAACCTCGTTCTCATTAACGACCTGTACACCTACTTGTCGTGTTTCGAGGCTTCTGATATTCTCCGCGCCATCCATTAAGTTTGATAAATCGGGCTCAATACGCGGCTCGAGCGAGCTACACGCGGCCCCTTTTCACCAAGGAGGAGATATGCACATCAATAGTTCTACGATGCGGAATAGGTTTCTTCGCGCTGGACTTGTACTGCTAACGTTGAGCGGTGCACCTCTCATCGC
>JBASRN010000208.1:0-45363 GCA_049273855.1 Blastocatellia bacterium
CGGTACTACGAACGGTCTTACAAACAGGAGATCCGCAAAATGGAAGCGTTTATCAACGAAGCAGTCGAGCAATTCGCTCACGATCATACCGAGTCCGAGTCGGACTTATTCATTCGCTTGCGTGATGAAACCTATCGGGACATGAACTGTCCGCAGATGCAGGTGGGTCGCATCGAGGGCCGTTTTCTCAAGATGCTTGTCCGGCTGACCGGCGCGCGGCGAATTCTCGAGATCGGAATGTTCACCGGCTACAGTGCGTTGATGATGGCCGAGGGGCTTCCGGAAGACGGAAAGATAATTACCTGTGACGTCGATCCAAAGGCTGAAGCGATCGCGCGGCGCTACTTCGGCGAAAGTCCCAACGGTCACAAGATCGAGATCAGAATGGGACCGGCGCTCGAGACGATCAGGACTCTCGGGGGTCCGTTGGATATGGTCTTCATCGACGCCGACAAAGGAAACTACTCGAACTATTATCAAGCTGTTTTCCCGCTCGTGCGACCGGGCGGTTTGATCGTGGCGGATAACGTGTTGTGGAGCGGACGGGTGCTTCGTCCTGAAAGCCCCGACGATCACGCAATCGTCGCCTTCGACAAGCTCGTCCAGTCAGACTCTCGGCTCGAAAACGTCTGCCTCACCGTTAGAGACGGAATGATGCTCGCCTGGAAGAAGCCTGCCTAGTAAACTTGGTTGTAACCGCATACCCGCCGATCTCGTCTAAGCCAGTGGCGAAAAAGACTGATCAAGTTCTATCAGCAGTCATGAAGCCAGCGAATATTCCTCACACGAATCACGAAGCAAGGAGAGTTGATATGAAACGGATTTCAATAGCAGTAGTTTTGTTCTGCGTTCTGGCCGTAGGATCGGTCAGCGCAACGGGAACGGATTTCTCGGGCACGTGGGTGCTCGACAAAGCGAAGAGCGAAGGCTTGCAGGGGCCGATGGCCGGCGTTGACCAGACCTGGGTCGTCACTCAGGACGCAAAGACGTTGACTGCCGAAATGCAGTTCTCTGGAGGCCAGCAGGAAATGCCGGCTCAAAAGAGGACCTACAACCTGGACGGCAGCGAGACAACGGCCGAGGTAACCGGTCGATTCCCCGGAAAGGCGGCGCTCAAGGCGAAGTGGATGGGCGATGGCAAGATCCTCGAACTGAACTCTGTTCAGAGCGCGAATGTGCAGGGTAACGACATCAAGATCACTCGCACCGAACACTGGGAGCTTGCGGATGGCGGCAAAACCCTGAAGGTTCATCGGACGACAGAAAGCCCGCGCGGGACTCAAGAAAGCAAGCTGACGCTCACGAAGAAGTAGGCGCGTCGAAACTCGCTTGCAGTCTTCTCATGCCGCGAAGCCACCGATCGTGGTCGGTGGCTTTGCGGCGCAAGTACTCGGCCACCTCGGGGTGCGGCAGAATCAAGAAGCGCTCCTCCTCCAACCCCTTGACCACGCAATCCGCGACTTGTTCGGGTTCGAGCATTCCCGCTCTCAGAAACTGGCCAGGTCCGCCGGCCGAACGCCTCAACAGATCGGTGTTCACGCCTTGCGGACAAAGACACGAGACCCTGATCCCTCGATCGCCGTGAGTGATAGAAAGCCACTCGGCATAGGCGACCGCCGCGTGCTTGGTCACCGAGTACGGCGCGGATCCGATCTGCGCCAGCAAACCGGCCGCGGAAGCCGTGTTGAGCAGGTAGCCTTCGCCGCGCGCAAGCATCTGAGGCACAACTGCCCGCGCGGCGTAGATGTGCGCCATTACGTTCACTTCCCAGATGTTCTGCCAGATCTCATTGGGCTCGTCGGCGCCGCCCGGGGTTCCAATTCCGGCATTCGAGCAGAACAGATCGATCGCGCCGTAGGCCTCGTTCGTCTTCTGCACGAGGTTGATTATGTCGGCTTCGCGGGCGACGTTTGTTGTAATAGCCAGCCCGCCGATTTGCTTTGCGACTCGCGACGCGGCCTGGGCGTCGAGGTCGGCGACTACGACGCCGCGCGCGCCTTCACGAGCGAAACGCTCGCAAAGAGCCCTCCCGATCCCGTGCGCTCCTCCGGTGACGACCCCGACTTTGTCTTTGAGTCTCATCTACTCGTACTTTCTCAGCTCGAGCTTTGCTATCGCTTCGCGGTGAACTTCGTCGGGACCGTCGGCTAACCGAAGTGTTCGAGCGTTGGCCCACGCCGCCGCAAGCTCAAACTCCTGGCTCACTCCTCCGCCCCCACAAGCTTGAATCGCGCGATCTATAACTCGCAACGCCATGTTGGGCGCGATCACTTTGATCATCGCGATCTCCGCGCGTGCCGCTTTGTTGCCGACCGTGTCCATCATGTAAGCGGCCTTCAAAGTCAGCAACCGCGACTGCTCGATTTCGATTCGCGACGTGGCGATGTCTGCGCGAATCGTTCCCTGCTCCGAGATGCGTTTCCCAAATGCGACTCGCGAGCCGGCCCGCTTACACATGGTTTCAAGCGACCGCTCGGCAAGCCCGACCAATCTCATGCAGTGATGTATGCGCCCGGGTCCCAACCTCCCCTGCGCTATCTCGAACCCGCGTCCTTCGCCGAGCAGCAGATTCGACACCGGCACCCGCACATTCTCAAAGGTCACCTCGCCGTGCCCGTGCGGCGCGTGATCGTAGCCGAACACCGTCAGCATTCGCGTGATCCTGATGCCCGGCGTATCCATCGGCACAACGATCATTGACTGTTGCTTGTGGGTCGCGGCCTTGGGGTCGGTCTTGCCCATGAAGATCGCGATCTTGCACCGAGGATCGCCCGCGCCCGAGCTCCACCACTTGTGGCCGTTGATGACATAGCTGTCGCCGTCCCGCACTATGCTGGCTTGAATGTTGGTCGCGTCGGATGAAGCAACCCCGGGCTCGGTCATAGCGAAGCAAGAACGAATCTCGCCGTCGAGCATCGGCTTTAGCCATCTCTCCTTTTGCTCGTCCGAACCGTAACGCGCGAGCACTTCCATGTTTCCGGTATCAGGCGCCGAGCAGTTGAACACCTCGGGGGCCATCGGCGACCGACCCATGATCTCGCACAGCGGCGCGTACTCGAGGTTCGACAGGCCTTCGCCGAACGGATTCTCAGGCAGAAACAGATTCCACAATCCCGCCGCTCGCGCCTTCGGCTTGAGCTCTTCGATGATCGAGGTCGGCTGCCAGCGATCTCCTTCATCGATCTGCTTGTAGAAGACCTTCTCGTTAGGATAGACGTGCTCATCCATGAAAGCAGTGAGCTTCTTCTGAAGCTGCTTCACCTTGTCGGAATACTCAAACTCCATACGTTGATCCTTTCTTATGTCCGTTTATGATTCGGGCTCGCCAGCAAGCGCATCAATTTTTTCCGCGAGCGAGAAGTCGTGTTCGGTCACGCCGCCGGCTACGTGGGTCCAGTTGCGCACTGTCACTTCCTTATAGTGAATCATAAGGTCCGGATGATGATTGACCGACTCGGCTAAGTAGGCCACGGCATTCACGAACGAGATCGCACGCACAAAGTTCTTGAACCGGTACGTCTTCTCGATCCAATTCGCGACCCGCGACCATCCGTTCAGCCGCGCCAGCCTGTCTCCGATTTCATCATCGGTTAGAACTGCAGCGCGTGAATCACAAATCATCGTTGCTCGTCATCCGTCGGTGACCAGACGCTTATTGTGTTACCCACCCGTGGGCGCGTCAACCCACTACGACGACTTGTCGCCGCAAGTCGCCCGGCGAGGTGAAACCTTTCATCGAGCCGTGCCACTCACTACCGCTTCACAAAAAGCCTCGGAAGGAGTTCAACTGATTATGAGTAAGAAACTGTTTCGCCTCTTTATGATCTCGTCAATTGTCGTGATGGTTGCGGCAGGGACGGCTTCCGCTCAAGACTTCCAGAAGTCGTACCGGCTTGCTTCGGGCGGGCAAATTCACATCGGCAACATCTCGGGCGATGTCATAGTAACCGGCTATGAAGGAGACTCGATCATCGTCAAGGGAATCAAGAAGGGCCGCGACAGCGACAAGGTCGAGGTCGAAGACAAGAGCACAGGCGGTCGCGTGGATGTGGGAGTGCGTTATCCCAGGAACTGCGATTGCGACGCCAGCATCCAGTTTGAAGTTCAGGTGCCGCGGTCGGTGAGCTACATCTTCGATGGAATCTCGTCGGTAAGCGGCGACGTCGAAATAAGCGGCGTAACGGGCCGGGTGCGCGCTTCGGCGGTGAGCGGCGACGTGCGGGTCAAAAACGTCTCGGGCTCGGTCAGCGCTACGGCGGTTAGCGGCGACGTCGAAGTTGCCGTGGATCGTCTCGAAGGCGACGACGATATGAAGTTCTCGAGCGTCAGCGGCGACGTGAGCGTCAACCTTCCCTCGAACCTCGACGCGGATGTTGACCTTTCCAGCTTCAGCGGCTCAATTAAAACCGACTTTCCGATCGAAGTGCGGACTGAGAAGTACGGCTCTCGCAGTTCAGCGCGGGGCAAGATCGGCGAGGGCTCGGCGCGACTGAAGATGTCGTCGATCTCAGGTGACATTAGCCTGCGGCATCCCTGACCGCGGGTTCACTCGCCAATGCGAATGTCTTCTTTGCGTAACCTCTGCGCCTCCGCGACTCCGCGGTTAACAGGGGTTTCGACGCTGATTAACCGCGGAGACACAGAGCCGCATCAGAGGTTGCGCAGAGAAAACAGAGTTGCGCAGAGAAACCATTCAAATCAGGACACTACTCGGCCAACCTTGACACCTGATCACTCTATCGGCTAGGTTTACGTGTTGATTTGACTGAAAACTTCGCGACAGGAGCAATGAAGTGAAGCCTGACATTCATCCGAAATACGTAAACGCGACCGTGCATTGCGCGTGCGGCGAAACGTGGCAGACTCGCTCGACCAAATCGGAGATTCGTCTCGAGATATGCTCGAACTGTCACCCGTTCTTCACCGGCAAGCAGAAGCTCGTAGACACTGCCGGCCGCGTCGAGCGCTTCAATCGCAAGTACGGCCGCAAGACAGAGGCCGAAGCTACCGAAGCTTAACCAATCCACAACCGAATATTGGTTGCCGGGCTCCAAAGGCCGCCTCGAGTGCTGAAGGCTCTCCGCGAGAGCGTTGAGCGATTGAGGCGCAAGCGGATTCCGGCAACCAATTTCTATTTAGATTTACCATGCGAGAAGACCAGATAGTAGTAGGCGGGCAGGCGGTCATCGAAGGCGTGATGATGCGCGCCCCGCACTCGTACGCGGTTGCGGTGCGCAAGCCAAACGGAGAGATCGTCTCGAAGAGCGAGCTTATGCCGGCGCTTTCCCTTAAGTACCCAATCTTGAAGCTGCCGGTGCTGCGCGGCTCGGCTGTGCTTATCCAGTCGATGGTGCTTGGCATCAAGGCGCTCAACTTTTCGGCCAACGTGGCCTTTCACGAAGCCGAGAGCGACTCGTCCGGGGACGAGAGGGCCGAACCTCTTCCAATGGTGATGACGGGACCTTCCCAACTAGGGGCCGTCGCCGTCGGCACGGAAACAAAACCCGAGGTCACGACAGCGGCCAAGCGACCCGGAAAGACAACGGCAGCCGGCGCGGCGGGCTCGATTATCTTCGCGATATTCTTCAACGTTCTGCTATTTATCGTGCTGCCGTTGCTGCTGACCAACATCCTGTTTGCCTATTTCGGGGGCGGGACGATCGGCGCGGCGTCGGAGAGCGGCACCTGGTACGCGGACGCATGGGCGTGGCTTCGCGCAGCGCTGAATCCAATCAGGCCGTCGGTAGCTTTCAACCTGGTAGACGGGCTGATCCGAATGACTTTCTTTCTGATCATGATCACATCCATGTCGCTGCTGCGTGACATCCGACGGGTCTTCGAGTATCACGGCGCCGAGCACAAAGTCGTCTACACGTGGGAAGCGGACGAAGAGTTGACGGTGGCTAACGCTCGCACGAAACGTCGCCAGCACCCGCGCTGCGGGACCAGTTTCCTGATGGTTGTGATGCTTGTTTCGATCGTGGCGTTCTCGGTGGTGAAGTTCGACTCGCTGTTCCTGAACTTCCTTGTGCGGCTGACGCTGATCCCGGTTGTGGCGGGTGTCTCTTACGAGATTATTCGCGCATCGGCTAAGAGCAAGGCTCAATGGTTCTTTTCGGTGATCACACGGCCCGGTTTGTGGATGCAGAACATCACGACAAAGGAGCCCGACGATTCTCAGTTGGAAGTCGCGATTGTTGCGCTGAAGGAGTCGCTGAAGCTGGAGCCTGCGAATGTTTGACAGATTAGATGCAATAGAACAGAGGCTGGAAGACGTCTCGCGGCAACTCAGCGATCGGGAACTGCTCGCGGACCAGCAGAAGTACACCCAGGTCGCGAGGCAGCACCGCGAGCTTGAAGAGATCGTCACTAAGTATCGTGAGTACAAATCGCTCGTCGCCGGCATCGCCCCAACCGAGGAGATGCTGACTGCCGAAGACGATCCCGAGATGCTCGCACTCGCGCGCAACGAGCTGTCGGAACTGCAAGAGCGGCGCGATAAAGTCGAAGCCGAGCTGAAAGTCTTACTGCTGCCCAAGGACCCCAACGACGAAAAGAACGTCATCCTCGAAATTCGAGCCGGCACGGGAGGCGACGAAGCTACGCTGTTCGCCGCTGACATCATGCGGATGTACTCCCGCTACGGCGAGCGGCAGAAGTGGCGCGTTCAAGTCCTGGACGCAAGCGAGTCGGGCATCGGCGGGTTCAAGGAGGCGATCCTGCTGATCGAAGGCACGCGGGTCTACTCGAAGCTCAAACACGAATCGGGCGTCCATCGAGTTCAGCGAGTCCCGCAGACAGAAGCCTCGGGTCGCATTCACACCTCGGCCATCACCGTCGCCGTTTTACCCGAAGCCGAAGAAGTAGACATCAAGATAGATCCGAAGGACCTGCGCATCGACACGTTCTGCTCGTCGGGTCCCGGCGGGCAATCGGTGAACACGACCTACTCGGCTGTTCGGATAACTCATCTACCTTCAAACACAGTTGTGTCGATGCAGGACGAGAAATCGCAGATCAAGAACCGTGAAAAGGCGATGCGGGTGTTGCGCTCGCGGCTGCTCGAGATGGAGCAGGACAAACAGCACCAGGCCATCGCAAGCGAACGGCGCTCGATGGTTGGCTCAGGCGACCGCTCGGAGAAAATTCGGACATACAACTTCAAAGACAATCGTGTGACCGATCACCGGATCGGCTACACATCTCACCAGTTGAGCCTGTTTATGGAGGGCGACATCGGCGAGTTGATCGACGCACTTGTGGCGCATTACGAAGCCGAGAAGCTCAAGGGCGACGCCGAAGCCGCCGCATAGTCAGATCAACAAAGATCTCGTTTCGAAAGAGGCCACGCCGCATGTATCCCAGCAAGCTGCTGAAAACCCACTCCATCGCCACGAAGCCACGAAGCCACAAACGACCACAAAGTCAGTTCACCGACTCAGTGGATCCTTGTGTCTTAGCGTCTTGGTGGCGAACTCCACTTCTGCATCGTCCCACGAGCTTACCTGGCTTCTTCATACTCGCACTTGCTTTGTTGGCCTTGTCTCTCTCGGTCGCCGCACAAACCGACAAAGTAGACGACTGCATCAAGACGGAGCTTGACAAGCAAAAAATACCCGGCCTCTCGATCGTCGTCGTGCGCAACGGCGAAATCGTCAAAGCGAAGGGCTACGGTCTCGCTAATGTCGAGCTCAACGTTCCAGCAAGCCCCGAGACGATCTATCAATCCGGATCGGTCGGCAAGCAGTTCACGGCGACCGCAGTGATGATGTTGATCGAAGAAGGCAAACTCGCTCTGGACGACAAAATCAACAAGTACTTCGCCGATGCACCCGAACACTGGAGCGGCATCACCGTTCGGCATCTGCTGACTCACACAGCCGGGACAACGGATTATCCGAAGGATTTCGATTTCCGCCGCGACTACACCGAAGATGAGCTGCTCAAGAAAGCGGCGGGGATCCCGCTGGCATTCGCGCCCGGAGAGAAGTGGAGCTACAGCAACATGGGGTATGTGATGCTGGGCGTCCTGATAAGCAAGGTGACCGGGAAGTTCTACGGCGAGTTTCTGCGGGAAAGAATCTTCAAGCCGCTGGGGATGAACACCGCGCGCATCATCAGCGAAGCCGACATAGTTCCGAATCGCGCAGCCGGCTATCGGCAGGTGAATGGTGAGCTGAAGAATCAAGCATGGGTTTCGCCATCTATGAACACCACGGCGGACGGCAGCCTCTATCTGACGGTACTCGACATGGCGAAATGGGACGCTGCTCTCTACACCGAGAAGCTCCTCAAAAAGTCGAGTCTGGATCAGATGCGGACCCCGGTGAAGTTGAACAACGGGAAGACTCAGCAGTACGGCTTCGGATGGGCGTTCGACGAGGTTCGCGGACACAAGATCATCGAGCACGGCGGCGCGTGGCAGGGCTTTACGTCGCACATTGTGCGATACGTGGATGACCATCTGACGATCATCGTGTTGGCCAATCGAGCGGGCGCGAACCCGGGAGCTCTCGCCCACGGTATTGCCGGACTTTATAACCCGGAACTCGCGCCCCCGCAGCGCAAGGAGGCACGCATTGACCCGAAGGTCCTTAATGACTACGTCGGCCAGTATGAGCTAACCGCCGGCTTTGTCCTGAACATCACCGTCGAAGCAGACAAGCTGTGGGTGCAGGCCACGGGCCAACCCAAAGCGGAGCTGTTCCCGGAGTCCGAGACGAAGTTCTTCCTCAAAGTGGTAGATGCGCAAGTGACGTTCGTGAAGGACGCGGCTGGGACAGTGACTCGGCTGGTTCTTCATCAGGCCGGCGACCACGAGGCAAAGAAGATCAAGTAACAGTCGTGATCTAACAGTGCTGAAGACTGCTAACCGGCTGGCTGCTGAAAAATGGGGGTCGCCACCAAGACCCGGGGCAGAAAGCTGCACTAAGTCAGTGCATGAGTTGTGGGCTTTGTGCTCCTTTGTGTCCTCGTGGCTTAATGGCGACGACGAATTGGTTTTCAGCAGGCTGCCAGGCTCAGATTAACCACGAATCGCGGCTCGATGTAGTCGGAAACTGCTTGCCTACAATAGCCCAAGCCATAGCCGAAGGAGCCGCGCGGCTCCGAGCCTCCCAGCTCGATGAAGAGCGTCGAACGGCGGGCGTTCTGCTCTGCCACACGCTCGGCATCGATCGCACACAACTCCTAATCAGATCAGAAGAGCAAGTGACCGACTCGGACTATCAGGCGTATCTGCGGCTGGTCGCCCGACGCGCGGAGGGCGAACCTCTGCAGTACATCACCGGTCATCAGGAGTTCTACGGCCTCGACTTCACGGTCACTCCGGAGGTGTTGATTCCCAGACCCGAGACCGAGTTTCTCGTTGAGCGGGTCATCAAACTCGCAGGAAGTCCTTCTAAAGAAACAAACCCGCTGATCGTCGATATCGGGACGGGTTCCGGCTGCATAGCGATAACGCTGGCCGTTCATCTGCCACAGGCGCGACTGATCGCGACCGACATTTCGAGCGCAGCGCTTGAAGTCGCGCGCACGAATGCCGACCGGCACGGGGTCAGCAATCGTATTCAGTTCGTCGAAGGAGACGCCCTGGAACCTCTCGCGAAGCTCGGGCTTGAAGGTGCGGTTGACGTGTTGGCCTCTAATCCGCCTTACGTCGAAGGGGCGAGCTCGGAAGTCGTTCAACGCGAGGTTCGCGAGTGGGAGCCCCACACTGCGTTGTTTGGCGGCTCGGATGGATTGGACTTTTATCGGCGACTGCTCGAGGACGCGCCCCGATACCTGAAGCCCGGCGCCTGCGTCGTTCTTGAGATCGGCTTTTCGCAGCTTGGTTCGATCTCGTCGATGCTTGGCGGCGGCAGGTTTGAACTTGTTGACACGACACACGACCTGCAGGGAATTGCTCGTACGCTATGCATTCGAAGAGTTGGTTAGCGGGTCGCGGCAGAATGGGACTTCGCCACCAAGACGGTAAGACAGGAAGTTACACCAAGTCAGGAAGGTACACCAAGTAAGTGAATGCGTAAGTTGTCGGCTTTGTGCTTCATTTGTGTCGTCGTGGCTTAGTGGCGATGAATTGGTTTCCCGTTAGATCCTTTGGCGCAGCGCCCATTTCTAGAATTCTTTTTGAATACAATCGAGCCATCTCGCATACGTTGTAGTGAGAGGCGACAATGGACGATTCGGCTGCCTTACGAGCGTGTCGAGCGGGAGACCGGCAATCCTTCCGCTACCTGGTCGAGACCTATCAGCGCCAGGCGATCGGGCATGCGACCGGCATCCTTGGCAACCGCGAAGACGCGCTCGACGCGGTCCAGGACGCGTTTATGGACGCCTTCAAGGCACTGAAGCGGTTCGACCTGTCGCGCAAGTTTTATCCCTGGTTCTACGTCATCTTGCGGAACCGCTGCTACAAGCTCGCCGCCGCTCGAACCCGAAGAGAAACGGAGAGCATCGTGGATACGCAGATACTGGAACCCTCGACCAGCGTTCCGCACGAAGAGCTCTTGCTGCTCGAGCGCGCCCTGATGGAACTCGACGCCGAGGACCGCGAGATTATCACCTTGAAACACCTCGACGGACTCTCTTACCAGGAACTGGCCGAGCGGCTGCAGATACCAGAGGGCACAGTGATGAGTCGATTGTTTCACGCGCGCAAGCGACTGCACGCGCGGATGACCCGCACGTCTTCGAAGACTTATGAGGGGTTGAAGAAATGAAAAAGATGAATTGTGAAACGGTGCTGATTGCGGCTATGGCGGCCGCCGACGGCCATCCAGCGACGTTGGAGACCGCAGCGATCGAGGCTCATCTTTCAGCGTGTAGCGAGTGTCGCGGCGAGCTGGAAGCGCTGGGTGGAGTGGTGAAACTGCTCGACTCTCAGAGGCGTCGCCAGTCGGACGAGGACTTGTGGGGAACGCTTGAGCCCCGCCTGCTCGACCAGAATCCCCGTCATCCGGCCTCAGGCGATGTCAAGATGTGGGTACCGATCGGGCTTATCCTGCTGTCATACAAGTTGATCGAGCAGATTCCCGATCGTCAGCTTGCGTTGTTGTACAAGGTGCTGCCGCTGCTGCTGGTGACCGCTGTGTTCCTCTATCTGAAGGAGAACCCGTTCAAGATCAATGCAGAGCTGAAGCTCGAAGGAGAGTGAACAATGAGCAATCAGGAATCAAAAACCCACGTAGTCCTGGGACAAAAGTATGCGTACGCGACCGCGTCGCTGGTTCTCGGGATCCTTTGCTTTGTGAACTTCGCGGGTCTGGAGAAGGCGATAGTGGCGATCATCTTTGCGCGACTCGCGTTGAAATCCACGCCGCCACCGAAACTCACCGAGCGACGGCTCTGGGCACAAATTGCGATCGGGCTGGCCGCGCTCGTGCTGATCCTCGTACCGACCGTGATAATCCTGAACTTCGACCGGTTGCGAGGCTTTTTAGACGCTCTTGCGAAGTTGAGTGAGGGCAAGTAGCGTGGTGAGTCCACGTCTCGGAGGAGAATCCCTATGAAAAGGTCACTTATTACCGTTTTCGCAATAGCTCTTTCGTCAGTGGCTCAATTGAACTCAGCGGCTGCCCAAGAAAGACCCGCAAGCTCACAGCTTCCGCCGGCCACGCCGCTGCTTTCACCCTCGATCTGCGGCAAGAGCAATCTGGTCTTCAAGCTTGGGGAACAGCCGGTAGGAAACGAAGTGTTGGAGATCAAGTGCCAGCCCGACGGGGGCTACAGCGCAGTCGGACACACAGAGTTGAAGGTTCCCGGCGCCTCGATCGATCTCAACACGACCCTGGATTTGGACAAGTCAGGTTCGCCGGCTTCGAGCACCGCCAAAGGAACAGTCGCGGGCCAGCCCTTCGATCAGGCGGTCTCGATCAAGGACGGAACCGCAACGATGACAACCAGCGGCAAGGCGCAGCAGCTTCCGTTCAAGGAAGGATCTGCGCTGATGGGCGGCAACATCTTCTACATGTTTCATTTCGCAATTGCTCGATACGACTCTGCGCGCGGCGGCTTGCAGGAGATATCGATTTTTCCAGGAGGGAGCATCAAGGTCGAGCGCGTCGCCCGAGATGCGCTAGTGCCGGCTAACCTTCCATCCGGAGCTGCAACCTTCGATCGCTATGAAGTAACTGCGGGGGGAGTAGTCATTGTCGTTTGGTTCGACCGCCGGGGGCGACTCGCCGCGCTCGCGGTACCGCTGCAAAACTTTGGCGCACTCCGCGAAGACTATGTTGGGTTTGAGGCCGCGTTCAAAGGCGCGCTCGCGGCTAAGATGAAAGCTATTGAGCCGGACTACAGCGCGCCTGCCGGAGCCGCGTTCACGGCCGAAGAAGTCATCGTTCAGGCGAAGGGGTTCACGCTTGCGGGCACGTTGCTTCTTCCAAAATCGGGCAAGGCTCCCTTCCCGGCTGTCATCACCATAACCGGCTCCGGCCAGCAAACGCGCGACGAGCGCTTGCCGCTTCCAGGGCTTGAGAAGTATCGCCCATTCGGTCAGATCGCTGAAGCGCTTGCGAGCCGTGGCGTCGCCGTGTTGCGCGTTGACGATCGCGGAGTCGGAAAATCGACGGGCATTCAAACGCTGTCAAGCGCGACTATGACAGACTTTGCCGACGATGTTCGCGCACAAGTGGAATACTTGCGTTCGCGACGCGAGATTGATCCTAAGCGTATCGCGCTCGCGGGTCACAGCGAAGGAGGCGTCATCGCTCCGATGGTTGCCGGATCGGATCCTCAGATTGCGGCAATCGTCCTGATGGCGGGAACCGCGAAACGCGGCGACGTCGTGCTCGAATACCAGGTGAACAATCAACTCGACGCCGACACAACTCTGACGCCTGATGCGAGAACAGCGAAGCGAGTCGAACAGTTGGGTGAAATTCGCAAGGTCGTCGAGGGCGGCGACACATCAAAGATGTCCGAGTTCATGCGAAGCCCCTGGATGCGACACTTTCTCACCTATGACCCGCTGCCTGCGATTGCGAAGGTTCGCCAGCCGATTCTCATTCTCCAGGGAGAGATCGACCGACAGGTGACCGCCGATCAGGCGTCGATGATCGAGAAGGCTGGGCGCGCAGCCGGCAACAAAGATGTGACCGTGCGCGTGTTTCCGGGCTTGAATCATTTGTTCCTGCCCGCGAAAACCGGCGCGCCTTCAGAGTACACTTCGCTTTCGACAACGACGGTCGGCGATGATGTTATCAAGCAGTTGAGCGATTGGCTGATCGAGAGGTTGGGCGCGGGTAAATAGGCTTGCGATTGACGGGCAGGTTTCACGCAAAGACGCAAAGCTTCGCAAAGACGCCATTGTCGCGTCTTTGCGAAGCTTTGCGTTTTTGCGTGAAACAACTATTGGTTTGTCTCGCAGTCGCTTGCACGATCGCCGCGGCGGCCCGCTCCAGGGAAGCGCCGGTTCGAGTAGCTCTGATTGGATTCACTCATCCTTCGCCAGAGCATTCTACGGCTCTAGCCGGCAAAGCAGAGAGCATTCTCAACTCATCGCTTGGCTCAGACTCGCGAGTTTCACTGGTCGATGAGTCGATTGTTCAACCCGCGCTGAAAGGTGTCGGCTACGACGCCTCGATCAACATGAGCCGCGACGAAGCCCGCAAGCTTGGCTCTGCGATCGGCTGCGACTTCTTTATCACAGGGAAGCTCGAGACATTCACTCGCAGCGACCGCGTCGCCGAAGAGCACGAAGAAGCGTTTATCGGGGTAATGATAGTTGACGGCAGGACAGGCGCGCTTGCCATGTTTGACTTCATCAGTGAGAAGGCGGCAACCAGGGAAGCGGCGGTCGGCGCGTTGATCAAGACTTTGGCGACGCGCGCGGGCAGCTATGCCGATCGGATGAGCCGGTTCCAACTTGCGCGCGGCCAGGTGGTCCCTTCAGCCTCCGGGACGGGTGGGGCCGAGAGAGTCGAAGATATTCCCGATGAGGACTCGCCTCGCGCGGTCGGCTTTGCGCCGCCGGAGTTCCTTAACCGTGCAAAACCCGATTACACCGACGCCGCTGAACGCGCCGACATTACCGCGGTTGTCGAGGCAACCGCAGTCTTCCTGTCTAACGGTGAGGTAGGCGAGATCCAAATCGTTCGCTGGGCGGGCTTCGGGCTCGACGAATCCGCTGAGCGCGCGATACGGCAACTGAAGTTCAAAGCTGCGTCTCGAGACGCCAAACCGGTGAGCGTACGCGCGACCGTGCGGTACAACTTCCGGCGATTGAGCGAAGCCGCGCCTCACCAGACTCCAAACAACCCCGAAGAGAAACCCGTGCCGGATCTGCGGAAACTCTTCAAGCCCCGCCCGCCTGCTTCGTTTCGCTGATCTGGCTGTGAGCCTGTGCGCAAGCAACCGGTCAACCTCGACTCTGCAGTGATTGAAAGGCCTCTCACCGGCTCAGAGGTTGGACCAGGACCGTCTAAACACACGCGCCGGACGATGTTGACACTTGTGGCTTATGCGACTAGCTTGAGCAAGCTCAAACGACGCACAACGCAATAGCCGAGCAAAACGCGAACCGTTCCCATGAATGATCCAGCTTCACGAGCCGATAAGAATCGCACTGGACACCTTATCCTCCTCTTCGGTCTCTTCTTTCTGATTTGCTTTGGGCTCGGCTATGCAACCCTGAAGCGTTACGACCCACGCCTGCCGGGTAACAATCCCGATTCGGCTTACTATTACGAGATGGTCACCGGCGAAGCGCAGCAGCCGGTGTTTTGGCGATACCGAATTCTGATTCCGTGCGTTGCCCGCCCATTCTACTGGCTGGCGCGAGGCAGGACTGGAACCTGGAACCCAGTGTTCTTTAGTCTGCTTGTAGCCAACTCGCTTTTTGTTGCAGCGACTGCTTTGGTCCTTGTGGGAATCGGCAGGCGCGTGATCGGCGACCACGCGATCGCGCTTCTGGCAGCACTGTTGTACCTCCTGAACTTCGCGATCGCGAACTTCCAGCTCGCGGGGTTCATCGATTCAGGTGAAGCGTTCTTCATAATTTCAGTGGTCTGGTGCTTGCTCGCAAGAAGGTGGCGGCGGCTGCCGTTGTGCGGCGTGTTTGGAGCCCTCGCCAAGGAAACCTTCGTGCCGCTGTCAGTGGTGCTGGGCCTGGTCTGGTGGATAACCGCGAGGCGCAAGCAGGAATCTCGGGTCGCGGATCTCGGCTGGGTGGTAGCAATGGGAGCGGCGGGCGTCGTTACGATGACAACCGTTCAGTCGCTTGTCTCAGGGCAGATGGTTTGGCCGTGGCGGCTCGTGGTTTCGAGCGGTTCGCCTTCGAATCTTCTGATCAACGTTGTTGACTGCCTCTCGAGCCACGAGTTGCTGTATGTGTTCGGGTGGGTCTTACCATTGGGCGCGGTACGGCTCCGGCGGTTGCCCCTTCCCTGGGTGCTGGCTTCGGCTGTGACTGCCCTGGTGGCTTTGGTGTTAGGCGCATCCGTCGGCGCGCACGGCAACGTGGCTCGCGCGATGTTCGACGCAACGGGTCCGATGCTAAGCTTGTCGGTTGCGATGTTGATTGGCAACAGTTCAGGCGTGGGTGAGACCAGGTCGGATTAGTTGTAGCTGACCTCGGAGTCCCAACTCACTCTACTCATAGGGTCTTGGATTGGTGCTCTGAAGCCGCCTCGATTTGTGTGTCTTGCAGCGATGAATGCGAACGGCTCGTCTTGCAAGCCCGAGTCTGGTTCCGCACAATTCACATTCACCTGCGGCGCGACGTTGCGCCATTAAGATGTAAAACGCCGCCTCTTCCTTTTCCAGGCGCTTCAACTCAGCAAGCTCGCGCGCGATCGCGTCGGTCTCCTGTTTCATCAGCATCGCGCGCTCTTCACCTGCTTTTACCTCCGCGAATTCCTCTTCGGTCAGCATCGCCTTCAGCCACAATTGGACGTCGCGGCTCGCAAGCGCAAGCCACTGACCGCGCGGGCTAAACACGACCGGATGCCAACTGATCTCGTTGAACCAGAGCGTCTTGATCACTCGTCCCGTCGCAAGTCTCCAGATTCGAATCGTCTGCCCCAGACTCCCCGCCGCCACAAGCTCGCCGTCGGGACTGAACGCGACCGACATGACGTCGTTTACGTGGCCGCGAAGCGTTTGCAACTCTCGCCCGCTCGCAACATCCCATATCTTCACAAGCTTATCTTCGCCGCCCGACACCATGGATCTTCCGTCAGAACTGAAGGCCAGCGACGCCACTCCTGCGGCGTGGCCCTCCATGGTCGACACCTCGCACCCGCTTTCGACATCCCAGAGTTTGATCGTCCGATCGAGGCTTCCCGATGCGATGAGGCGGCCGTCGGGACTAAACACAGCAGAAGTCACCGGGCCGGAGTGCCCGATCATTATCTCTGCTTGTTGTCCGGTGATTGCGCGCCACAGCCTGACCGTTCGATCGTAGCTCGCCGACGCGATCCACTGGCCGTCCGGGCTAAACGTCACCGCGCACACTTCGCCGTCGTGCGCGCCCAGCACTCGAAGCTCCTGCCCGGCGAAAACGTCCCAGAGCCGTATCGAGCGATCGCGGCTGCCCGATACAAGCCATTGGCTGTCAGGGCTGAACGCGATCGAGTTGACGCTCGCGGTGTGTCCTCTCATCGAGTGCACGGCGATTCCGGTGTCCACCTCCCAAACCTTTATTCCTTCGTAGAGGAAGCCGGTCGCTACCAGCCGGCCGTCGGGGCTTATCGCAACCGAACGCGCGTAGTCGCGCGTGTTCATCTTGTACTGCTTAAAGAACAGGTCGTAGATGCCTTGCAGCTCTTGCTGAACGCCGGCAAGCGTCTCAACAAATTGAACGCCGGTGCGGTAAGACTTCGCCGATGCGAGTTGTTGCTCGACTGTTTGAAACACGCCGGAGATCGCCTGTCGTTTGTCGGGTCTTGCGATGACGTATCGCCTCAACAGCTCCGCGTCGCGTTTTGCTTGCGCGATCTTTTCCTGAACGGGCTCCATAAGTCGATCCAGCAAATCCTGCACGCGTCTTCGAACAGAATCGAACGCACGCTCGCACTTGGCGCGCTCGTAGTATCGGGGGTCGCCCTGGATCGCGCATTCGAGGCTCGCAACCGCCGCGCGCCAGTCGCCCAATATCCCTGCGAGACAGGCCTTCTGATAGTGGGCTTCATACAACCGCGGATTCAGCGCGACCGCTTCGTTCAACTCCTCGATGGCTGGATTGAACTGGCGCTGAGCGGCGTGCGAGATCGCGGCGAAGTAGTGGGCCTCTGCCGACTGGCGTGCGTCGCTGGGCCGCGCGTACTTGGCGGCCTTGCCAAAGTATTCGAGCGCCTTTGAAAGATTGAACAGATGATAAAGACAGATGTTTGCGATGGAGCGAAGCACGGCAAAGTCGGGATAGTTGCGTTTCTCGGCTTCCAGAAAATCGGTCAGCGCTTCTTCGTACCAGCCGTTCAGGTAAGCCTTCTCGGCGCGGCTTCGATAGGCGCGCGCCTCGCGTTCAAATTCGGCGAGACGAATCTCCTGGAGCATGTTGCTGAGCGTCTCCTGATGTAGTTCGAGCTTCCAGATCACGTCGCCCAGCAGAAGATTGAAGTCGGCGTTCAGCTCGTCGAGCCCGCCGGCAAGCTTTTCAAAACCGAACTCGATACTGCAGGCTAGCTGCTCGGCGTCGAAGCTCGCCGCCGTGCCGAGACCTCCAAGCCCCAGTTCCAGCGCGAGCTGATAATCGCCCTTGCTAAGCCCTACCTGAACCGAACCGGCGAGCGGTTCCGCCTGCGGCGACTGAGCTTCTATCGCTTTTTCGAATTGCGCCAATAAACCGCAACTACTGATGTACTGCTTCCACGATTGATCGCCGAGGTAAACGTCCGAAAGTCCCATGGATGAAAGTCCCTTTGCGGGTTCTTTAGGGTGGGCACACTGCCGGTAAGGATAAAACAGAAGCGATCTCGCGTCCAGGGCTTCGGGTGCCCAAGAATGCGCAATGCGCTGTCCTGCCCGACCTGCGTAGCGTCCGGTGGGGTAATCTCAGTATCATACGACTGATGCAACGAGTCGAAGAACTTGCTCGCAACTGGGGCGTCGTTGTCGAACGCAGACTAGAGACTCAAACTTCATTTATAGCTTTCGGCATGCGCGGCAATCAGCCGGTCGTGGTGAAGGTGCTTCGCCGCCCGGGAGACGAGTGGCGATGCGGCGCGGTTTTGGAGGCATTTGACGGCAACGGAATCGTGAGGGTCTACCAACATGTTGAAGGAGCTGTGCTGCTCGAAAGGCTCGATCCAGGAACTCAGCTCGCTGACATGGCCTTGAACGGTCGGGACGAAGAGGCAACAGACATCGTCGTTGAAGTGATGCAGAAAATGTCGCGTCCGAGAGAATCGAAGGCGTTCGCTACCGTAGAGGTCTGGGGAAAGGGATTTGAGCGCTATTTGGCCAGCGGCGACAATCAAGTTCCTATCAGTCTCGTCGAACGGGGTCAGCAGATCTACTCGAAGCTCTGCTCGTCACAGAAGGGCACGAGACTCTTGCACGGCGATCTGCAGCACTACAACATTCTGTTTGATTCGGCGCGCGGCTGGCTGTCCATAGACCCCAAAGGCGTAGTCGGTGAGATCGAATATGAGATCGGCGCCAGCCTTCGAAATCCCTATGAAAGACCCGAGTTATTCGCCTCAACGCGAACAATCGAGAGAAGAGTGAAGCGCTATGAAGAGAAGCTGAAGCTGAACTCCGGTCGAGCGTTGGCGTGGGGGTTTGCTCAATCAGTTCTATCAGCCATCTGGTCGGTTGAGGATGGATACGCAGTTGACGCCAGGGATCCGTCGCTCATACTAGCCAGTGCAATCTGGCCAATGCTCGACTGACCTGCCGTCTTGCCTGAGGCTCGACCCACGATCTCAGCGGATGCCCAAATGGAGGTCGCTCGAGGATCAGGGTAGCGGAATAGCATAAGCGGGCGCCGGAGTCACATTTCGATTGAACGACTTACTTCAATAGTCGCAGCCTGCTGAGTTTCTCCCTGATGAATTCCTTTGTTGGGACAGCGGTCATCTTGCCTCCTATTTGGTAGACGCGGCAGCCATATGAATGACCCTCGTTTCTTCCGTCCAGGTCTGTGCCATTCACTCGAATGGACGGCGAGCCCTGAAACCCGACTCTTTCAGCCTGCTGCTCTGATGTGACGCTTATCAAGGCCACGTCCGCTCGTCTCCCACTCTCGCGCAAAACGGCCTTGAGATTTGCCAGAGCCTGTTTATGTGCCGGGCACTCCTTAAAGTAAAGGAACTCGATCCTGGCTCTGTCGTTCGTATTGGCCGCTTCGTTTGCGTTCGATGTCTTGATTTCGCCTAGCATATCTTTCAGCTTCGCGGTGAATGTCGGTACATCTAGCCTGGGTGCCTTAGCCACACCCCAAAGTTGGTGCATCCAATACGCGGGTTGTTGCGGTTCATTCTCCCACCGCGCATCGGCGCCATAAAGTAAGTACACATCCCACGCGATCTCACTTTGATTCTGTGTTTGAAGAACTCGTTCCCAGAGATTGCCCGCCAAAGAACTGGGGTCCTTGAAATAGCTCACTCTCCTGTCCGGAAAGCTGCCTGACAGTTTCTTCGCTTCGTGGTCAAAGCTGCCACCGAAAATCGGGTCCCAGATCACATACACGCTTACCCGATCATCAGGAACGTCTTTCAAAACTTTTTGTAGTTTGGAGAACCCCCAACGACACCCCGGTCACGTAGGAGAAAGGATCGTTACCAATCGGACTCTTCCGGCGTCATGTTGGAATGCGCGTTTCAACGGGTCAATTCTGCGAAGTGCGGGAACCGCGGTCTGGCGGCGTGCTGAAGCGGACCGGCGTGCCGTCTGAGTCCCGCTACTCGACGATGGGCTGATACCAAACAAGACGGCTGCCAAGAGCAGCGCAAACCTAACAAGCTTCCAGAGTTCCGTTCGTTGAATCCTCATTTCTTTACCTCGCGTCTGGCCTTATGGCTGATCTCAAGTACGACCGGGCAGTTTGAGGCGTCGCCACGTGTGGCCAGTTCGTCCTCGCAGGCTCGCAGGTGACGCTTCAGCGTTCGGTTGAAGGTGCGCAATGCTTTTATCCGTTGATCAGTTTCCGCGAGCTTCGACAGGAGCAGATCGCGGATTTGTCGGCATTCATCGGCTCCGCCACCGGCCACCAGCATACGAATCTCGTTAAGAGAAAACCCTATGTCCTGAGCCTGTCTTATGAATCGCACGCGCTCTATCGCCTCGGTGGTGAATAGACGGAAGCCTCCTTCGGAGCGTGTCGCGCGGGGTAACAGCTTTCGCCTCTCGTAGTAGCGAACCGTATCCACGCTGACGCCCGCGTGCTCAGCTACTTCACCGATGCGAAGCCCGGATCGCGTCACGGTTAGATTGTAAACCGTGGAGCTAGGTCTAGAGTCAAGGGGAAGTTTCCAAAGGGGTGTGCCTCAAAGCACTGCTGCCGCTAACGGACTGGCGGCTATGGAAACGCCGTGCAGTCATGACACCTCCGCTTGACATTCTGGTGTACGCGCAATAAAAGACAACCGCCCGCCAGAGTGGCCTTTGGGGCAATCCGCCTTCAGATTGGAGACCATAACTAATGTCGAGAGTAAACCTGGGCGCCATCTGCGGTGTTGTTTTCGGAGCAGTGTCGGCCGCAATGATGATTCCTCTGAAATTCGACGACAAGCCGGCGGCTATCACAGGAGCATTCATCAACCGGTTTGCGATCGGCTTCGTGATTGGAGCGGCCCACCTCAACATGCCGCCCTGGGCACAGGGATTGGTGTTTGGCTTGTTGCTCAGTCTGCCTGACGCGATAATCACCAAGGCGTTTGCTCCGATTCTGATGATGGGAGCGGTGGGCGGGATCATTATTGGCTGGGTGGTCGGTAAGTGGGGCGTCTAGCGAGCACTGAACAGGAGCTTCGCCCGCGCGCGGGCGTCGTAGTAACACTTTAGTCGTTTAGGCCGCCGCGCGTGGGCGTCGTAGTAACGACTTTAGTCGTTTAGGATACTTCTTTCTCTGGGGCGCCAGCGACTGAAGTCGTTACTACACGGTTTGCCTCAATCGCGCGTAGCAACTCGCCCGGAGACTCAATCGCCAGGTCCGGAGCCGCTGCAATCAGGCGCTCGCGACTCGATCCTCCCCAAAGCGCCGCCGCGGTTCGCGTCCCTGCTGCGTGGCCCATCAAGATGTCAGACGGGCTGTCGCCGATCACCAGAGTCGTTTCCGGGTCGGCGCCCAACCCCTCAAGGGCGCGTAAGACACCATCCGGTTCAGGCTTCGGTCGCAAAACGTCGTCTCCCCACACGGCAAGCCCCACCAGCCGGCGCAGACCGATGATGTCCAGCTCAAGCTCACCGGCGCGCCGCGGCTTGAGCGACACGATTCCGACGCTCGCACCTTGCTCGTTTAACGACGACAACAACTCTTCAATACCCTGGTAGGCGATCAGATGGTGGTGATGAGTCGCGTAGTAGTGCTCTTCGAAGCTGGCGAACATCTCTTCGAGCAACTCTTCGCCGTAGCGTCTGAGGACTTCG
Organism: Blastocatellia bacterium; assembly: GCA_049273855.1. Classification (GTDB taxonomy): domain Bacteria; phylum Acidobacteriota; class Blastocatellia; order UBA7656; family UBA7656; genus Onstottus_B. The sequence continues at coordinate 21,532 of JBASRN010000208.1, forward strand.
TGAGGCGTGACGTTCCAGAAATCGCGAAACTCGATTTCGTCTGGCAGAACACCGGTGTGCCGTTCGATCGAATGAAGAAACGACGCGCGATAAGCCGGCTCCGAATAAGCAAGCGTCCCGTCGAAGTCAAAAAGAAAGCAGTCAAACTTCATCGGCGCTGTTCATTGTCGCGGTGGCGGAGGCAGCTCGGTGCCGCGCGGCCGATTGTAAGGAGACGATGCTTTCCAGGCGGGCATCGAGTCCTGATTTGCGATGCGCATGGCTGCGATCATTCCGGTGACGGAAAGCCCCCGAGCACCTTCCCAGTTCCAATCCGGCTGAACCGTGTCGGTCGCCATGTGATAATCGGTCACCAGCCACTTCGCCGCTCTGGGCATGAACGCCAGCAGGTTCCCGGCAGGCGCGCCGATCAGATAGAGCGCGGGCACGCCTTTCTTGAAAAACTCGTAGTGATCGGAGCGATTAAAAATTCCTTCTTCGGGAGACGGGTCAGGCACAAGCCTGAGACCCTGCGCGGCCAGCACGCCGTCGAGCAATTCGCCCAGGTCCGAGTGCTTGAAGCCGTAATCGATGATGTACCCGAGCGGTCCCCAGACTTCCGTCCCTATGCCGTCGTAGTTGATGTTGGCCGCGACCTTTTCTATCGGCCAGGTCGGATGTTTGACCCAGTAAGCTGCGCCCAACAGCCCGTACTCCTCTCCGGTCACCGCGAGAAAAATAATCGAGCGGCGCAGTTTTGTCTTTGACTTGACCAGTGCTTCGGCAATCGCTACGAGCTTCGCGACACCGATAGCGTTGTCGGCGGCTCCAGGATAAATCGTCCCGTCGGTGTCGATGCCGTACGCGTCGTAATGCGCGCACAAGACAACCGCTTCGTCTTTCAGCTTCGCGTCTGAGCCTTCGAGCACCGCCGCAACGTTGCTGCTCATTGCCTCTTCGCGGCGGAGCTTTACTGATATCGAAGCCCGTTTTGCGAGCGCGCGCGAGACGAATTCTCCGGTCTCGGCCTTCTGCCTGGCCTCCGCGTAAGTCGAACCCGACCCCGCGAAAAGCTTTTCCGCGGTTGCATCGCTGATCATAACCATTGGCGGAAGCTTCAACGGCAACTGCGGAGCATCGGCAAGCGCGACGCGCCGACGCGACAGATACGTCATCACAAGGTTGAACGGCTGAGTGTCTCGCGCGGGTACGTAGGTCAAAACGAATCCTGCGGCGCCGCCGGCCACGAGCCGTCCGAGCACAGCCTGGGGGCTTGCGGCTTTGGACCAGGCCGCCTGGTCCACGTTCTTCGGCTTGCCTCCGAGCAGGACGACGACTTTGCCTTTGAAGTCGACGCCTTCCAAGTCGTCGCGCTTCAGGTCAGCAGAGGCAACTCCATAGCCGACGAAAGCCAGCTCGCCGCTCACGACTGTTGAAGCCGCCGGCAGCGGCGGCGCGACGACGAAGTCCTTGTTGTACGCAAACGAGGTGTCACCGGCTTTGAATGCGCTCTCGGGCAGAGATTGCTCGACTTTGAACTTGATCGGCTGAAGGTACGCGCCGCCATCTCCACCCGGTTTCAAGCCAAGCCTGGCAAAACGATCCGCGATGTATTTGGCTGCGCGGTCCGCTCCAGGCTGCCCCGTGCCTCGGCCTTCCATTTCTCTTGAAGCCAGCAGGTTCGTGACTTCAGTTATCGTCTGCGTGCTCACCGCTGCCGCTGCGGCCCGCTCGACTTCCGAGAAGGCGGATGCCGCGGTGGGCGCGGACTGATATCCAAAAGAGGCACCAGGCGCGAGAGCCGGCAACAACAAGCCGGCCAGCGCCAGATGAGCGAAGAGGTGTCGCAACCGTGATTGCCCGATCAAGCTTTTCTCCTTCGTTGATATGTTCGAGTTGCCCTTAGAGATCAACCTACGGAACGGATCCGGTAAGCCGCTTAAAACCCTGACCCATCGCCACCAAGCCAGTAAGACTCAAAGAAGCACCGGGTACAAATAGATAAGGCCTTGGTGCAGCTTCGCGTCTTTAAGCCTTCGTGGCGAACTCCCCTAATCAGCAGTCTGCTAGTGCGCTTGGGTCTCGAACTCCCCCATCCGGCGAAACTTCTCGTAGCGGCGCGCGACCCGCACACTGTGGTTCAAATGACGCACGGCTTCCAGCGACTGGTGAAGGCTTTCGCTCAACAGCTCGGCCATCTTTGGATGATCGGCGTGGGCCCCGCCTTCGGGCTCGGGAATTATCGCGTCGATCAAACCGAACTCGAGCAGATCGGGAGCGGTCAACCGCAACGCTCGCGCGGCTTCTTCGGCATAGGATTGATCGCGCCACAGAATCGACGCGCAGCCTTCGGGCGTGATAACCGAGTAGATGGAGTTCTCGAGCATAAGCACCCGATCGCCAAGCCCGATCGCAAGCGCGCCGCCCGACCCGCCTTCGCCGGTGACCGTGACGATTACCGGTACACGAAGCTTGGCCATCTCGCGCAGGTTGTAAGCGATCGCTTCAGCCTGGCCGCGCTCTTCGGCGTCGATCCCCGGATAAGCGCCTGGTGTGTCGATCAATGTAAAGATGGGGCGATTGAATTTCTCGGCCAGCTTCATTATGCGCAGCGCCTTGCGATAGCCTTCGGGCTTTGGCATCCCGAAGTTGCGCTGCTGCCGTTGACGCATCGTGCGTCCCTTCTGATGGCCGATCACCACGCAGGGCTCGCCTTTGAACTTCGCAAACCCGGCAACGATCGCCGAGTCGTCTCCAAAGCGCCGGTCGCCGTGTGTCTCGGTGAAGTCGGTGAAGATCAGTTCGATGTAGTCAAGTGTGTAAGGCCGGTCTGAATGGCGGGCGAGCTTCACACGCTCCCAGGCGCCGGGCGGTGCGGGCTCCGCGGTGAGATTACCGGCTTCCTGCAATCGACGATGTATATCCTCGAGCGAGTCACCGTCGCTCGGGTCCGTCTGCTTCTTCTGTTCCACCATTCTGAACCGTCATTCTATCTCGCCCGGCCCACATCTTGACACTCGTCTCGCACGGTTGCTACAGTGCGACGGCGCGAAAAACGCCCCAATCACGCGCAAAATCGAGGAGGCTGGAAAGCCGATGGCGACGTTCAATGGTATAGAAGTTCCCGCCGATGGTCAAAAGATTACGGTCGAAGGACTCGAGCTGAAAGTTCCCGATCGCCCGGTCATTCCATTCATCGAAGGCGACGGAACCGGCCGTGACATCTGGCGAGCGTCCCAGCGCGTGTTCGATGCCGCCGTGGAAAAGGCTTATGCCGGGACGCGCCGCATAGTCTGGTATGAGATCTTCGCGGGCGAAAAAGCCTCCAATCAGTTCGGCCAGTGGCTCACCGACGACTCGGTCAAAGCCATCGCAGAGTACGTCGTCGCGATAAAAGGGCCGCTCACCACCCCGGTCGGCGGCGGCATTCGAAGCTTGAACGTCACTCTTCGCCAGATGCTTGACCTGTACGCTTGCGTGCGGCCGGTGCGCTACTTCGAGGGTGTGCCTTCGCCGGTCAAACATCCCGAGCGCATGGACATCGTGCTGTTTCGCGAGAACACCGAGGACGTGTACGCCGGGATCGAGTTCGTCTCCGAAAGCGAGCGAGCGAGGGAGATCATCTCGTTGCTCAATGACAAGTACGGCTTCAAGGTGAGGACCGACAGCGGCATCGGCATCAAACCCATCTCGCCGACGGGTACAAAGCGGCTTGTGCGAAGAGCGATCAAGTATGCGATCGATTGGAAACGGCCGTCGGTCACCCTTGTTCACAAGGGAAACATCATGAAGTTCACCGAGGGCGCGTTTCGCGACTGGGGCTACGAGCTGGCGAAAGACGAGTTCAGAAACGACATCGTCACCGAGCGCGAGACATGGATCCTGGAAAACAAGGAAAAGAACGCGGCGATCAGCGATGAAGAGAACGCACGGATGATCGAGCCGGGCTTTGATCAGATGTCCCAGAAGCAGCGCGGCGAGGCGGTCGGCGAAGTCCGGGAAACACTTGCCGCAATCTGGGGGACTCACGGAAGCGGCGCGTGGAAGAAGAAGATTCTGATCAAAGACCGAATCGCAGACTCGATCTTCCAGCAAATACTCATCCGGCCCGATGAGTACTCGGTGCTGGCGACGCCCAACCTGAACGGCGACTACTTGTCGGACGCGGCCGCGGCGCAGGTAGGCGGGCTGGGAATGGCTCCGGGAGCCAACATCGGGGACAAGGCCGCGGTCTTCGAAGCCACGCATGGAACGGCGCCCAAGTACGCCGACAAAGACCAGGTCAATCCTTCATCGGTCATTCTGTCGGGAGTGATGATGCTCGAACACATGGGCTGGCGCGAAGCCGGCGACCGGATCGTCGAAGCGCTGACAAAGACGATTCGGCAGAAGCGAGTGACGTACGATCTTCATCGCCAGATGGAAGGAGCGACGAAGCTCAAGACGAGCGAGTTCGCTTCGGCGATCGTCGAGAACCTGTAGCGCTGTGCTTACCGATTGCTGACTGTTCGTTTCGAGATTAGACCGCTGCGGTTTGAAGCTGGTGAGAGGCGGGCCGGCTGGGAAGTAACTGGTTCGCCATCATGGACAAACCCCAACCCTCCACAATCGTCCCCGAAGATTGGGACGACTTCGTCACATTCATAAGCCAGCACCGCGATGAGATAGCCGGCGGCGGATACGACCTCCGTATCCAAAGAGACTGGGCAACCAGTCTCACGGATGAGGACCTGCTGCTGCTCGTCGAACACTGTCCCAGTTCCAGACTGACCATCGCGTCGGCCGCAAGATCGCTTGAAGTTCTGGAGGTGCTCTCGCGCGACGAATCAGCAGCGGTCAGGGAGGCAGTAGCCGACAACGTTCGAGTATCCTCCGGCATTCTGAACATGCTCTCGAGCGATTCGGTTTCCGCAGTCCGGATGGCGGTTGCTGAGAACCAGAATGTGACTGTCCAGGATTTGGAGAGTCTCTCAACAGACGCGGTGAATTTTGTTCGATGGGGTGTGGCTCACAACGAGAAGACTCCGTCGCACGTTTTGGAGCCGCTGGTCAAAGACTCGGACTCCTACGTGAGCGACGAAGCGAAAAGAAACCCGAACGCGCCAAAGCGAAGCTTCTGGTCCCGGCTGTTAGGGAAAACTTGATCCAGTCTTTCAGTCGCTCGCTGAGCGACCTCTGCAACCTCCGCGCAGTTTGTGCAATCGTGAGTCTCTCTAGTATAACGGTACCTTCATGAACGGTCGGTTCCCTCTTTGTTCACCGAGGCAAAATGCAAGGAGAAAATGCTAGGACAGAAAAGGTGAAGAGGCTTAGAGGCGGTGGGCTCATCCGCTGTCTCGACCTTTTCGCAGGCTGTGGGGGACTCTCCCTTGGCTTCCAAGCCGCCGGCATTTGTATTGTTGGTGCCGTCGAATCCGATCCTATTGCCGCCAAATCTCACGCCCTGAACTTTCACAAGAACGCGCCTGACGTCGAAATTGAGATATTGGCGCGAGCTCGCGACATCACTCAAGTTGAGCCCAGTGACCTAGTGAGAGAACTCAAGCTCGACCCCGATCCGCAGATGGCGGTCGACCTGATTGTCGGCGGTCCGCCGTGCCAAGCGTTTGCTCGGGTTGGCCGCGCAAAGCTCCGCGAGGTGATGGAACACCCCGAGGCTTTCAGACAGGATCCTCGCGGTAATCTCTATCTTAGATACGTACATTACGTCGAAAAACTGCAACCGCTTGCGCTTCTGATGGAAAACGTGCCCGACGTCCTGAACTACGGTGGCCACAACATAGCGGAAGAGATGTGTGAGGTCTTCGACGAGATTGGTTATGCATGTCGATACACGCTTCTCAATTCTGCTTACTATGGGGTTCCCCAGATGCGCGAGCGGATGTTTCTGATCGCGTACGCCAAAGAGCTTGATGCTGAGATATGCTTCCCAGAGCCCGCGTTCTGGGTTGATCTCCCGAGAGGCTATCACGGATCTAGGCAGGTTGCCTTGAAATCGGTGGAAGCCAACCTGTTTACCAAGAAATCGCATTACGTTCCTCCACCCGAGGCGCGAAATAACCTCCCCGCTGCCGTGACAGCCCGTGAGGCCCTTGATGATCTACCGGCCATAACGTTACATCTTGACGGAGGGCTAAAACGGGGCGCTCGACGCTTCACCGAAAAGGCTGGATATCGTCAGAACGTACGCGTCTCATCTTACGCGAAGCTGATGAAGAGCTGGCCTGGCTTCGAGAATAACGACGGTGTATCCGACCACGTCATACGTTCCCTTCCCAGAGACTACGCTATCTTCGCGCGGATGAATCCTGGGGATCAATATCCTGAGGCTTACCAACATGCTCTCTGTTTACTCGAGAACAAACTCGGAGAACTCAGCACAGACGGGATGACCATTGTCCCCGGAAGCCCTCAGTACTTGGAGCTCAAGCGTCAAATCGTGCCACCTTATGATCCTTCAAAATTCCCGAACAAGTGGCGAAAGATGGAAGCTGATCAACCAGCCAGAACTCTAATGGCGCATCTTGGAAAGGATGGTTATTCTCACATTCACTACGACAGCGCGCAGGCGCGAACAATCTCCGTCAGGGAAGCTGCACGCTTGCAGTCTTTCCCGGACGGCTTTGTCTTTGAAGGAACAATGAATCCAGCTTTCCGACAAATAGGGAATGCTGTGCCTCCGCTGCTCGCGAAGGCGATAGGCGAACGGATGATCAAGCAATTGAGGAGGGGCGAACATGCTACAGAGGCTAGCAGTAAAAAGACTCACAGCGTCCGACCTGACGTTCTTCGAGTGGCATTTTCGGAATCACAACGCGGGCAATCAAAAGGCCATCAACTTAAACGCCGACGTCTTCGTTGACGTGCTCTATCCTAGCATCACGGAGACAACACCAGGGAGGAGAGGTAGGATCCCGTTAGACCTCTATCTCTACGGACCTGGGATGAATGGTGAGTACAACCTACAGCGAAAGATAGTGAAGGGTGAGGCTTACAAGAACTGGAGGCTGAACGGCGAGTACGTCCTGAATCCCGATGACAACGTCGAACGTTTTAACGCACTAGTTCCAACCGATCTCGCGGTCTTCAGCTTCGATGGAGACATATGCCCAACCGCTGCTAGCGTTGTATTTGTCGCTCAATCGATCCACGAAGACGCACCGCTCCATGCCCAGCTGGATTCATTCTTAGAAGCGAGGCGAATGGCTGCGCTTTGGGATTCAGAGCTGGCTCGAATTGTTGCGAGCGCCGGAATTCCAGAAGCTCATCCGATCAATGCGCTGCTCCTCGACGCGGCACTAGAAGATGCCTCTCTGGGAGGTACGAGAGGTGTCAGGAGACTCTCATCACAGCCTTCGGGAAGAAAGCTGTCTCGTGAAGACTTGCAGCGGGCGCGTCAGAAAGCAGAGGAAATTGGAAGCCTTGGCGAAGATTACGTGAACAGTTTTATGCTTCGCCTCAAAGACGAGGGTAGAATCGAAGGCTTTCAATGGGTCTCCCTCGAGAACGCGGTCGCTCCGTATGATTTCCTGCTAATGCGTCTCGGCGGACAGCGAAGGCTGGTGGACGTTAAGGCGACGTCGGGGGAGTTCGAGCGCCCCATCCATATTTCTCTTAACGAGCTGCGCCAGATGAGCGCAGGAGCGGATCAGTATGATCTTTACCGGATATATGACATCGGCGATGGGGCGGCAAAGCTTCGTATTGCGGAAAACGTTAAGGACTTTGCTGCAAGCGTCGTGGCGGTCTTCGACGCCCTGCCGACCGACGTAACCGTTGATGGAATCTCTGTTCCGCCTTCGTTTCTCAACTTTCAAGCCGAAACAAAAGTTGAATTGATAGGCGATCGGGATGATGTCGAATAACGCTCGCCGCCCTCGATCAGGGCGCGAACCTCTTCTTACCGTTCAAAGGTCCGGCGCTCGTGAGTTGACGGAGGCTTAATCCACACCGTGCTAGTATCGTATGGAGACGAGAGGGCCGTGTACTTCAGATCGCGCTTGAGTAAGTGGGGTAGACAAAATCGGAGAAGGTTCCCCTGGCGCGAGACTTCGAACCCTTTCCACATATTGCTTGCCGAGATGATGCTGCGTCGCACCAACGCCGCACAGGTCGTCTCTATTTACGTTAACATCACCAAGCGATATCCGACGCCTAAGCGCCTAGCGACCGCCCCTCGCCGCGAGGTACTGGCCCAGCTCGAACCACTCGGCTTAGCTTGGCGAGCGGAAAACATTCGAACAGTGGCGGAGCTGCTGGTAAAGCGATTTGCGGAGCGAGTTCCGCGGAGTGTTGAACTCCTAAAAGGGTTCCCGGGTGTTGGCGATTATGTTGCAAACGCCGTTACTTGCTTCGCCTTCCAGCACCCAATGTCACTCGTTGATACCAACACTGTACGTGTCGCTGGACGCTACTTTGGGTTTCGTACTAACGCGGAGTCTCGAAGGCGGAAGCCTGTGAGACAAGCCATTCGCGCAGTCACAGGGCGGCGGAATACTAGAGACTTCAACTATGCTTTTTTGGACTTCGCAGCCTTGGTCTGCAAGCCTGCTAATCCCGATTGCTTTCACTGCCCGTTACAAACTCGCTGCGCGTTCGGACAGAATAGGCTAAAGGAGGAGGTCTGAGGATAATTGAACCTATTTCTCGACAGCATGACCGCGAGTTGATGCGGTGTTACCGTTCATCACGGTAACGCGAGCGGCGGCTCTTCTCCCGTGTCTCCTCGATGTCTTGACATCGCTGAACGCAGCATTGCTATCGCCGTGAACACGACGACGACCACCACCAGCCATCGAACTGCCGAAAGCGGCAACGACTTCACGATAAAGGCTGCAATCAGAACTGCTGGTATCCCGCCCAGCGCAAGCCCCAACGCCGCGCGGAGGTCATAACTGCCTTTCCTGATGAACCGCGCGCTGGCAACCGGCATCAGAAACGCGCACGATCCCATCATGATCGGGAAAGCAGTAGTCGGCGCCATTCCGAGCAGACTGATCAGAATCAAACACGGCGCATACAGTCCTATCCCCAGCGACATCAGCGCGCCGAGTGTGAAATTTCCTATCAGGCCAATCCAAAGCCGACGCCCCTCCAGACCAAGCGCCACGCCCCCGCCGGGGAACAGATTCAGTTGCGTCATCAGCATCAGCGTCGCGGCGGCCAGCAGGGCGACGCCCATTCCGATCTGAATCTTGCGGCGCTCCCAGCTACAGACGAAGCCCGCGCCAAGCCAGGCTCCCATCACCGCCGCGCCGATCATCAGAACCAGCGTCGTCATATTCACTTCGATGATCGTGATGTAGATCAACGCCTGCACAAACGTCGGCGGCGTATGACCGACGTTGAGCGTGCCCGGGATGTGTTCATCTCGAACAACCTTTCGCAGCCTGAAGAACGAAGTGGTGGTCGCGAATGAACCGATACCCAGCGTGTCGAAGAAGTTCGTGATAAACCCGATGCCGGATTGGAGCAGCGTGGGCAAGGCTGGCTCGGCACGTCGGTTTCGCCGGACGGCCGACCACCACGTGATTACATAGAAGACGCCGAAAGCGCCGAGCGCGAGAAACAGAAAGCCTTTTGTCGAAAGCATGGCGCGGATGCTAACGCAGTTGCGCAGAAAGAACAAAGCAAGCACGAGTCTTTGCCGCGTTCGGCCGCTAACTGGGTGGTTGAACAAGCGACAACACTTGCGCACAAGCGATCTGTACTGGTCCTCTCGATTAATTTGGTGGACCGAAGTCCTGTCGGGGAACCGCACACCACTTCCGCAAAGCTCTATACGCACCTGGCCTGGTAGGTCGGGCTGGCCCTCGGTAACGTGGCCCTCAGCAACGTTGACATTTTGGGTGAGTTGAAATAGATTCGCTCCCCGCTAACAAGAGTTGGCAGGAACAAGTAGCGATTAAGAGTCTGGCAGGGACGGTGGTAATCTTCGGTGCACCGACCTTGCCGATAGCGAGCTCCTACCTCGCTAGCACTTCGGTTTCGTGATCTCAAAAACAGGAGGACAGCGTTATGCATCGCCGACTAGAGAGACATGTACCCTGGAATTTTCGAAGGATAGCCGTTGTAGGCATCGCGGTTCTTGCCGCGTTCCTTCTGCAGTCCAATACGCACCTTTACGGACAGTCTTCAAACATCGCTGGAGAGGGAGACCCGTTTCCTTCTATCGGCAATCCTTCCTCGTCCGAAGGATCGGAAATGCTTACTCGGTCAGGCCGGAACGAGTTTAATGGCCTGTCTATTGTGCCCGGCAATCGCACGAACAGCAGAAAAAGACCTATGCTTGAAGATGGCAATCCTGCTGGTTCTTTTTCTGACCCGTCTTCTGTCCCGTCTGCGCAAGAGGGGAGTTTGCAGTTGTCGTCTCAAAGCTCAACGAAAGTCGACAGAGCTGTTGAAGGGTTTGGTTTTAATGACAATCCCACTGAGACCGGTTTCTTTCTTATACCGCCCGACCCGTACGGCGCGGTGGGCAAGGACCGCGTCATCGCGATTGGCAATGTGATCATTGAAGCCCGCAACAAGGGTGGCGAACTCAAGTGGCGAGATGCTCTGAGAGATTTCTTTGCGCCCGTGTCTCCCACGACGCTCACATTCGACCCCAAGATCATTTACGACCAGTACGAAGATCGTTTTGTGGTAGTGACGCTCGAGCAGGTAACCGGCACCGCGTCGGTGAGCCCAACCAACATTTCCAGAATACTCGTGGCCGTGTCCAAAGACGGCAATCCTCAGACCCCAACGGCGGCCGACTGGCACTACCACGCTATCAACGCCAAGACGCTGGTCAGTGGATTCGAAACGTGGGCTGATTATCCGGGACTCGCTATTGATGAAGAAGCCGTCTACGTCAACGCCAACATGTTTACCTTTGTCCCTTTTGGTGCTTTTGGCGGGGTGCGGCTGTGGATCATCGATAAGGGCGCGGGCTCAGGGTTTTATGCTGGCGGCCCGGCTGGTGTCACCGTGCATAACCCGTATGCGGCCGCGGGAACAGTCGCAACCACGACGCAGCCTGCTCACGTATTCGGCGACGGAGGAGCAGGCCCGACAACAGGCACGTATCTCGTCTCCTATTCTGGGCTTTCAGACGGCGTCAACGAATTCGTCCAGATCGTACGTGTTGACAACCCGTTGGGCACACCCACGTTCTCGCAGCAGTTCGTTAATGTCGGTAACCTGGAAACCGGTTTTCCCGCATTGCCGGACGCTCCACAGCTAGGCACTTCGGCGCTGATCGAAGTCAATGATCGCCGGGCGCTCAACGCTGTCTGGCGGGACAATGCGTTGTGGATGACGGCCGAGATCCGCCCAAATTCCGGTCCCGACCTTAATCAAACCACGGCACACTGGTGGAATCTCGACACGACCGTGCCTGCTACGATCGCCCTCACCGATCAGGGCAATATCGGCGGCGAAGAGATTGCGCCGGGTACTTACACGTACTACCCGGCTGTGGCAGTGAACCGTGATGGATTTGCGGCGTTCGGGTTCTCCGCTTCGGCTCCAACGATCTTTGCCGGCGCATTCGTGACCGGACGAGCTGCTACCGATGCGGCGGGCACGGTAAAGCCTTCGGAAGTCGTACATGCAGGCGTAGACTTTTACCTCAGGCGTTTCAGCGGGAATCCCGCGGCAAGAAACCGCTGGGGCGACTACAGTGGCATTGCGGTTGATCCCACCAACAATGACTTTTTCTGGGTGTTCAATGAATTCGCCGATCAGCAGGGAACGCCCCTCGTTCCAGGGGATGGACAAGGTCGCTGGCGGATGGCCTGGGCGAGATACAGGTCCAATTGATTTGCTGGCAAGAAGGCCCGACGCGTCGAAAGCGTCGGGCCTGCTTTCTTAGGGATGCCGAGGCGCATTTGTTCGCGTGTCGATTGAATGCCCGCTGCTGGCCGCAACGTCCCTCCTCAATCTTCGCTGGAACGGGCCGAATACTCAGTAGCTCTACGCGCGGGCCGAGTGCTGCAAGTGGCTTTTGGATCGTGGCCCAATCACCCCATCGTCTCCTCGGCGGCCCAAACGTCTGAACCCTAGTCCTTCCACACTTCATCCTATTGTCGTCCCAACGCCGTTGTAACCCTTCGGCGTCCCCGAACGTGTTGTTGATAGAATCACGCGCCGCGTGATCGTTTGGGAGGAAGACATCATGCAATCAAACGAGCATCTCGACGTAGTCGTAATCGGTGGCGGCGTGGCCGGTTTGGCCGCGGCAACTTACCTCGCGCGAGAAGGCAAACGCATTCGCTTGCTGGAACAGTCGCACGCAGTCGGCGGGCGAGCGCGCACCAAACAGCAAGACGGGTTCTTCTTGAATATCGGACCTCACGCGCTTTACCGCGGAGGGCGGGGAATCGAAGTGCTGCGCGAGCTTGGCGTCGAGCCGCGCGGCAAGGTGCCGGCCGTGTCCGGCGCGTTCGCTATCAAGGATGGGACCAAACACACCTTCCCAGTTGGGCTGGCTTCGCTTCTGACATCCAGTCTGTTTGGCCTTTCGGCAAAGCTCGAAACCGCCCGCTTTCTGGCTTCGCTCCCAAAGCTTCGCGGCAACCGGGTGATGAACCTGAGCCTTCGCGAGTGGCTGGAAGCGAACATCTCGCATCGCGAAGTTCGTGATTTTCTGCTTACCGCGTTTCGAATCGCGACCTACACCAACGCTCCCGCGCTGATGAGCGCCGGCACGGCTATCGAGCAACTGAAGCTGGCCTTCCAGAGCAACGTCTTGTATCTCGACGGCGGATGGCAAACATTGGTTGACGGGCTCACCAGATCAGCCGAGCAGGCGGGCGTCGCGATCGAAACCGGCGTCAGGGTTGGCGCGGTCGAGCGCGATGCGAGCGGCGGCGTGACCGGTGTGCGCACCGAGGACGGGCGTGTTCTAAAAGCAACAAACGTCGTCATCGCATCAAGCCCGGCTATCGCCGCGCGACTTGTGGAGCGCGGCAAGGACTCGTCGCTTCAGAGGTGGGCCGATGAAGCGATACCCGTGAAGGCAGCCTGCCTTGATATAGCCTTGAGCTGTCTGCCGGCGCCACGGGCGACCGCCGGGTTTGGCGTCGACCGGCCGCTCTATCTTTCGGTGCACTCGGCATCGGCCAAACTCGCGCCCGATGGTGGCGCACTGATACAGGTTGCCAAGTACCTGCCGCCCGATCATTACGATTCGCCTGACGCAGTCGAACGCGAGCTTGAAGGTCTGCTCGATCTGGTTCAGCCGGGCTGGCGTGGCGCATTGGTGTATCGCCGCTTCCTGCCTGATATGATCGTGATGAACGCGATGCCGCTTGCGCGAACGAACGGCGTTGACGGACGGCCCCGGCCTGAGATCGAAGACGTTCCCGGTTTATACGTAGTCGGCGATTGGGTTGGAAATGAAGGCTTGCTCGTCGATGCAAGTCTCGCGAGCGCGCGGCAAGCGGCCGTGGTCATCGGCGCAGCTACAAACGTCAGTCGCGCGGCGGTCGTTTAGTATTTTGCCAGGAGACGTTCGAAAGACTTATGGCGATTCCTGCTGAAGCACTGGAAACAGACAGACGGTTGTTGTGGGGCGTATGTTATCGCATGACCGGCAACGCCGCCGACGCGGACGACCTTGTGCAGGAGACGTTCGTTCGCGCGCTTTCGCATCCTCCGAGGCGAAGCGATCAGCCCGCTCGCCCATGGCTTATTCGCGTGGCGATGAACCTCAGCCTCGACCTGCTGCGCAAGCGCCGCCGCCGGGGCTATGTCGGAGAGTGGCTCCCGTCGCCAGTTCCAACCGAGAGCGACGACAACCCGGCGTCCTTCGACCCGCGCGCTCCAAGCGAAGACTCACCCGCGGCTCGCTACGAGATGCTCGAAAGTGTTTCGTTTGCGTTTCTGCTCGCGCTAGAAGCGCTCACTCCGCTTCAGCGAGCAGTGTTGCTGCTGCGCGACGTGTTTGACTATTCTACTGAGGAAACCGCCGAGGCTTTAAACATTAGCGAGACCAATGTGAAAGTCACGCTTCTTCGCGCGCGCCGGCGAATGCAAGACTACGACAAGAACAAGGAAGCGTTGACTCCGGCTCGCCGCGAGGCCACTCGGCGCGCGCTCGAGCAATTCTTGCTTTGCATCAACAACGGCGATGTTCAGGCGCTCGAGCAACTGTTAGCGGAAGACATAGTCAGCATCTCCGACGGCGGCGGCAAGGTAAACGCCGCACTGAATCCAATCAAAGGTCGCGCAAAACTGTTGCGGTTGATCGCGAGCCTCTCGGCCAAGCTGCGCGCCGCGCCGCGAGCCTCTCTGCGAGATTTCAACGGACTGCCCGCGATTTTGTTTGAGGACGTGGACTCGTCATCGACCGCGGCGACTCGCTACACCGTCCACATCGAGGTAAATAACGACGGAAAGATTCGAAAGCTTGATACGGTTCTCGCGCCGGATAAGTTGACAGCCGTTTGATAGCTTCGCGCGATTCGTGTAAACATTGGCGGCGCTCAAATCCTGAAGCGGAGGACCGGCAATGCGCAAAGGACGAATCAAGAGGCTCCTGCTCGGGACGGGCATCATCCTCGTCGTTCTGCTCGCCTTGCTCGTCTACTCATTCACACCGGCTGATCTCGACGTTTCCGCCTATCCCGAACCGGTTTTCCAGGCCTCACTTTCTGGCGCGTCCGCTTTGCCCGAAACGAGTCTTTCGCTCATCAAGTGCGGAAAGATGATGAGCAAGCAAGTCTTCGTGTTTCGAGGCGGAAACTGGTCCGAAGGCTACGACAGCGGAATGGCTGCGGTGCTGGTGCGCCACCCGAAAGGAACTTTGTTGTTCGATACCGGATTTGGAGCTAACGTCGATGAACACATCAAAACGATCCCGGCTTTGATGAGGCTGCTGACCACTTACGACAAAGAGACCAGCGCCGCCGCTCAGTTACAGGCTCACGGCGTCGATCCGAACGAGATCGAGATGGCGATCATCTCGCACTCGCATTGGGATCATGTGAGCGGGCTGGAAGACTTCCCGCGAGCTGAAGCCTGGTTCTCGAAACAAGAACTCGATGACATTCCGACGCTGCCCGCGGGTGAGTTAATTCAGCAGATGAAGAGCAAGCTCAAGCTTCGCGCGTTCGAGTTTGCTGGCAGCCCTTACGAAAACTTCGATCGGAGCCTTGATCTGTTCGGTGACACAAGCATCGTCCTGGTGCCTCTGCCCGGCCACACCCCCGGCTCGATCGGGATGTTTGTGAATCTGCGATCGGGCAAACGGTTCTTCTTCATCGGCGATCTGACCTGGGCGTTGGAAGGGATTGAGTTGCCTGCCGAACGGCCGTGGATCTCTCGCAAGCTCGTCGATCGCAATGAAGAGCAGGTTCGAGCGGCCATAGTCAAAGTTCATCAATTGATGAAGCGCTATCCGGATCTGGTGGTCGTCCCGGCGCACGACCGGCGCGTGCACGACCGCATTGCCAACTTCCCGGCCCTGGAGCACTGAAGCAGCCTTCCAAGTTGGCGTCTGCGTGCTGATGCGCTATCGTCTCTGATAACGACAGCGCGCGAATAGCACTCATTATTGGCACGCTGGATTCTGGCAAGGAGGTGAGTGGGGATGTCGAGCAAGGATGCTTTCGCTGAACGCAGACGCGGATTGGAAGAGGAATACTTTCACAAGAAGGAGAAAGAGCTGCTTGAGAAGCTGCGGCTGCGCATGCGGACCGAGGCCGAACGCGAGCAGATGGCCGAAGCGCTTGGCGTTCAAGATATCGGAATACTGAGCGACTTGCAGGCGCTTGGCTACACACGTGACACAGTGGCCTTGCTCCACATGGTTCCCCTGATTCAAGTAGCCTGGGCCGACGGAAACGTGGCCGAGCGCGAAAGGGATCTGATCCTCGAACTGGCCGGAGCGCGGGGACTTCAGGAGGGAAGCGCCGCGTACCAGCAATTAACCGATTGGCTCACTTCTAAACCTTCAGAGGAGTTTTTCGAAGACACTCTCCGAATCGTGGCGAAGCTCTTCCAGGCACTCCCCCCTGAACAACAAGCGGCCAGCAAACGCGATCTGGTTTCATACTCCGCCGACATTGCGTCGATCTCGGGAGGAATATTGGGCTTAGGGCGCAAAGTATCTCGGGAGGAGCGCGAAGTGATTGAGCGAATAGCTGCCGAACTTGAAAAGGCTCACCAAACGGCGGCCCAACATCTGATCGAAAACGCGAGTGAGAAGTGAGCTCCGGATTGACGGCGTCACGCCTAAACTTCACGTCAGCACTTGCTCCACAACGTAGCCTTGTTCGCCCATTTGTTCCTCGCTAGACTCCTACCCGCATGCCAAGAAACGCTTTCGAACGATGGATATTGAGAGATCGGGTACGCAAGCGCAAAGGTTCGAAGGCGGCAGGCCATCAACAACACGCCTGGTGGAAGGTGATGTGCTTGACAGGCGTCGACTATTTCTCGACGCTCGGGTATCAACCGGGCATCGCGTTTCTGGCAGCAGGCGCGCTTTCGCCGATCGCTACGCTGGTGCTTGTGTCGCTCACTCTTTTTGGCGCGCTGCCGATCTACGGCCGAGTCGCCGAGGAGAGCCCGCACGGCGATGGCTCGATCGCGATGCTCGAACATCTGATGCCAGGCTGGCGAGCCAAGCTCTTCGTTCTTGTGCTGCTCGGCTTTGTAGCAACCGATTTCATCATCACTATCACTCTCTCGGCCGCGGACGCCACCGCTCATATAGTCGAGAACCCTTTCACGCCTGACTTTTTGCACAACCGGATAGGCGTCACTCTGTTTCTGATCGCGCTGCTGTGCGCAATTTTTCTGAAGGGATTCAAAGAGGCCATCGGCGTTGCTATGCTGCTGGTCGGGACTTACTTGACGTTGAATTGCGTTGTGCTGTGCGTCGGATTCTACGAACTCGCAACCCATCCGTCCACGATTCCCGATTGGAAGAATGCCCTGGTCAGCGCTCACGGAAATCCGGTTGCGATGATAGGCGCGGCGCTTATTGTTTTTCCGAAGCTCGCACTCGGGCTTTCGGGGTTCGAAACTGGCGTAGTCGTGATGCGGCTGGTCAAGGGAGACCGGTCTGACACGGAGGCGCATCCGGTCGGGAGAATCCGCAATACCCGCAAGCTGCTTCGCACAGCGGCTCTGATCATGAGCGTTCTGCTGATCTCGAGCAGTTTTGTGACTACGTTGTTGATTCCCGCCGCGGAATTCGCTCATGGCGGAGAAGCGAATGGACGGGCGCTCGCTTACATTGCGCATGAGTATCTTGGCAGCGTCTTCGGCACAGCGTACGACGTAAGCACCATTCTAATTCTCGCTTTTGCGGGTGCGTCGGCGATGGCCGGACTGTTGAACATAGTCCCGCGATACTTGCCCAGGTACGGCATGGCGCCGAGATGGGCCGCCGCAGTCAGACCGCTGGTGTTGGTCTACACTGCGATCGCATTTGCGGTGACGTTGATCTTCAAAGCTGACGTTGAGGCGCAGGGCGGAGCTTACGCAACCGGCGTTTTGGTCCTGATGAGTTCGGGCGCGGTAGCGGTGACACTCTCGGCTTTTCGACGCCGCAGTCACGGCTGGACGTTCCTGCTTATCGCGCTGGTGTTCGCGTACACCACGGTGCTCAACATAATCGAACGGCCCGAAGGCATAAAGATCGCTTCGTTTTTTATAGCAGCGATCGTGTTCACTTCGTTTGTGTCGAGGGCGCTCCGGACGACCGAGCTGCGCGTCGAACGAGTCGAGCTTGACGAGACGGCGCGCGCTTTCATCGAGGAAGTGAGTCGCCACGAGATTCGAATCGTTGCGAATCGCCGGCAGGCCGGCGATCCGCGTGAGTACCGGTTGAAAGAGAAAGAGCAGCGCGAAGACAATCATATTCCGAAGGCCGATCCGATTCTGTTTCTCGAAGTCGAACTCGGCGACGCCTCCGAGTTTGCCGATGTGCTTCGGGTAAGGGGCGTTAAGGTGAACGGCTACCGGGTGCTAAGGGCGAAGAGCGCGGCGGTGCCGAATGCGATCGCCGCCTTTCTGCTTTATGTGCGCGACACGACCGGCAAGATCCCGCACGCCTACTTCGGTTGGAGCGAGGGCAACCCGGTCAAGTATTTGCTCAAGTACTTGATCTTCGGCGAAGGTGAGACGGCCCCGGTCACGCGCGAAGTGCTCCGCCAGGCAGAGCCCGACCCCGAAAGCAGGCCGGCGATCCACGTCGGCGGATAAGCTCGGCTTGGACGATCGCAACCCGTCGTATAGAATTTCGGTCCGCTCGCCCATGGCAGAACAACCCTTCGAGTGCGAGCCGGACTCATGGAGGAAAGATGGCTAGAAAGAAGATAACAGTCGTTGGAGCGGGCAACGTCGGAGCAACCGCAGCACAACGGCTGGTCGATAAAGAGCTGGGCGACGTCGTACTGGTCGACATCATAGAAGGCATGCCTCAGGGAAAGGCGCTTGACCTGGCCGAGACCGCGCCGATCGAAGGCTACGACTCGCGGCTGGCCGGGACCAACGGCTACAAGGAAACCGCCAACTCCGATGTCGTGATCATAACTTCCGGGCTCGCGCGCAAGCCAGGGATGAGCCGCGACGATCTTCTAAAGACCAACGCCGGCATCGTCGGTTCCGTCACCGAAGAGATAATGAAGCATTCCCGGAACCCAATCCTGATCATCGTTTCCAATCCGCTGGACGCGATGTGCCACGTTGCTTTTAAGAAGTCCGGCTTGCCCAAAGAACGCGTGATCGGAATGGCCGGCGTTTTGGACTCGGCGCGCATGCGGTGCTTCATCGCCGAAGCGTTGAACGTCTCGGTCGAAAACGTCACCGCATTCGTGCTTGGCGGTCACGGCGACACGATGGTCCCGCTGCCGCGATACTCGACCGTGGCCGGTATACCACTGCCTGATCTGCTGTCGAAAGAAAAGATCGACCAGATAGTCACGCGCACGGCGAATGGCGGAGCCGAGATTGTCAGCTTGTTGAAGACGGGGTCGGCTTACTATGCGCCGTCTGCGGCGGCTGTTGAGATGACCGAAGCCATCCTGAGGGACAAGAAGAAGATCCTTCCCTGTGCCGCGTACCTCGAAGGCGAGTACGGGATCAACGGCTTGTACGTTGGAGTTCCGGTGAAGCTCGGCGAGCGCGGCATTGAAGAGATCATTCAGATCAATCTATTGACCGACGAGCGCGCGGCACTTCAACGATCGGCGGCAGCAGTGCAGGAGCTGGTCAACGTGCTAGGCCACTGAAAGCAGGCGGATCGCTGCCGTTCCTGGATCAAGCGGCGCGACGGTTTCATCTTGCCCAGGTGCGGCAGCGCCCCGACATGAAACGCCGGTTGTGGGTCAGTCCGAGTTCAGAGTACAAGCTTCAGATTGCTCTTTTGGCCTCACGAACGTGACAACCAATAAAGCTTGTACTCTGAATCTAAACTGACTGCCCAAACGCGACTAAACTTGAAGCCGGGCCACTGGCTGGCCCGCCAGCCGAGTCACCCTATGGTCGGCGACCACCCCAAATCGTTTAGGATTGCGACCTGACCGCGATCAATCACGCACAACCTAAACACCCCGATCACAACAGTTGCAGTGTGGCATCGACCGCGGCTGCGGATGGCACAGTCATTGCCCTACTCACTACCGAGCGGCGTTTTAAGCCGCCGGAAACGGAGGCAAGAAAGAACATGTTCACTAAGAAACTCAGCGCAATGTTTTTGGGATTCATTTTGATGTTCGCCGCGGCGACGACTGCGAGCGCGCAATTCAGGTATCGCGACAGGGATCGCGGATTGTCTACGGGTGAAAAGGTCGGGATCATTGGCGGCGGCGCGGCTGCCGGCGCGGTGATCGGCGGCCTGATCGGCGGAAAGAAGGGCGCGATCATCGGCGGATTGCTCGGTGGCGGTGGAGGCGGAGCGTACGTTTACAGCCAGAGGGACGACGACCGTTGGGGACGATATCGTGACCGCAACTGGCGAGATCGCAACTTCAGAGCTCGGGATTATCGTTTTCGCAACTTCCGGAACTTCGACCGAGATCGTTTCGTCAGAAACGACCGCTGGAGACGCTAAATCGAATGCCACCGTCTCGAGTTCGCTGGTAGAATCGTGACGGTGAAGCGAATAAAACTCAGATCGCTGGTATTGATCTTGCCGCTGACGGCGCTCTTAGCGTCGTCAGCGGTTTCTATTATTGCGCAAATCCAGCGCAAGCCCCAAAGCCCGGAAGCTCAAACCAACACCCCGCGAAAAAGAACCGTCGTCGCCCGCGGCCAACTCACCGGGACGCGCGCATCCCAGCAAATAGTCACCTGGAAAACTGGTTTCGGTCAGGGCTCAACCACCCACCTCGCTATCGAGACTACCGGTGGTAACCCTCGCGCTCTCTGGCAGGCCCAAGAGTATTTCCTCGCGACTGATATCAACAACGTAAGGGTCGCGGACCTTGACGGCGATCGAGTGCCTGAGATCATCGCCCTCTTCTGGCGTGGCGCGTCTGCCGGCGCTACGCTTCGGGTCTTTCATTGGGATCCGAGTTCACGGACTTTTGTTGAGATCGATCACAGAAACGACGAGGCCGGCACGGTTGGGATTCATAGCTATCGCATTCGCGGTCGAGTTGGTCATCAGCGAATCATTGTCTACACAGGGACAACCGCGAGCGACCGAGTCCACGGCGGCGAGTTTGAAGTGCGGGGTTCCGAGCTTGTCCGATTGGGAGGAGGTGGGCGAGTGACACCGCAAGCCGAATCAGGAATCGAGGGACAGTCCGTGATAAGCCCGGTCCGTCCGGGACCACAGCGGCAAGATCAATCCGGCTCCGCTCCTTATCGGACTACGCTGGCCGTCGTGAACACCGCCGGCGGCCGCGAAGTGGCCCGATTCGAAACCGGCTCCGATGGCCGATTTCGAGTCTCGCTTCCACCGGGCGAATATCGCATTGGCCCTCCGCCGGAGACCCACCGCCGAGGGTTTCCGCGTGGCGAGGAGCAAACCGTGAAGGTCTTGCCTGGTCAATTTACCAGGGTGACGATCGAGTTTGACAGCGGTATGAGATAAGCCCCCACGACAATCCCCAACCGGATTGCCGCGACTCCGTCCCGGCTTTGGAATTCGGGTGATTCGTGGCAACTTGCCGTTGCAGTCAGCCCGCGTTTCGGGCAGATGACTTTACCTTTGACTAGCGAGCTGCTTCTTCCTTTCAGCCTCGCTGACCATCCTCAAGAGCAAACTCTTCAGCCGCACTTCTTCTTCGCTCTCGATCTTTAGCTGGGCGGCATAAACCGGAAAGTCACCCAGCACAATACCCTCGAGCCTCACGGCGTCCTTTTCGGTCGTCACTATCGCATCGGCCCCCAAATCGCGCGCGCTTTTCAATACCTGATCGAAGTCTTGCTGCGTGAAGTCGTGGTGGTCGCGAAAGAAGTTCTCGCTGACGATGTTCATCCCTGCTTGCAGAATGTCGTCGGCGAACGCGTGCGGGTTGCCGATTGCGCACATCAACGCAGTATTCCAACTGGCGAACTCGCGCGCCTCGTACACCTCGCCGCTGACGAGATGCCGCAGCCCGGAGATCGCAGAATACACGTACATCACAGGCACTTGCCCGCCGCAGAAATGCTTTATGATCGCGTTGGTCTGCGCCTGGTCGAACGGGCGGTCCGCTCGAGTCACTATCACCGCGTCCGCTCGTTTGATCCCGTAAAGCGGTTCGCGCAAGCGGCCAAACGGCGCCATCTCGAATCCGCCAAACGGATCGGTCGCGTCAATCAACAGCAGGTTCATGTCGCGCCCCAGAGCGAGATGCTGATACGCGTCGTCTAGAATCAAAACGTCTGCATTCAGCTCTCGCTCAGCCCAGCGGCCACCTTCGAACCTGTCGCCGTTCACGATCACCGGAACGTCGGGCAACGCCCGCGCCAGCATCAGCGGTTCGTCGCCAACTTCTCGTTGCGAGGTTTCAGTTGAAGCGCGATCTTCTCGCGGGTCGTTCAGTACTCGCATCCCGCGTGAGCGGCGCCCGTAGCCTCGCGTCAGAATCGCAACCTCGTGGCCTTCGGCTTTCAGATAACGCGCAATGAACTCGACCAACGGCGTCTTTCCAACGCCGCCGAAGGTGATGTTACCGATACTGATGACGATCGGGCCGACTCGCTTCAGCTTCAGGTATTCAGTCTCGTAAGCCGCAACGCGCAGACGCACTCCAAGCTCGTAAATCTTGGCGGGCAGCCAAAGGAGCGCGCGCTTAAGCTTTTGATCTTTGGCGATCATTTGGATAACGGCCGCGGCGTGAAAATCTCTTTGATAGCCGCGACGGTGCACTCGGCCGCCCCGCGCCGGCTTGCGATCAGGTTGCGCGCGCGCGCGCCGATCTGGGCCGCCGCTTCGCGATCGGACAACAACCGTGCAAGCTCGCTTGCGAGACTCGAGCCAGAAGCGTCGCCGGCCGTGCCCAGTTGCACGATAGCATCAGCCTGGACGAAGTCATCCACGATCTGCTTGAAGTTCTCGGTGTGAGGCCCGACGATGATCGGCTTTGCGCAAGCGGCCGGCTCGATAACGTTGTGACCGCCGCGCGGGACCAGGCTGCCGCCGACGAACACTACCGAGGCGGACCCGTACACCGATTGAAGCTCTCCGATGCTGTCAAGCAGTACAACATCCGCCGCCCGCGGATCCGCCGATGTATTCGATGAAGGGCCGCCTCGGTTGTTTTCGCCAGCTTGCTGCAAACGCGCGTCGCCAGACTGCGAGCGGCGAGCAAAGGTGAAACCCGATAGCGCGATCAAGTCCGCGACTTCGTCGAAGCGCTCCGGATGGCGCGGCGCTATGACGAGCCGCGCGTCTTCGAGTCCTGACTGCGCGCGAACATCGCGAAGCGCTTCCAACAATATCCGCTCCTCACCGGGCGCCGTGCTTCCGCCAACGATCAAGTGAGGCGACGCAGAGAGAGCAAACTGATCATCAAGCTCGCGGTGGGGGATTGGGGATGGGAGATGGAGGATTGAGGATTGAGGATTGAGGATGGAGGATGGGGGTTGGAAGTTGGCTTCATCTTCGCTAGCCGCCATCCTCAATTCTCCATCCTCAATCCTCAATACCCCAACCCCCACTTCGTACTTGAGGTTCCCACACACACGCACGCCGATCGCAAGCGCGCCCAGCGATCGAGCTCGATCGGCGTCCGCTTCCGATTGCATCACCAGCAGCGAAACGTCTCGAAGCACGCGTCGGATGAATGGACGGACTCGGTGGTAGCGGCTAAACGACCGCTCGGAAATCCGGCCGTTTGCCACCACCGTCACGGCGCCGAGTTGCTGGCACTCGCGGATGAAATTGGGCCACAGTTCGGTCTCCAGAATCACCACAATCGACGGCTTCACGTGGAGCAAAGCGCGCCGCGCGGCGAAACGGAAATCAAACGGAAAATAGAAAACCTCATCTATAAGCGAGGGACAACTCGATCGCGCCAGCCGTTGACCGGTGAGCGTAATGGTCGAGACTACGAAGCGCGCTTCGGGCATTTCGCGGCGGAGGCGCTCGATCAGCGGCCGCGCGGCTTGAAACTCGCCCACCGAAACAGCGTGAACCCAGATAGTCTCGCGTTCATCGCTCATCAGGGATTTAGGCAACCGGCCCATTCGCTGTTTGAAGCTGCCTTTGTATTTGCCGTGCCTGACAGCCTGGTAGATGAAATGTGGCAGCAGAACTATGAAGAGGACGACGAGGGCCAGGCTGTAGAGAACGTACATACTTTCGGCTGCGAGAAACCGGACAGCAGAACAGGCTCGTCGAGCCTGTTTCCCTCACTCCGTCAGGAGTGAAATGTTTATAGAAGCCAGCGGGCGGTCCCCATCACTCCTCTAGGAGTGATA
>JBASRN010000213.1:0-20634 GCA_049273855.1 Blastocatellia bacterium
AAACCAGAAACCAGAAACCAGAAACCAGAACCCGGAGATGCATGATGGAGAACTTGATTCGAGACGCACGATTTGCTTTGCGCACGATGGCGAGAAAGCCGGCCTTCACTGCGGTGGCGGTGATGATCATAGCGCTGGGCATGGGAGCGAACACCGCGATCTTCAGCCTGGTGCGAGCCGTGTTGCTGCGCCCCTTGCCGTTTGCGAACGCGGATCGTCTGGTGATGATATGGGAAGACGCCACATTCGTAGGCTTTCCAAAGAACACGCCGGCGCCGGCTAACTATGTCGACTGGAAAACGCGCAATGAGGTCTTCGAAGACATGGCTGCGCTTCGGACTCAGGACTTCAATCTAACGGGTGACGGCGAGCCTGAAAAAGTTTACGCCTACGGGGTCACATCGAACTTCTTCTCGTTGCTCGGCGTCGAGGCTGCGCTTGGCCGGACGCTTGGCGATGACGATGGCCGTCCCGAAAACCTGAGAGTTGCAGTCATCAGCTATCCGCTTTGGCAATCGCGGTACGGGGGCGAACAGAGCATCGTCGGCCGCGAAATCCTGCTCGATGATGAAAAGTATGCTGTCGTCGGCGTGATGCCGCGAGGCTTCCAGGTTCTTGATCCTGATGTTCGCATCTGGGTTCCAGCCGGGTTCACACCGCGGATGCTCGCGAACCGTGGGGGCCACTATTTGCAGGTCTTTGCGCGAATGAAGCCGGGCGTAACTGTCGACAAGGCGAACGGCGATATCAAAACGATCACGGCTCAAATCGCCCGCGATCATCCCGATGAGGCCGGCCAGCTCGGAGCCTATGTCGTTTCGCTCAGCGAAGAGTTGAGCGGTGAAACGCGGAAGCCGTTGATCGTGCTGCTGGTGGCGGTAGCTTTTGTGCTTCTGATCGCCAGCGCCAACCTGGCTAATCTGCTGTTGTCACGCGCTCTTGGTCGCAGCAAAGAGGTGGCCGTGCGCACCGCGCTTGGCGCTTCGCGCACGCGGCTACTCCGGCAGTTGTTGACTGAAAGCGTGCTCTTGTCGCTGGTCGGCGGCGTAGCGGGTGTGCTGGTGGCTGTCTGGAGTTTCGAGTTTTTGAGCCATCTGATACCGCCGGGCTTGAGGCTGTTTGTTGACCTTCGTATCGATCTCGTCGTGCTTGCGTTCACGCTGGTTCTATCGGTGGTCACCGGCATAGTCTTCGGGCTTGCGCCGGCACTGCAATCGTCGAACGTCGATCTCAACGAAGCATTAAAACAGGGCGGTGGGCGCACAAGCCTGAGCACCGGTCATCGCCGGTTGCAGAACGCGATGATCATCGGTGAGGTGGCGCTTGCGATGGTGCTTCTGGTCGGCGCGGGATTGCTGATCAAGACGTTCGCGCGCTTGCGCGATCAGTATTCCTCCCTGCGCGCGGACAGCGTGCTTGCCCTGCGAACGCAGTTGCCCGAGAACCGATATGAACAGCCGGCAAAGCGCTTCGCCTTCTACAGCCAGGTGCTTGAGCGCGTAAAGGCATTGCCCGGTGTGAACTCCGCCGGTTATACGACTTCAGTACCGCTCGATTGGAAGGGCGGCACCAACGGGATCAGCATCGAAGGCCGCCCGGTTGAGCGAGGCGTGGAATACGACGCGAACCACCGGCAAATCAGCGAAGACTACTTCAAGACGATAGGCATCGCGCTCGAGCAAGGCCGTTTCTTCAATGAGGGCGACAATGAACAGACCATCCCGGTCGCCATCATCAACAGGACCATGGCCCGTGAGTTCTGGCCGGGTGAGGACCCCATCGGCAAGCGATTCAAGTCCAGCGAGCCCGAGTCAAAGGATCCATGGATTGAGATTGTCGGCGTGGTCGCCGACGTTAAACAGATGGGAGCCGAAAAGCCGGTTAAGGCGGAGGTGTACATGCCTTATCAGCAAGTTGCGGAGCAACCCTGGTACGCGCCGCGCGATCTGGTTATTCGCACGTCGGTTCCTCCAATGAGCCTTGCATCGGTTATAACGAATAAGGTGCATGAGATTGACGCCGACCAACCAGTCTCGAACATCCGGACGATGAAGGAAGTGCTGGGCGAAGAATTCGGGCTGCGTGAGACGGGCACGACTTTGCTCGGGGTCTTCGCGGGACTCGCGTTGGTGCTGGCGGCAATCGGGCTGTACGGCGTGCTGTCATACTTTGTCAGCCAGCGCATCCCGGAGTTCGGGGTGCGGATCGCGCTGGGAGCGCAGTCGCGCGACATCCTCTTGTTGGTGCTCAAACGCGGCATGGGTTTGGCGCTTGTGGGACTAGCGATTGGTACCGCGGCGTCGTTCGCTTTGACCCGTCTTATGCAGAGCCTGTTGTTCGAAGTGAGCGCAAGCGATCCGGTCGTCTTTGGATCAATCGCGTTGCTGCTTGCGGGCGTTGCCTTTGCTGCGTGTGTGATCCCGGCGCTTCGAGCGGCGAGAGTCGATCCGATGATCGCGTTGAGATATGAATAGGTTGGGGGTTTCTGGTTCTGGTTTCTAGTTTCTGGTTTCCGGTTCGTGTGCGATGCTTCAAATCACAAACCAGAAACCAGAAACCAGAAACCGGCTTAGGCGAAAACGGGCGGGCGTTTTCTGGCCCGGGGTTGAACCGCTTCGAGTTCGTAAGCCAGGCTCAACAGTGTCGCTTCTCCGCCACGCCAGGCCGCGAACTGACTCCCGATGCGTAGACCATCGTTTGTCCAATAAAGCGGCACCGACATGGCCGGTGTCCCGCCGCGTTGTGCAGCGGAGTGTAACCGACTTCGTCCACCACTCTCGCAAGCAGTGTGTTGAAATCGAGCGTCGGAGCGTGCCAGCCAATCTTGTATGGCGGGACTCGCATAACGGGCGAGAGGATGACATCGTAGCTCCCAAACGTCTTCTCGAGGTTCGCGGTGACTTCCCCAAAGACTCTGGTTGCTCGCTGCACGCAAGCCTCGCTTCCACGACTCTTTGCCAGATCAATCAGACCCACTGTCCACGGCTCTAAAACGTTTTCGCGTTTTGTTTCCTTACCGAGCAAGCGCTCGACGAGTTGTTCAAGTCCTGATGTTGCTGTCGCCCAGAAGCCAAGGAAGGTATCAATAAACTCGTTGCCATTGATTTCGAGTTTCGTCTCTTCGACCTTGTGACCCAGCCGGTGGCACCTCTCCTCACGCTTGTTCTCCGGTCTTCGCGTGTTTTTGCGTCTTTGGGCGACATTCGTCTCCCGAAAACAGATTCGACCAAAGATCTAAAGCGTTTCAAGCAAAGCCGCCAAGATCCGCAAGGAACGCTAACATTGCCGATTCCTCTCGTATACCGAAATGTGTTTCTCGCTATGTGGGCCGAATGGCTCTTGATCCCAGTTGCCCCACCGATGGCGCAAGCGTAGACCCCCAAGCTGCGCCATCAAGTCCAACTCCGAGGGCCAGGCGTAACGCACCTCAACCGGGTAGAGCCTTGCTTCACCGTTCATAAAGACAATGTGCTGGCTCTTGATCCGCTGCTGAACCGGGTCGTGTTGCGCGGCCTGCAAGTTGACACGCTCGTTGGTTATCGTGTTTACCCTCACGCTTTGACCGTCGCTGAAGCGCTTTAGATCCGGCACGAATGCTTCGATCAAAAACGTCCCTCCTGTCGCAAGGTGATCGGCAACGTTGCGAAAGCACCGCACTTGCTCTTCCTGGGACAGCAACGCGAAAAAAGTGTTGAAGACGATGAAGATAAGCGAGAACCGCCCTTCGACATCGACGTCAGCGAAGTCGCCCATAGTGACGGATATCGAATCTCCTGCGGGTCTTGCGCGAAGCCTGGAAACCATCGTCGGACGAGGCATCGATGCCGTGAATCTCGATTCCACGTGCCGCAAGCGGCAGCGCAATTCGGCCTGTGCCTATTCCCAACTCCAGCGCGCGACCGCCTTGCGCCATTCTTGCTAGCGTCTCAATTGCGGCGTCCTCATAGGCTCCGTACCACTGATCATAAACACCAGCGATGTGCTCGCCGTAGGTTGTAGCGGTGTATTTATCCATATCTCTCTTTGCTGTGTATTTATCCATATCTCTCTTTATTGGAGGGAGGCGTCGCTAGCTCGCGCCACGATTCTGTAAGGCTCGGAGCCGCGTCCTCTGTCGTACAAGCAAGGTCACGAGTATTCGCATTCTATGCGTTGTGTTCCATCTCGATCACCGTGCGGGTGCCATCCTAGTCCATGCGCCCGATTCGATAAAAGGCGCCCAGAAGTACGGATGACTATAGCGTGGGACGGTGGTGGCGCTTTTGGTTCCGGTCGGGCCGCTTGACAGCTCCGGGCTGTTCGCACCAAGCATCTCGAGTTGTACGTTCCTCAGCGCTTCGGCACGTGCTTCGCCCGCCTGCAACCGCTTATAGAATCCCACCATTAAGTCGCGCGTCGCTTCGTCGCTAACCGACCACAGGCTCATCACCTGCGTCTCGCTGCCGGCCAGCAGCAGCGCTCGCCGGAGACCGTACACGCCCTGGCCGTTGCGCACTTCGCCGAGGCCGGTTTCGCAAGCCGAAAGCACGACCAATTGAGTGCCCCACAGATCCAAACCCGAAGCCTCCAACGCGGTTACTACTCCGTCTTCGCCAGCACCGCTCTGTTGCTGATTGACGCCGGCCAAAACGATGCCCGACCTCAGCAGCGGGTTTTCCTGCTCCTTCGTTTCCGCTGCGCGCTCGACACCCTGTTCGTGCGACAACGCACGCGTGTCGGCGTTGTCGTTGGCAGTTTGATCAGGCAGGAAGAAGCCATGCGTGGCGATGTGCAGGATGCGCGGGGCCCGCACTTGTTTGAGCGCCGCTTCGGTCGCCTCCTGCTGAAGTAGCAGGCGCGCCCCAGGGAGCAACGTCTGCAACGCGCGCGCTTCCTGGCCGGTCCCCGGCAGTGGCGGGTACGTAAGTCCGGCAAAGTTTATCGAGCGACGGTTCGCACTATCTTGTTTGGTCGGGTCTTTAGCCTGCCTTGCGACGGGAGGTTGTTCTCGCGGCGCCCGCATATCATAGAGCGGGTCACCCATCACGAGAGCCGCAGCGCGGCTCGCGCGGGCAAGTTGCAAGCGAAGCAAGTCGCGACCGGTTGTCAGATAGCTCAGCGTATACCGCTCGACAAGGTAGCGCCCTCCTTCGTCGACAAGCGCCGCGAACGGAATCAGATTCAATGCGCCGTCGGGAGAGACGAACACGTGACGCGTTGCGCCCAGCAAAGCGCGAACGGGCTTCATCACCCGTTCATCCATCGCGCGGGCGAGTGCTTTGACATCACCGCGCTTCGGGTCTTGCAGAGCCGCGCGCAGCCTGGCGATATCAGGATCGATAGAAGCCGCGTCGCCCAGATCGACAAACTGCGGCGTTGCGGCGTCGCGCTTGAGCACATACGCGACGTACTGCGGAGGGCCGAATCTCTCGGACGCTCTTGCGGCTTTTGGATTAAACGGTTTGTAAGATGCGATCTCGACCAGCGCGGTGTCGGCGGGCAGCGCCTGACGCACTGTCTCAAGCGTGACGGGCTGGATCAGCGACCGAAACTCGGCGCTGCGGCGGCTGACCTGATCTTCAAGCTGAGCGACCGCAGCCGCGAGGCGTGTGGTACCCGCCTGTCGGGCTTCCCGTGTGAGCGGGGTTGAGTTGGACAGTTGCAGCGTCGCCAGTTGTGAACGCGCGACGGCCAGTTGATCGAGCAACTGCCGATCTTGCGGCGCTGCGCGCTGCCGCAGAATGGCGATCTGATCGGTCATCGCGTCCAGCGCGCGCCCTTTTCGTCTCAATATCGTAGTGAGCGCGAGCTGAGCGGCCGTCTGATCGGTGGGCGCAACGCGGACGTGCAGCCACACCGCATACGAGGTCTCGCCCGATAGCGTGTTGATGTATAGCTGCTTCTGGTCTTCGGACCCGGAGGCAATCACCAGGTTGAGATTCCGCTCGCGGATCTCCAGATTGCGTTGCAAGAACTGCACCGCGCGCGGCAGGTCGCCTTTCGCTCTACAGAGGTCGGCGAGATTGTTTAGCGTGACGGCGACTGAAGGATGATCGGGACCGAGCACTTTCTCTCGGATGGCAAGCGCCCGCAGATACCCCGACTCGGCCCGGGTGTAGTCGCCCTTTGCAGCGTAGAGTGCCGCGAGGTTGTTTACCCCCCGGGCAACATCGGGATGCTCCGGGCCCAGCGCCTTTGCGGTGATCGCCAACGCCCGCATATAAAGCGGCTCGGCGTGCGCGTAGTCGCCTCTCAAGAAGTAGAGCGAGGCCAGGTTGTTGAGCGCGATGGCAACATCAAGACGCTCGGGGTTGATCTTTAGCTGAATTGCCAGCGCGCGCTCGAGGTACACAGCGGCGCGCCCAACGTCGCCCTTCGCCCTCTGGCACTCGGCTAGGTTGTTTAGGGTAACGGCGACATCCGGGTGCTGAGGACCGAGCGTTTTTTCTCGAATCGCCAATGCCCGCAGATAAAGCGGTTCGGCGCGCGCGTAGTCTCCTTTGTAATGGTAGAGCGCGGCGAGATTGTTGAGGACGAGAGCAACGTCGGCGTGTTCAGCGCCCGACACCTTCACATAGATCGAGAGCGCGCGCCGGTAGAGCGGCTCGGCGCGCGCGTAGTCCCCCCTGGATCTGTAGAGATCAGCAAAGTTGTTGAGCGTCGTAGCAACCGCAGAGTGCTCGGGGCCAAACACCTTCTCCCGGATCGCCAGGGCGCGCTGCTGCAGTGGCTCGGCGCGCGCATAGTTGCCCTGGTCTTTGTAGAGTTCAGCGAGATTACTGAGCGTCGTGGCGAGCGCGGGCTGGCCGGCATCAGGGTTTCTTTCCTGGATCGCGAGCGCTCGCAGGTAGAGAGGTTCGGCACGAGTGTAGTCACCCTTGAGTCTATAGACTTCGGCGAGGTTGTTGACCGCGATGGCAACGTCGGGGTGCCCGGGGCCGCGTGCTCTCTCTATTAGCGACAGGAAACGCTCGGCAAGAGGGAGGGCGGCTTCGTAGCGCCCCGCGCTGCTGAGCTCAAGAGCCCTCTGGTTAAGCTGTCGCGCTTCCTCGAAGGATGAGTCTTGTCCGGCTGCTCCTCTCGATAGCGCCAGCAGGCTCGAAATCAGCAACAGAACGACGCAACGTTTCATCTTTGGCACCACTTTAGCGCGGCTCGGGCTGGCGCTGAACAAGGCACGTTAGAGACCTTCAATCACTTGCTGAGCTTCAGCCACGTTTCGCGCACCTTCAGTTGCTCCGTAGTCGGATTGGGTTTTTCCGCCAGCCGATAACCTGCTCCCCTCTGTGGATCCACCGGTAAGTCAACAACCTGATCTCTGCCGCCCCGCTTAAAGGCAAGTCTTACCGACTGGCCGATTCGTTCCTCGATGCGAGTCAGCGCCTTCGGGAAGTTCGTCTCGAGATCGAGGCCGTCGACCGACACAAGCTGATCACCTACTCGAAGACCGACTCGCGAAGCCGGGCTGTCACGAAAGACCCTGCCGACCATCGGACCCTCGGGCGTGGATTCGACGCTGATGCCGATCGTGTAGCTGCTTTGCGGAGCGGTCTGGACGTCGTAGCCCGCGTAGCCCAGGATCATCGCATAATTCGGGACTTCGACGCCCCAGACGTACTGGCGATAGAAATCATGATAATCGCGCTTGGTGAGCCGGTTGATGATTCCTATCGTATCCTCCGTCGTGAAGCCCTTTCCCTTCAGATAGAACTCTCGATAGAGCGCGCGCATCACGTCGTCCAGCCCGAAAGCTCCCGCGGTATCGTGAATTATCGACAGGTCCAAAAGCGCCCCGAGGTTCTGACCTTGAGTGTAGTAGGAGATGCCGAATGCGACCGGCGTGTCATAACCGACCCACGTCGAAACCGAAGAGTTGGCAGGCGAGATGTACCCGCGGGCCTGGTTGCCCTCGACGCCGTCCATCGCGCGTTCGACGCTCTCGATGAATTGCTCGCGAGTGTTCAGCCCCGCGCGATACAACGCGATTATGCCGTAGTAGTTGGTGAGGCCTTCGGACACCCAGAGCAACGGAGTCTCGTTCTCGCGTGAGTAATCGTACGGCCACATCTCCGCGGGACGAAATCGCTTTACGTTCCACAGGTGGAAGAATTCGTGCGAGGCAACGCCAATGATCATCTCTGGCGTGGCGGACTGGCCGGGCGGCGCGAACGCAACGAAGGAGTTGTTGTGCTCGAGCGCGCCGCGCGCGTTTGATTCGGCAGGCAGAAAGAAATAGAAGTAGACGTACTTCTCATAAGGCAAGCCGCCGAAGATCGCACTCTGGGCTTTTGCAACCTTCGCGAGCATTCCGGCGAACTTTGTTGCCTTGTCCTTCGAGAACGCGCCCGCGGGGTTGGTAACGAGGTAGTGCGGTTTCTTTTCGACTTCGAACTCGGTCAGGTCGAAGTTGCCCATCTGAGTCGGTGAGTCCACAAGCGTGTCATAGTCCGGCGCGGTGAAAGTCGTTGCGTCAGTCTGCTTCAGCGCAGAAACGATTCGCCAACCGGGCGGCGCGTCGAATCGAACCGTGCTGGGGCTATTGCGGTGATTGGCGGCCATCAGGAACAGCTCGGTCCCGGTGAAGAAAGCGAAGTCGTTGGTTATCTTGGCTTGATTGAGCGCGAGCACGTCTGCTCGATAGTCGAACTCGACTTTGATCCGATTAAGCCCTTTTGTTTCGACAAGCCACGTCTGCTTCCGAATCATCCGTGGCTGAAGCCGAGCGTTTTTCGAGTCAGTCACCCTAAAGCGAAGGATGTTTTTGAAATAGTTTTCAACGGTGTACCAACCGGGCGTCCAGGTCGGCAGCGACAGCTCGAGCCGGGGCTCGTCGATGTTTTGAACATCGGCGGTGACGTGGAAGAGATGTTCATCGGTGCTGGCGACGGCCACGGTGTAGTCGATGTGAAACTGGCCGCGCTTCTGGGCGAGGCTATCGTGCGCCAATAAGAGCAAAAGGACTGTTTGCCAGAGAATTAGCGCCAGTTTCGATAGAGGTCTTGTCATTGTTTCCTATCTCTTCGCATGCCAGGGCTCGACCATGGCCAACGAAACGCTCCTCATTCAAGTTGCAGGTTCACCTTCTGTGCGAATCGCTTCGCCAGTCGAGGGTAACCTCCAGAGCATGGTCGCGGAAATAAGACCGGTGGCCAGCGTCGCGCACCATAGAACCCTGGCGCCCAACTGTTCCAGCGCGAACAGCCCCAGCCAGGGACCGATCATGAAAGCCGCGCTGAACGTCATCGTGTAGAGACCCATATACGTGCCCAGCCGTTCCGGGGGCGCGATCTCGGCCACGTAGGCCGAGCCGCTGGGAAACAATACCATCTCGCCAAATGTCCAGACCACCACAGTCGCCCCCACGCCGATGATGCTGTCGGTGAATGCAAGCGCGCCAAAACCCAAGCCAAACAAGAGCGCGCCCAGGGCCATCGCCCGATGGTGGGGCCAGTTTTGCATAGCGGTGTTGAGCGGGACTTCGACGAAGATGATTATCACGGTGTTGATGGCAAGCAGCAGCCCGTAGGCAAAAGCCGGAAAACTCAGATCGCGAACCAGGAACAACGGCATCGCCCCCTGAGTCTGAAACAAGACCAGTTCAACCGGCAACATCGCAGCCAGGAAGAAGAGCACACGCCGGTCGGCAAGCGCGCCCAGCCGGCGTTTGGGTTTGAGAGAGAGTTCGCCCGTTGCTTCTGTCGCTGTCTGAGGCACGGGAATCCGGAGCATCAGAGCAAGCACGACCGCGGCGAGCAGGGAGGTTGCTCCGTCTACAACGAACAAGAACTGAAATGATACAAGCGCGAGAAACCCGGCGATTGCGGGCCCGACGCTCATGCCCAGATTGATCACCAGTCGATTGAGTGCAAAGACGGCCTTTCGCTGCTCGGGCGCGACCAGGCTGCTGATGATCGCCATGCTGGCGGGCCGAACCGCTTCACTGGTTATAGCCCAGGAGATCGTTATGGCAAGCACCGCTCCTAAGCTCCGCGCAAGAGGAAAGAGCAGCAGTATCACACCGGACATGAACAGCGACCACTTCATTATTCGAAGCGCTCCGATCTTATCGGAGAGTCGCCCGGAGATTGGAGCGGTGATTAGTGCTCCTATTCCGTAGATGGTGAGGGTGAGACCGGCTTGCTCTACCGAGAAGCCGAGGCCCTGGGTCAGGTAGAGCACCAGGAACGGCAGAACCATCGTTCCAGCGCGATTGATAAGCGTGGCGGCGGCGACCACCCACACTTCTCTCGGCAATCCGCGCAGGCCGCGCCAGGGATTCATATCATCGTCTCAGGCTTCTACCCGATACCCGCGCGGCCAGAGTGCTCGCGGATTCTGTTCGTTATCTCTACAGCAAGTTCCAATGCGCGGCGGCCGTCCTCACCGGTCACTCGAACCGGTCCGCCCTCGACAGCTCGCAGAAACGATTCGATCTCCAGACGCAGCGGCTCGTCTCGCTCGACCTCAAGCGAGCGGCTATCAAACGTCAGCTTTCCCGCGGCGCCCGGTTTGACTGAGACGACCGAGGCTTCCTGCGCCGAGTAATCGATCGAAACGTACTCGTGAGGCTGAAAGAAGCGCAGCTTGCGCACACGCTCTGATGAAACGCGGCTTGCGGTCAGGTTAGCCACGCAGCCGTTGTCGAATTCGATCCGCGCATTGGCGATGTCCACCTTTGGCGTGAGGATCGGCACACCGGCGGCGCGAACTTCTCGCACATCGCTTTTGACGAACGACAACACGACGTCGATGTCGTGGATCATCAAGTCCATAACGACGTCGATGTCGAGGCTGCGCGATGTGAACACGCTTAGCCGATGCGCTTCGAAGAACAGCGGCCTGGTCACGATAAGCGAAGCAGCCGCCACCGCCGGATTGAAGCGTTCGAGGTGACCGACTTGAAGCACCATCCCCCCGCGACCGGCCGCCGCGTTGATTTGGTCCGCTTCGTCCAGCGTGTGCGAGATCGGCTTTTCAATCAGCACGGATATGCCCGCTTTTAGAAGCTCGCAAGCGATCAGGCAGTGTGAGATGGTTGGGACTGCGAGGCTCACGGCGTCCACTTCGCCTATCAGG
Source organism: Blastocatellia bacterium (assembly GCA_049273855.1). Taxonomy (GTDB): domain Bacteria; phylum Acidobacteriota; class Blastocatellia; order UBA7656; family UBA7656; genus Onstottus_B. The sequence continues at coordinate 11,056 of JBASRN010000213.1, forward strand.
TCGCGGAAGTCCGTGACGAAGTCCGCGCTGTAACGCCCGGCTAAAGCGGCTCCGGTTGACGAGTCGATGTCGCAGACAGCAACCAGCTTAGCGCTGCTCGAGCTCGCGTAGATCCGTGCGTGCTCTCGGCCGAAATGTCCGACCCCGACTACCGCGACTCTGATCATTCCAGTTGTTCCTCGACTCGTTTCTGCGCCGACCCGCGCGCGACTCACGCCTTGACCCTCGCTTCTTCGCTACCTACACTGGTCTATCAAATGACTATTCGCAGGAGCCGCGAAACAAGCATCGGCCGGTGATTAACCCGAACCCTCAACCCTCAACGAAGCAGAGAGCATAGTGGAACAACAACCCGCTGCCAAGCACAGGCGCTTGATTCTGCTGGCTCTAGTCTCGCTATGCGGCGTCACCTTCTTCCTTGGCCTGGGGCGGGTCGGATTGTGGGGGCCCGATGAGCCGCGATACGCGGAAGTGGCGCGCGAGATGTTCGCCGGCGGCGACTACATCTCGCCTCGGCTTTGCGGGTGTCTGTGGTTCGAAAAGCCGGCGTTGTTCTACTGGATGGCGGCAGGCTCATATCACTTGTTGGGCGTTTGTGAGTACGCCGCCCGGCTGCCATCGGCGCTGGCGGCCACGGTGACTGTGCTGGGCCTACTGTGGGTGTTGTGGCGGACGGGGCTCAGCCGCGTCGCGGTGGCTTCGTCGCTGGCGCTGGCTACAACCGCGATCTTCATCGGCTTTGCGCGAGCCGCGACGCCCGATATGGTGTTAACCGCCGCGGTCACGATCGCACTGCTTGCCGGCTACCTGTGGACAGGCGCAAGCGGCCGCTCGCGGATCGTCTGCTGGGTGGTATTGTCAGCGGCCACAGGAGTCGCCGTGTTGGCTAAAGGGCTGGTCGGCGCCGCCCTGGTTGTTCCCGTGTTTGTGATTCACCTGGCGATAATTGGCAAGCTCAAGTCGATCGGTTGGCGCGAATGTGTTGGAGGGCTGGCGATTTTTCTCGCGGTGGTTTCTATTTGGTATGGGCCGGTGACGGCGAGGCACGGCTGGGAATTCCTTGACGAGTTCTTCTACAAGCATCACATCAGACGGTATCTGACGAATCGATATCACCATCCGGCGCCGGTGTATTTCTTTCCATTTGTCGCGCTTGCTGGGGCGGTGCCGTGGACGTTCTTTCTTGTGCCCGCCGTGTCTCGGCTGCGCGCGCTAAGGCCGCGACTTAGAGCGCAGGACTCGATGCTCGCGCTGGCATGGGTTTGGGTCGGGTGGCCGCTGATCTTCTTCTCATTCTCGGTGACAAAGCTGCCAGGGTACCTATTGCCGGTCTTTCCGGCGCTGGCGATGATAATCGGCGCCGAAGTCGAACGCTTCTGGAGCGGTGAACGAGAACGAACGCTGAAGGCGGCAGCGTGGCTGACCGCGCTGGTGCTGGCAGCGATAAGCGTCGCGCTCATTGTCTATACGAATGATGAGTTGAATGGCACGAGTGGGTGGCGTACGGGGTTGATTTGGTTGCCGGCAGCAGTCGCAACGGCAAGTGTCCTTCTGCTCGCGGCAAGGCGCCCGCGCGCGTTTCTCCTTGCGACGGCGGCGGTGATGGCCAGCGCCGTCGTCAGCGCGGTGGTGTTGCTGCTTCCCGTGGTCAGCGAGAGCGAGACGCTAAAGTCGTTTTCGCTCGAGACGGCCGCCCAGCTTCAACCGGGCGAGCGGATCGGGTTCTTCATCAAGAGCGAGTACGCGCCCGTGTTTTACTCAGAGGGCCGCGTAGTCTGCGGACTGGGGGAGTTTGACGTGTTGAACGCTCTAAACGAACAGACATTGGTTAGCGCGCTCGAACACGATCGCACTCTGGTGGTGATAACTGATGAGAGGTGGCGGCCCGAAGTTGAGAGGTTTCGGTTGCTGACTGCGAAGCTGATCGGAGAAAAGGGCAAGACCCTGGCGTTCAGAGTTTCGCTTAAGAACAGAAATGGCGAGCCGTGAATCATAGATTCATCGCTCGCCATTCGTGACACCTTATCGATCGTCTTTTACTTCGCGCGGGCCAGCGGTCCGGTCTTGGCGCCCGCTAACGGAAGCGCGTCGAGGAAGAAAGCTACGATTCGCGCGTCATACACGGCCGACGCCTTGTCGTACAGCCGGGACGTCCGTGAGTGCTCGGCCTCGACCAGCGTCTTCGGGTCCTTTGCTTTAGCGTACAGGTCGCGGGTGAGCGCTTCAAAAGCGCCGGTGTTCTTTGCGGTGATGAAGAGCTTGGAACCCGCCACGGCCGCGGCTGACTCGGCGGCCGGCGCTGAGTCTTCGCGGCGCATCAAATAAAGCTGCAACGCCATATCGGTAAGATCGCTTGTCCAGGGCGAATCGACAAGACTGTTGGCCGTCGAACTGTCGGTGCCTATGAAAGTCTTGAGCCGGTAATTGATAAAGTGCGCCATGTCGGGATAGATCGAGTCGACAGCGACTGCCTTGACCCCCGGATCCTGAGACGACGCTACCAACGAGATATACCCCCCCATATCGACACCATAGAGCCCGACTCTCCCGTCGACAAGCTCCTGGCCAGTCTCGGTCTTCTTTGTCCTCAGAAACCTTATTCCCGCAAGGAGGTCGTCCTTCTCATAGCTGCCCAATCCCGACCACTTGACCGGGCTCTCGCCGTGGCCGCGCATATCGTAAAGCAAGACGTGATAGCCTGCTTTCCAGAGCTCGAACGCGAGCGTGAGCAACTCCGAACGGTTCGACCCGTAGCCGTGACTAAGAACGACCGCAGGTCCGGGTTTCCCCCGACTCAAGAACCACCCGGCCGATTGCGTCGCGTCGGAATTCTTCCACGTCTCCTCGAACCACATTGGCTTTTGCAGGATGACTTGAAAGTCGCGCGGTGAGCCGTAGAGCTGAGTGCGAGCCGGATGAGTCATGCGATGGACCAGGAAGAAATCCAAAGCGCCCACGCCAACGACCAGCACGAGCACCGCCGGGATGAACACCCAAAGGACGCGCTTGAGCGACGCCCGTTTTTTCTTTGAGATAAGCATAGCTTGAGACCACACGGGGCGACATAGAATGGGAGGGGCAACGCTGAATTATGGGAGGGTTACTGATAAGTTGCGACAGGCCCGAGTATACAAGAAGCGGCTGATATTGCAATAGTTCTTGTAGTCAGTAGTCCGTGGTCAGTAGTCAGTAGTCCGTAGCTCGTATGCCGAGGATCCGATTGAAGCGTAGCGCGCGAGCTACGGACTACTGGCTGCGGACGACGGACCACCGAATCCGCCATCATTGACACTTTCAGAATCACTTTCGTAAACTCAGACTCGAAAACGGGGGGCTGTGATTTGATCGCTCGGTTATCCGGCACGCTTATTCACAAACAACCGAATACTGTCGTCATCGACGTAGGCGGAGTCGGCTACGAAGCGACGATTCCCGTCTCGACTTTTTACGAACTGGGCGAGCCGGGCACTCAGGTGTCGCTCAGAATTCACACCCACGTCCGGGAAGACTTGATCCAGCTATTCGGCTTTTGGACCAGCCGCGAGAAAGAACTGTTCTCTAAACTAACCAGCGTAAGCGGCGTTGGTCCCAAGCTCGCGATCACGATGCTCTCGGGGATGCCGGCGCCCGAGTTGATCCAGGCAATCACGAGCAATGATCTGGTGCGTCTGACCGCGATACCCGGCGTAGGGCGCAAGACCGCTGAGCGCGTTGTCGTCGAGTTGCGCGATAAGCTCGCTGCGTTGTTGGCTGCTGAGCGCGAAGCCGAACCGGTGCTCTCGCGCGACCAGGCAGCGAGCGGACCGGTGGTACGGGATGACACAGTCGCCGCGCTGATGGCGCTCGGGTATCCGAAGGCGATGGCTGAGCGCGCGGTCTCGGACGCGATTCGCGAGGAAGGCGACCGCACGATTGAAGCGGTCTTGAAGCGCTCGTTGAAACGCCTGTCGCGCTAAATCTTGCATATGCTTGGTCCGTTAACAAACTCGTACGGTCGAATCGACGGCGGTGAAGTGTTCGACGAAAAATATCATGAGACCGCGAACGTTTCTGATTGCTTTCTTTTGCGAACCTCGCATATAATCGCGCGCGTTCGAGATCAACAGGCTCCGCTCTTCAGAAGTTGTATCGATCTAAGCCCGGGACTTTAGTTAATGTCGGCAGAATCCGCAAACATCAAGCTTGCTCCGTGTGCGCTATGTGGAGACACGGGATGGGAGTTTGTTGAAGGTAAAGGTGTCCGCCCGTGCGATTGCAAGCGCACGGGCCGGCCCGATCTGCTCGAGGCGAGTGCGCGAATCCCGCGGCGATTCTCTCACTGCACGCTTGATAACTTCGAGCCGCTGATGCCGTCGCTTCACCGGGCTCTGATGAACACGCGGAAGTTCGTTGAGGAGTACCCGCTGGTGGACGTTGGGCTGTTGCATCTGGGCCGCTGCGGGGTAGGGAAGACGCATCTTGCAGTCGCGGCGCTGAAAGAGCTGATCAAGAAAGGAATACCAGGAGTCTTTTATGACTTCCGCGATCTGCTGAAAGAAATCCAGGACAGCTACAACCCGAACACTCACACGTCCGAACTCAAGATTCTGACGCCGATCTTTGAGGCAGAAGTGCTCGTGCTCGACGAGCTCGGGTCGAGCAAGCCGACGGAGTGGGTTCAGGAAACGATCACTCACATCATCAATAAGCGCTACAACGACAAAAAGATCACACTGTTCACTTCAAACTATTTGGATATTCCGATTGGTTCCGCGTATGACGAAAGCCTGACGGAACGGGTAGGCGTGCGGCTTCGCTCGCGGTTGCACGAGATGTGCAGACTGGTTCTGATGGAAGGCGATGACTATCGCGAAACTTTGAAGAATCGCCGCGGCAGTCGCTTCCTGAGCCCGCACTCGTGATCTGAAACACGCTAGGTCGCAAATTTGGAATCGGAAATTTGAGATTTGAAATTATTTGAAATTTGAGATAATTTGATATTTGCAAATTTCCAATCTCAAATTTCCAATCTCGAATAATCTCGAATCTCAAATTTCCAATCTCGAATTATCTCGAATCTTAAATCTCAAATCTCCAATTCGCTTTTCGCCTTCGCTGGAGCACCCTCACCGCTTATGCTCCGCGGGGCTAACCTCGACATTCGCCGCAGTCAGCGTCGTTCCCATCACTCGTTGAAGCTCAGACATCGCCTTGTTGTACTCTGTCAACGCGCGAAGCTCGCGGCCTCTGGACTCGGACAACGTGTTTTGCCGTTCAAGCACGAAATACGTGGTAGAAAGCCCTGAGTCAAAGCGCCTTTGCTCGCTCTGGTATTGCTTCTCGGCCGCTTCGCGCGAGGCTCGCGCCGTCTCGAATCGCTCGCGCCCCATCTCGACGGACTGAAGCGCGTTCCTCACTTCCGCTTCGATGGACTGCTCGAGAATCGTGCGCTGAGTGCCGATCTTGCGCCCTTCCGCGAGCGACCGCCCAAGCTGCCCTTCGGCCGTCCGGTTCCTTGTCGGGAAGCTGAAGCTCACGCCAAACCGGAACGTGCGAAAGTCGTTGCTGAAGACGTTTGAGAGGCTCTGGCCGTAGCCGCCAAGCAGAAACCCCGGCAACCCGGCGGTCGGGGCGACTGTCAGCGGAGGCAACGCGGCAAGTTCCGACAGAGTATTTACTCGGTCCACCAGCAAGTCAGTCGTTGCTGTGAACGGGCTCCCGGTGGTGGTTACCGGCGTGCCCGCCAATCCGGTCGTCGCGTAGGAAGCGATCAGATCAACCGCCGGCTTTGCCTGGTTTGAAAAGTAACGGGTGTCGATCTTGTTGATCTCCTGTTGCACGTTGTTCTGCGCAAGCTCCGGCCTGTTCGCGAACGCTGCGGCCAAAGCCTCGTCCAGCTTCAGGGAGACCGGCTTGAGGTCAGGGGCTTCAGTTGGAATAATAGCCTTGTTCCATACGTCAGAGCTTCGATCAGGGAGGATTAACTGTTTGAGCGCGTTCTCCGCTCTCGTCACGACCTCCAACGCAGTCAGAACGTTTTCTCTGCGTTTCTCCAGCTCTACATCAACGGAAACAAGCTCGATCGGCGCCAGCGTCCCTTGATCCACCATGCGGCTGTTGCGTTCTCGCTGTGCGCGGGCCAGGTCGACGGCTTCGCGCTGAATCTGGACCTCGCGCAGCCCGAACACCAGATCCCAATACGAACGTTGAACTCGCGAGACGATCTCGATCGCCTTCTGGCGGAACTGGCTGTCAGAAAGATCCAGTCTGCGATTAGCTACTCGGATTCGCCGGCGCGCGTCGTCGAGCGAGAAGTTGCGCAAGAGAGGCTGGCGTATCTGAAAGGTCAACACGGCGCTGAACTGCGGATTGAGCGAGTTGAAGATGCTGTTGGTGTCCGAACGCAAGTTGGTGAACTGCGCCGTCCACTGCGCGCCTGAAGGCATAAGTTGCTGGGCGCTGAAGTCCCAGTTCGCGCTCTCGGTCGTGAGCGTACCGTTGAGCCCGCCCGCCAGCACCGAGCCGGCAGGCAGAACGCGGTGCTCGTAGAAGCTCGCGGCGCCCAGCGTAATGTCCCGCGCGCCGCGAGCCGAGAACAGGTCGTAATTGGCTTGTTGAACATTGATGCGCTCGACTTCGATCTCGCGGTTGTTCTGGAGCGCCAGCTTTACTGCGTCGAACAGAGTCAGCGTAAGCGGGTTGCTCTCGTCAACACCGACACGGTTGGGTGTACGCTCCGGGCTCGCCAGAACTGTGTTTTGCTGCGACTCCTGACCCGGCGCGTGCTCGACCCTGACTACCTGAGCCACACCCGTTGCGGCCGGTGAGACTGCCAACAACAGAAACGCAATCGTCCGCCTAATAAACTGCTTCATAACCCACTCTCACTTTCATTCTGCTACCTGAACAATCCCAAAAACGATGAGGTCGCCGAAGCTGCCTTACGGCGCGCCCATTCAAACGGCCACCGAACGCCTCGCCCAATTCGTCCCCATACGGACGACGACGCGGCGTCGTCAAACAGCGAGTAAGCTACCGGCGTAACCAGCAACGTCAGCAGCAGACACATCGACTGGCCGCCGATCACCACGACCGAAGTGGAGCGGTTGATGCCGGAACCTGGCCCGCTGCTCAACGCCAATGGCGTCATGCCCGCGACGAATGCGATTGTCGTCATCAGTATAGGGCGCAGCCGGTCGCGGCTCGCCTGGATCAAAGCCTCGTGCCGTTCCATCCCCTTCTTGCGTAACCCGTTGGTGTGATCGATCTGCAAAATCGAGTTCTTCTTCACCATTCCGAAAAGAACAAGCAGTCCGAGCAGCGTGAACATATTCATGGCCTGCCCGGTGACGATCAGCGAAACGAGAGCGAACGGCAAACTCAGCGGCAGCGCCAGCAGCACCGTCACCGGGTGGAGGAACGATTCAAACTGGGCGGCCAGGACGATGTACATGAAGATAAACGAGAGCGCGAAGGCGATAAGGAAGCCGTTGATCGTACGGCCGATCTCTTTGCTGGAGCCCGAAACGCCGGAGATGTAACCGGGCAGCATATTCATCGCCCGCGTTTCATTCACTAACTCTCTGAGCACATCGCTCTGCGAAAAGCCCGGTTTGAGGTTGGCTGTCAGCATCACCTGACGCTGACGCGAGACGCGTTCGATCTGCGTCGGGCCGGTCGCCTCGTGCAACTTCGCGACGCTGTCGAGGCCTATGCTCCCCAACCGGGTCGACGGGACGTTCAACTTGCCGATGCTGCCCGCGTCCGCGCGAAAAGCTTCGTTAGCACGGACGTGCACTTCGTACTGCTCGCCGTTCTCGTTGTAGGTCGAGACTTGATCGCCGCCAACCAGCAGTCGCAATGATTGGGCGATGTCGGAGATGCTCACCCCGAGCTCTGCCGCCTTTTGGCGGTCAATCGCCGCGCGCAGTTCCGGCTTGCCAACGATCAACGATGTGTCGGCGTCGACCACGCCCGGCACCTGTCTGAGTTTGTCCAGCAGTCGCTGTGAGTACTCGTTGAGCTTGTCGAGGTTGGGGCCGAGCAGCATGAAGGAAACCTCGGCGTTCGCACGCCCGCCGCCGCTAATCGTTGCCACCGGCGCGACAATTGTGCGCAGACCGTATGACTTGAATTGCGGAAAAACTCTCTCGCGCACCTGGCCCATGATCACGAACTGCGAGATCGGGCGGTGTTCCAGATCGGCGAGCTTGACATAAATCCTGGCCTGGTTCTGCGTTCGCTGCTGATCGTCGCCGATGGTCGTCAGCGTGTAGTCGATATGGTTGAGCTTGCGAATATCGGCCGAGACCAGTTCGGCGATATTCAAAGTCTTCGCCAACGAAGTCCCTTCAGGCGTGCGGATCGTCACCTCGAACTCGCTCTGGTCGTCTACGGGGAAGAAGTTGAACCCGACTCGAGGACCGAGCACAAAGGTCGAGGCGAACGTCAGCAAAGCGATCACGCACACGGCCAGTCGATGATGCAGCGACCATTTCAACATCGACGTGTACCCGCGATCCAACACGCGGTTAATCCGCGAACTCTTTTCTTGAGTGTGTGCGCCGGGTTCGGCCGCCCGGCCGTCTTCGGACTTCCGCTTCAGCCGCTTGAGCATTCGCGCGCTCAACATCGGCGTCAGCGTGAAGCTCACGAGCAGCGACACCAGGATTGCGAACGACATCGTCAGGGCCATGGATTTGAAGAATCGCCCCGGAATGCTCTGCATAAAGGCGACGGGGAGAAAAATCACCACCAGCGACAGCGTCGTGGCCATCACCGCGAGACCGATCTCTCTGGTCGCTTCGATTGCCGCGGTAAACGGCTCGTAGCCTTTCTCTTCGATGTAGCGGAAGATGTTTTCCAGCACGACGATGGCGTCGTCGATCACGATCCCGACTGAAAGCGTTAACCCCAGCATCGACGGACCGTTCAGTGTAATGCCGAAGTAATCCATGACCGCGAACGTCGAGATGATCGAAGTCGGAATTGAAATAGCCGAGATGATCGTCGCCCGCAGGTTGCCCATAAACACCAGCACGACCAGGGCGGCCAGCAGCGACCCCAGCATTAAATGCTCGCGAACCGCGTGGAACGAAGCCAGGATAAAGATCGATTGATCCCGCACGACATCGACCGAGTAACCGGCGGGCAGTGACTTGCGGGTCTCCGCCAGCCGTTCCTTGATGGCATCGACTACCTCGATCACGTTTGTGCCCGATTGCCGGCGTACCTGGAGCAATAGCGCGGGGCTGTCGCTCAGGCGGCCCGCGGTCAATTCGTCTTCCTCGCCGTCTTCCGTATGGCCGACATCGGAGATTTTGATCGGGTATCCGGCGCGGTTGGCGACGACAATGTCGTTGAAGTCGGCGGGAGATTGCAGGCGTCCGAGCGTGCGCAAGGTCAGCACGCGATCGGTCTGCTCGACTCGTCCTCCCGGCACTTCCAGGTTTTGGCCTTGCAGCGCCTGCGACACTTGCGAGACGGTCAGGTTATAGCCGCGCAACTTGTCACCGTCCAGATAGACGTTTACCTGGCGTTTGCGTCCGCCGATGATCTGCACCTGGCCGACACCGTTGATCGATTCGATCTGCCGGCGCA
>JBASRN010000220.1:0-16523 GCA_049273855.1 Blastocatellia bacterium
CTCCCGGCCCCGGCCAGCGACGAGCCGGCAGCGCTCCCGCCGGTTCCGGCAGCGGCGGAGCCGCGAGCCGGCTGGCCTGGTTTTCGCGGACGCGATCGCGACGACGTCATTCGCGGTGTGCGGATCGAGACCGACTGGTCTGGTTCGCCGCCGGTCGAGCTGTGGCGCCGGACGATCGGACCGGGCTGGTCGTCCTTCGCGGTCCGCGACGATCTCCTCTACACCCAGGAGCAGCGCGGCGATGACGAGGTCGTCGCCTGCTACAAGGCGACTACCGGCGAGCCGGTGTGGAGACACCGCGACTCGGCGCGGTTCTGGGAGTCGAATGCCGGCGCCGGTCCGCGCGGGACGCCCACCCTCAGCAACGGTCGCGTCTACACGTTTGGCGCGACCGGAATCCTGAACGCGCTCAACGCCAGTAACGGCGCGGTCGTGTGGTCGCGCAACGCGGCGTCCGACACCGGCGCAAAGATCCCGGGCTGGGGCTTCGCAAGCTCGCCGTTGGTGGTCAACGACGTGGTCATCGTCGCCGCCTCCGGCCGGCTCGTCGCCTACGACGCCGCCACCGGGAAGCCGCGGTGGTTCGGCCCGGCCCGCGGTGGGAGCTACAGCTCGCCGCATCTGATGACGATCAGCGGCGTCGCACAGGTCCTGCTGCTGAACGGAGAGGGCGCGATCAGCGTCGCGCCGGCTGACGGCATGCTGCTCTGGGAGCACGGGTGGCCAGGCGTGCCCATCGTGCAGCCCGCCCGGACCGCCGACGGTGACGTGCTGATCAACACGGCCGACATGGCCGGCGGCGTAGGCACGCGGCGCATCGCGGTCGCGCGCGGACCAGCAGGATGGACCGTCGAGGAGCGCTGGACCTCGAACGGGCTGAAGCCGTACTACAACGACTTCGTCGTTCACAAGGGCCATGCCTTCGGCTTCGACGGCAGCATCCTCGCGTGCATCGACCTCGAGGACGGCACGCGCAAGTGGAAGGGCGGACGCTACGGCCACGGCCAGCTCCTCCTGTTGCCCGACCAGGACTTGCTGCTGGTGCTATCGGAGGAGGGCGAGCTGGCGCTGGTCCGGGCAACCCCCGACCAGTTCACGGAGCTCGCACGGTTCCCGGCGATCGAGGGCAAGACCTGGAACCATCCGGTGCTGGTGGGCGACGTCCTGCTGGTTCGCAACGGCCAGGAGATGGCCTCTTTCCGGCTTTCTCTCGCTGGCCGCTGACGGGAAAGCTGTCTCAAGTTCGCGAGGGACGGGTACCGGCTCGGTACTCGGTGGGCGTCCATATGAGAGCTTCTTTAGCGGTGCTTTATCGTCGCAGGAACTCCATCGCCACCTGCGAAAGCGCGGCCACAATCGGCTCTCCGATACGGCTTGAGCGGCTCCGCCCGCCGGTAAAGCCGGCCGCCAGAAGCACTCCGATGCCGATGCCCGCGCCGAACGCGATCAGCGTGAGCTTGCCCGGATTCTCTTTGCCGTAAACCATCGCTTGATCGTACGTATTGCTTAAAGCCTCGGTCGTCTTTCCGTAAGCATCGTTCACGACTTGCTTAGCCTCGTCCACGACGTGCTTAGTCTCCTCGTAAGCCGATTGAACGCCTTCGCGTGCGCGCTGCGTCGCGCTGGCCGCTGTGTTCAACAGGTCGCCGCTTGCCGGTTTCGTTTTCGAGGCCGGCGTCGCGCCCGTTGTGCTGGTAGTCTTACTCGATTCGCTTGAGAAATTCTTCGTGTTTTCCATTGTACCTATTCCCCTTGTATTGAATTTTGTGTCGCGCTCTGTAACTGACGTTAGAGAATCGAATGCTTGCATCTAAAGCGTGGCTAAAGCTTCTCGCTCGCGTGTGAGTATGTCGTCTGGTTTCACGCGTCTGTTAGCTTCGCCCATCTTTTGCCTCGCAAAATCGATCGCCGCTTTGGCGATGATAGAGGTGACCGCCATTTTCACGGTCCGTCCCGACATCATTTTTCGCGTTATGACATCCCCGGCGACGCCGCTGATCCGGTCGGTGAGGTCTTCGGTCAGATCTGCAATTGCATCGGCGATGCGTTCCTGCGGAGTCGGTTCCCGCGTAAAAACAGCGGAAAGCAGAAGGCCGGTTCCTGCCGCCAGCCCCAGCGCGACAGCCGGGTACTCGGCTAGGTACTCGCGCCAGTCAAACGTCTGCTGTATGCGATCACCCAGTTTATCGACGGTCTCCGAAATCGTTTCTCGCTCAGCGGCTATGTTCTGGCGGATTTCCTCCGCGCTGCGCTCGCCTGGCTCGTCGATGCGCAGCTGAGTTGCTAGGTTAGCTCTTTCAGCCATTGCTTGTCCTCCTCGAGTGTCTCCATCGTCTGTTCCGGCGTGAGGTTCGTCCGTTTGAGACGATTGATTCCGATTAGCGCGACGCTGCCGCCGACGACGGCGAGCGCGCCTCCGACAACGAGCGCCGCATATCCGGGATGCATAAAATTCGCCAGTCCAATCACCGCGCCGGCCGCCAGGGTGACGAGCGCTATCCATCCGATGAGCGCTCCTATTGCAAATGTCGCGATTCCCATGCGAAGCGAGCGGGCGCTTTCGCGCATTTCCTGCTTAGCGAGGGCCATCTCATCGCGTACGAGCGCCGCCGAGTGGGTGGCAAGCTGGCTGAGCAACTGGCCGAATGACTCGCGCGGCAGCGTCTCTTCAGGTCTGTCGACGTGAGGGCGTGCTTGCATGACCGCTACCTCCGTCTAAACAGCGCGCCGACTATCAGCCCCGCTGCCCCCGCTATCAGCAAGGTGCGCCCGGGATTCGCACGCATCTGCCGCTGTATATCGGTTTTCACTTGCGAGACATCCATGTCACGGACGTAATCGCCTGCGCTGTCGAGCCACCCCGAAGCCTGGCTGGCATAGTCCGACATTGCGCCTTCTGGCCGGCCTTTCGGCCTCAGGGATCCGGCAGCGCTTTTGAGCCCTTCGGCAACCTTGCCTTTTATGTTGTCGAGGGTAGAGTTCCTGCCGGCTCCCGATTCGTATTCAACAGGTTCTCGCGTCGAGGCGAGACTTTCTGTGTTGTTCAACTGTTCCATATCGTCCATATCGCGCTCCTTTTATCGAAACTGGCTATAGACCACTTTAGGCTTTCTTCGCGCAACCAATTAATAATGGGCAAAGAGCGTGCCAGCCATTGTTCAGACAGTCGTTCTGTGAACTCGCCCTTACTCAGGTGCGTGGGCGCTACCTCGTGACGGAAGGCAGACTTCCTTTCCGGAAACTCTGTTCGCTTACAGTTCAATTAGTGTTCGATTAACACGCAGCGACAAGGTACGTTTGGCGCCACTGTCAAATAACCGCTATTGCACACGAGCACGACCCCGACGGCTCGAACTTTGACGCGCATACAGCGATAATGATCTCGAAGACGCTGCCGACAGCGAGTCGATCCCCGGACAGGAAGTGAGAACGACAGACGATGACCAGCGAATACAAGCAACCGGCTCTTCATCCGATTCATCGAGCCGGTGATGTGGTCCTTCGCGACGGGTCCACCGTAAAGGTCAGGCCGCTGGAGCCCGACGATGAACAGCGACTGCTGGACTTCTTCCGGTCGTTGTCGGAGGAATCGCGGTGGCTGCGGTTCTTCTCGTTTGTAAAAGACAAACTCCTGGCCGCCGAAGCACATCGTGAGGCGACCGTTGATTATGTCCGCTCCTTTGGACTTATCGCGTTGACGGGTGGAGCAGAACGAGTTGTTGGCCACGCGCTTTACTCGGCAATAGGGGACGACCGCGCTGATGCCGCGTTCGCGGTAGCCGACGACTATCAAGGACGCGGTCTCGGGACGATTCTGGTCGGACAGTTAGCACAGGTCGCCGCGGCCAACGGGATTCGGGTGTTCGAAGCTGACGTGTTGGCTTCGAATCACAAGATGCTGGGAGTGTTTCGAAGATCGGGCTTCCCGATCAAGGTGAGCGTCACGACCGGGCAGATCCACGTGACGTTTCCAACTTCGTTCACATCCGAGGCAGTCGGCCAATTCGAGCAGCGCGAGCAAGTCTCTGCGATCAATGCGTTGAAGCTCTTTTTGCGCCCTCATTCTGTCGCCGTAATCGGAGCCTCGCGGAAACGAGGGACGATAGGCGGCGAGATTTTTCACAACCTCTTGAACTACGAGTTCGCGGGCCCGGTTTATCCGGTGAACCCGGGCGCTGAAGTGATTCAAAGCGTTCTGGCCTACCCAACGGTGGAAGCCGTTCCCGGCTCGGTTGATCTCGCGGTGATAGCCGTTCCTGGCCCCCAGGTGCTCGAAGTGGCCGGGCAGTGCGGACGCAAGGGCGTGCGCGCGCTTGTGGTCATCTCAGCCGGCTTCGCTGAGACGGGCGACGAAGGACGCGAACGGCAGAACGAGTTGTTGCGAATCTGCCGGCAGACCGGGATGCGATTGATCGGCCCCAACTGCATGGGCATCGTGAATACTGACGGCAGTGTCAGGCTTGACGCGACGTTCGCGCCGCGCGCGCCGCTCCCGGGGCGCGTCGGGTTCTTCTCGCAGAGCGGCGCGTTGGGACTGGCGATCATCGACTACGCAAACTCACTCGGGCTTGGCATCTCCTCGTTTATCTCGATCGGCAACAAAGCAGACATCTCGGGCAACGACTTGCTGAACTACTGGGAGGCGGACTCTGAAACAGATTTGATTCTGCTTTATCTGGAGTCGTTCGGGAATCCGAAGAAGTTCTCACAGATCGCTCGACGAGTTGGCCGTAAGAAGCCGATAGTCGTCGTTAAGAGCGGACGATCCCCGGCGGGCGCTCGGGCAGCCTCGTCGCACACCGGCGCGCTGCTGGCCGGTTCGGATGTCACGGTAGACGCGCTCTTCCGTCAGGCTGGCGTCATTCGCACCGACACGCTTGAAGAACTGTTCGACGTAGCCTCGCTGCTTGCGAATCAGCCAATCCCAAAGGGCCGCCGCATTGGAATCATCACGAACTCAGGGGGACCGGCGATTCTATGCGCTGATGCGTGCGAAGACGAAGGACTAATAGTCCCGATGCTGGCTGATGAAAGCAGGACACAACTGCGCGCGTTTCTTCCGGTGGAGGGAAGCGTCGCCAATCCAGTTGATATGATCGCTTCGGCGACCGCGGAGGACTACCGCAAGTCGATCGCGGTTGTGGCCGAAGATCCAAACGTCGATGCGCTGGTCGTGATCTTCACGCCGCCGCTGGTCACCCGAGCCGAAGATGTAGCTCGGGCCATAGTTGAAGCAGTTCGCGGTTTCAAATCCAGCAAGCCGGTTGTGACTGTCTTTCTCTCCGCGCGAGGCGTTCCCGAGGAATTAAAGACGCTGGACCTCCGGGTTCCTTCATTCGCTTTCCCCGAAGCCGCTGCGACTGCATTGGCACGCGTTGCGCGCTATGGCGAGTGGCGCGAGCGCCCGCAGTCTGAACCGCCCGTGTTTGATGACTTGCGGCGGGACGAAGCGGCGGCCATCGTGGCCACCGCGCTTGCCAGGGGCGATTCTTGGTTGACGGTCGAAGAGACGGCGAATCTGTTGTCTTGCTACGGCCTGCCGCTGGTCAAACAGCGAGTCGTCAACGGCGCCAAAGAAGCAGGCGAGGCGGCGGTGGAAATCGGAGGCGAAGTTGCCCTCAAAGCTGTCGCGGCCGGGTTGCTGCACAAGACTGAAGCGGGGGCCGTGCGGCTTCATCTGACCGGCGCTAAGCAGGTCCGTCTGGCCGCAGAGGAGATGTCGGCGAAGCTGTCGGCCAGCAGGCAGCAACCAACCGCTTTTGTCGTCCAGCAAATGGTCTCAGGCGGAGTCGAGATGCTGGTCGGGATCGCGCACGATCCGCAGTTCGGGCCGGTGGTGGCTTGTGGAGCGGGTGGGGTCTTTGTCGAGCTTATGCGAGACGTGTCGGTCCGGCTGACGCCGCTCACCCCGCACGACGCAGCGGAGATGATTCGCGGCCTGAAGTCTTATCCGTTGCTGACCGGTTTTCGAGGCAGCCCGCCGTGTGATACGGCTGCGCTTGAAGACGCGCTGCTGAGAGTGAGCGCCCTGGTCGAAGACCTCCCTCAGATCGCGGAACTCGACTGCAACCCGTTTTTGGTTCGAGAGCAAGGCGCGGTTATCCTGGACGCGCGTGTGCGAATTGTTGCGGCGGAGCCGCCTTCGCTGCTCGGCGCGCGGAGGTGAGCGCCATACGGCTCAATGCTTCGCTTCCAATATCGCGTCAGTTGAGACTTGCGGAAGCGTTCTGGGAGCGAACCGTAGAAGCGTCGTCGCATCTCCCGACTCGATTTGCAGAGCTTCCTGCAACCCGTCTTCGGCGCGCTCAATTCTCACGCGTTCCGGCGCTGAGATGATATGGGTCAGGTGCGCTTCAGGAGTCCTGCCTAACAGCAGCATTATTCGCTCGTTGTCCCCGGCTCGAAATTCGACTGATATCTCCTCAAACGTCACTTCGTGCGCTTCCATCTGGGCGCCGATCTCGAGATCGAACACCTCGACCATAACCGGCCGTCCCTCGTGTGCGCGGCTGAATTCAAGAAAGAAATCGGGCCACTCGTTTTTGGGTATCTCTCGTGTCGACATAACCACCCTTTCCACGTGCAGTTTCTTGTGACATACCAACACCTCGACCTTTCACTTCAACGCAAGGGCTGTGCCCATCGATAAACTCTGCAAGGGACCCCAAGCACTCGGCGAACTGGGGCTAATCGCTCATAGGGTGGAAATATTTCGCATGAAGTCGGTTGCGATTACTTTGGGCCGAGAACTTCGGCGAGCGCATTCAGTAGTTCTTCCGCGGTATAGGGCTTCGACAAGAATAACTTCACCCCCAGGGCGGTGGCTTCGGCAGCTTTGCCGTCGTCGGCCAGTCCGCTGCTGGCGATTACCTTTACGCTCGGCTCTATCTTCTGGAGGGCGCGAATAGTCGCGGTTCCGTCCAGGTAAGGCATCATCATGTCGGTCAAGACAACATCGATCGAGGCTTTGTTCTGGGCATAGAGAGCAACTGCCTCGGTTCCATCACTGGCGGTCAGCACGCTGTAGCCGAAGTTCTCGAGAGTGCTTCTGGTGATCTCCCGAATGGCCGATTCATCATCCACAACAAGCACCACCTCACCGTGACCGAGAGGAACCCCGGCGGGTTCCTCCCGGGCCTGCGTTGTGAGTGAGGATGCGGCCGCCGGAAAATACGCACTGAACTTGGTTCCCTTACCTGGTTCGCTGTACACATTGACGAATCCACCGTGGCTTTTTACTATGCCCAGCACGGTTGAGAGCCCCAGTCCCGTTCCTTTGCCCTGCTCTTTGGTGGTAAAGAAGGGCTCGAATACTCTGCTGATGATTTTGGCGGGGATTCCTGTTCCTGTATCTGTAACGGTGATAAGCACGAACTGTCCGGGCGTTGCATCGAGAATCATCCGGGCATAGCTTTCGTCGATCAAGGCGTTTTCAGCCTTTACCGACAGAACTCCGCCCCGCGGCATCGCATCGCGAGCGTTCACGCAGAGGTTCATCAGGACTTGATGGATTTGCGTTGGATCGCCGGTTATCGGCCAAACGTCGGCGGGCACGAAGCACTCGACTTCGATTGACTTGGGGAGGGTCTCGCTCAACGTCTTGGTGATTTCCTTGATCAGGTGTTTCAGTTGAAGAACGATGCGCTCGCCTTCCGCCCCTCTGGCAAACTCCAACACCTGTTTCACCATAACGCCCCCGCGCTCCGCGCTTTTTTGAAGCACCGAAAGAAGGCGTTGACTACCTTCATCCTCGAATTTCATTTGAAGCATTCGGACCGAGAGAAGAATCGGCGACAGGATGTTGTTGATGTCATGAGCGATGCCCCCCGCCAGCGTGCCGATACTCTCCATTCGTTGCGCGCGAAGGAACTGAGCTTCGAGCTTCTTCTGTTCGGTGACGTCGTGGTTGATCACAAGCACCGACTTCGGATTGGCCTCGTCGTCACGCACAAGGGTCAATCTCGTTTCGACATCCACGCGTCTGCCGTCTTTCGTCAAATGCGTCGCGTGGCCCGCCCATTCACCTTCTTTCAACAGGACTTGATTCGCTTCCTCGAACTGAGGCGTCACATCTCTATAGTGGAGATCGCGGATACTGGCACCGACCGATTCCGCGGCCGTCCAACCGTAGAGACGTTCGGCGCCTCTGTTCCAGTACAGTACCCGTCCCTGCAAGTCGCGGACGATAATCGCGTCGGACGCGCCGTCAAGCAAAGCGGCCTGTTCCCGTAGTTGCTCTTCAGCGCGCTTGCGCTTGGTGATATCGCGGATGATTACTGTTAAGAACTTCCGGCCATCCACTTCCGTTTGAGAGATTGAAGCTTCTATCGGAAACTCATCGCCATTGCGCCGAATACCCCAGATCGCGTTAAGCTCTCCCATCAGACGCCTGGTAACGTTCGTCCGGGCGAACGTGCTGACGTGGTCTCGATGAGCAGAACGAAATCGCGCCGGCATGAATTGTTCAATTGGGTTTCCGATTGCCGCCTCGGCTGAACATTGGAACATTTTCTCGGCGGCCGCATTAAACAAAACGACATTCTGATCGCAATCGATTGTTATTATCGCATCCATCGCCGAGCCGATGATGCTCACTAACTGTGCCTGACTTTGCCGTAACGCCACCTCGGCCTGCCGGAGCTCGGTAAGCTCCAGACCGATCAGGACTACCCGATCAGCCGCTCGATCAGCCGCCGGCAAATATGCGCCGGTCCACGCAATCAGACGCCGCTCTCCGCTCCTGGTCAGCCAGTAGTGCTCGAATCGCTTAAGAGTTCGATCGGCAAGAATCGTGCGAATAGCCTGTTTGGCAGACGCAACCTGTTCAGGCACGAGCAGAAAGTCCCACAAGCATCGCCCGCGTACGCTATCGAACGAGTAGCCCATAGCCTCTTCGCAGGCGCGGCTGAAGCGAACAATGCGGCCTTCGGGATCCAGAACGACGATCAGGGCTCCCGCCGAATCCAGGATGGCCGAAACCAGGCTACCGTCACGATCTGCGTCTTCTTCCATTGGGCCTCATTCATCAAAGTGTTGGAACTCTCTGACAACATCGAGAGTTGATCTAATGCTCATGGTAGAACGCCTCGTCGGCGCCTACAAGCGAGAATCTCTGAAGGGTCTCGACCAGCTTCGTCCCATAACTTGATCTCCTCAGTTAATGGATCACAAAAGTGAGAAAGGCGAGATGCCGATCCTGTAGTTATGACCTGGAGTGTTAGCGGTTTGAGTCGAGAAGGTGGGGGACTACCCTTCGACCACCCCGCTCATCGCTTCGATTCGAATACGGAACACGATGACCGACGATTGGCCGTCGTGGACCGGAACGGATTCTACAGGGGTGAGGTGCGGAAAGCGTGAGAGAAGCTGGCGCACGGCCCAGCCGCGCTCTTGTTCATTCGCGACCTCCTGATAGACTCCGAACGCGATCGCGCTGCGCCAATGGTAGTCGTCTTTGATCTCGTCCACCTGAAGACAGGTTTTCGGGTTTTCGCGCATCGCGCGAATCTTGCGCCCCATAAGTGAGTGAACGTAGATGTTGTCATCGTTGAAGACATAGCTGACCGGCACGACGTACGGAACGCCGTTTTCTACACAGCCAAGGCGCCCGATTCTGCCTTCGAGCAGTAGTGTTCTGGTTTCGTCTCTGCTGAGTGGCCTTATCATTTGACACCCCCTGACCGAGCTTTGTGATGAGTCCTGAGTGCTGAGCGTCGATTCGCGATCCAGGCGGCGCTCGGCGCGCAGCACTCAGAACTCAGCGCTCATCACTCTTGCTTGCTCAAATTCGTCTCTCGGGCTCGCACGATCTCGACCGTGCAGTGCGCGTGCGACGCCACGTTCAGGGAAACTGAGCCCAACAGGAAACGCTTCAAGCCGCTGTAACCGTGCGATCCGACTACGATCAAATCGGTACCCCATCGATTCGCCCTGTCCAGAATCACGTCGGCGGGATAGCCTCGGGCGATCTCTGTGTTTATTTGCAGTTTGGTCTGCGCTGTGCGGAGCCGCTCGACAGCTCGGTTTATCCAGTCGCGCGCTTGTTCCTGGCTGGCCTTCTCCATCTCATCATAGTAATTCTGAGGAAGGACCCACGCATCAGTCGTTGGCAACGCGGGCGGTTCGTACACCGCAAGGATGTCCGCCTCACTTGCCTCGGGCCAGGGTCTGCTGGCGACTTCCTCGACAGCCGCGTCGCTGAATTCGGAGCCATCGATCGCTAACAGTATCTTCATCGTTTCACCTCCGTTGGTTTCCCACCACAAACATGAGTCCAGGCGCGCAGTCAACGCGCGACAGGCATCGTCGGTCTGAGCGGACGCGCTATGATAACCGGACACCGCGCTTGACGAAGCACCCGGTCCGCATTCGAGCCAAACAGCGCGTGAAGTCCGAATCCCGTGCCGTTGGCGCCCATGCTGATCAGGTCGATCGCCTGCTCCTCGGCGTAGGCCAGCACCTCGCGATACGGCTGGCCCTCTCGCACCGCGTGCTTTATCTCAGCCACCAGATTGACCGGCCCGGAGACCGCGCTTCGCAGCCGATTCTTGATCTCATCGAATCCCAGCCCCGCGCTCAACGGCAACATCGCGACTTCCGGCGCCTCTGTCTTAACCCGCGCCGGAAGAATGTGGAGCAAATGTAGTTCTGCCCGATGCTTGTTGGCAAGATGCAACCCATACGCGAGAGCCAGCTCCGCATCGCTCGAAAAATCATAAGCAACCAATACCCGCCGCAGCGACCAGTCAGTCGCAGACTCGACCGGCTCTCGATCTTGAGGGTGGGTTATCAGGACCGGGCAGGGAGACATCCGGCAGATCGCTTCGGCAATCGACCCCAGCAAAGCCTGCGGGTGTTGCCATCTCCTTGAACGCATCACAATCAGATCAACACGTCTGTCGGCGGCGACGCGCGGAATTGCGACAACCGGATCGCCGTCTATTACGAAGCTCTCCCCCAGCTCGGCCGACTCGCCCAACCCGGCTTTTCTTACGACGCTGTCAAGTGAACTCCTGATTCTCGTTGCTCGTTCGTTAAGCCGGCCCGCTTCTGGCGACTTGCGGCAGTGGCAGATCAAGAGCTTTGCTCCGCAAGTCCGCGCGAATGACGCCGCGTAGCGCAGAGCTTCCTCAGTATCCGGCAACAGATCGACCGGGCACAGTATGCGCTCGAAGACGATGCGCCCATTGATGGCCATAGGGATAGAAACTGCGACTGACATAAACTGGTTGCCGACTGTTATCACACCGGGGTTATGAAACTCTCCCTTCGTTCTGTCGTTTCATTCCTTCTTTGCCACTTGCCGGCCCTGAACCTGTACGGCGTCCCACCACGGGCGCCCCCTCGTCTTCCAGGCCCCGTCTCTCCACCGAGGGCGTCCGCGGAGGGACACCCTTACAGGGTCTCGCGGTTGATCAACAAGGCAACGGGTGTGCCGCTGAAAAGTAGGATCAATTTGTTTGACAGTAGGACGAGACTGGGAAATATGACTATCTATCAGTGGAGAAGTACGCAGTTGCAAGAGCGCCCGGCTCGCCAGCGTGGCGGCCTACTCTGATTGATCGTGGTCTTCCAGCTTCTTGAGCCGATACCGGAACTGGTCGCGCGAGATGCCCAACAACTCCGCGGCGCGCGTCTGATTCCCGCCACTCCGCTCCAGCGCCTGCCGAACGAGAGACATCTCCACTTCGTCGAGCACCACGCCTTTTGAAGGAAGCATGAACCCGCGCGGCTGGGGCTCATCCCCCATCTTCCGCGAGGCCGGATTCCCCGACGCGGTTGTAATCTTATCGTCCGGCGAAAGCCCCCGCGGCAGGTAAGCAGGCGTAATCACGTCGCCGTCTTCCAGGATCATGACGCGTTCGATCACATTGCGAAGCTCACGCACGTTGCCTGGCCACGAGTAACTCCGGAAGATGTCCGCGACTTCAGTAGAAAGGCCGCTGACGCGTTTGCGAAGCCGCTGATTGAAGTGGGCGATGTAGTGCTCGGCAAGCAGAATGACGTCGTCGCCTCGTTCGCGTATGGCCGGAATGTCTATTTGAATTACCGAGAGCCGGTAGTAGAGATCGAGCCTGAAGCGTCCGGTCTCGCTCTCGGCCTTCAGATCCCGATTCGACGCGGCAATCACTCGCGCATCGAGCGGTATGTCCTTCAGCCCGCCCAGGCGGCGAAAGGCGCCCTCTTCGAGGACGCGCAAGAGTTTAGCTTGCAGGCTGAGCTCCAACTCGCCGATTTCATCCAGAAAAAGCGTTCCGCCTTCGGCCTGCTCGAACAATCCTTCCTTGCGTGCTTTCGCGTCGGTGAAGGCGCCTTTTTCGTAGCCGAATAACTCGCTCTCGATCAGAGTCGCCGGAAGCGCCGCGCAGTTGATCGCGACGAATGGAGCATCGGCGCGTCGCGACGCGTAGTGAATGGCCTTGGCGACCAGGTCCTTCCCGGTCCCCGATTCTCCTTGAAGGAGCACAGACGAGACTTCGCTTTCCGCCACCTTGCGGGCGAGGTTGAACATCTCGACCATCCCGGGCGATTGACCGATGATCTGATCGAGACTGAACTCACGCGCTCGCTCGCGTCGAATCGAGCGCACCTGTTTGCGCAGTGATTGAGCTTCGATGCCGTTGCGAATTGTGACTTGAAGCTCCTCAAGATTGATCGGCTTGCTGATGAAGTCGTAGGCGCCGCCGCGGAGCGCGGCGATCGTATCGGCCACCGTTACATTCCCGGTCATGATGATAACTACCGCGTCGGGCTGATGACGCTTGATCTCGAGAAGCATGTCGAGACCGGTGCCGTCGGGCAGGTTGATGTCCAACAGAACCGCGGCTGGCCGTTCGGCATCAAACGCCGCCACGCCCGCGGCTACTGAACCCACATCAACGGATGTATAGCCCCAGCCGCGCAGCGCCTCAGTGAGCGTCCAGCGCGTCATCTCTTCATCGTCTACGATTAGGATTTTTTCCTTGCCCATATGCCATCGTTGAAATCCCCGGGCTCAATCGGGCTGAATCGCGATGAACGCGCGTTTGCGGCCCAGGAGATTGCTGGTCAGATTTCCAATTCGCTTTATCAATCCGTACTTCTCATCCAACAGACTATTTGCGTGATCTGCCTCAGCGCCGCCAAGTATGCGAGCCCGTCCGTTGACCCAATCGCCCTTTAGCTTGCCGCGCATATCACATGCCGCGATTTGCACTCGCGGGTTGTTGCGAATGCGTTTTACCTTGCCCGCATCGGCCAGCGAGTAGATGTAAAGCAGCCCGTTCTCCTCGGCAAACCACAGCGGCGTCCGCACCTGAGCGCCGGTCTTTCGGTAGGTCTCCAGGTTGAGGTACTTTTCGTTGGCGAACTGGCCGAGCGCTGGACTGGTCATTAATTCCGTTTCTCCTGGCTCCCTGGTTTCGACGAGGTGCCCATTGAGGGCGACTCATTGTTTATCAGACGTTTGCCAGTCTCGCGATCGAAAACCGCGTTGCGCAAGAACTGCTCAGTGGTCCACGGCGCAGCCTCGCCGCCGAGATACTTCTGGAACCACTCGAGGTGAGCAGTGTAGTAGAGCGCCATCTCGTACCAGCTCGGCCAGTGCCCCGCGTTCGAGTAGACGATCAACCGCGAAGGCACGTTCATCTTCTGAAGCGCGGTGAACATCTCGAGTGACTGCGTGTACGGCACGCGATAGTCGCGCTCGCCGGTGATGATCAGACACGGGGTCTTGAAGCTCTTCACATAGTTTGACGGAGAAAGCTTCTTATAAAGCTGAGAACTCCACGGCTGACCCTTCAAGTCCCACTCCGGAAACCACAGCTCTTCGGTCGAGCCATAGAACGCTTCGAGATTGTAAAGCCCCATCATCGAAGCGATAGCCTTGAAGCGATCGGTGTGTCCTTCGAACCAGTTCATCATGTATCCGCCGTACGACCAGCCCATCGCTCCTATGCGGCCTCGATCCACATATGGCAATTTCTCGAGCGCGTCAGTGACCTTCATCAGGTCTTCGTAGGTCTTCCCGGCCCAATCGCCGGAGATCGACGCCGTGAAGTCCTGCCCGTAGCCGGTGGAGCCGTGCGGGTTCGCGAATGCGACGACATAACCCGCGCTCGGATAAACCTGCCAGTCGCCGCGGAACGAGTCTGCCCACTGAGACTGCGGTCCGCCGTGAACGTTCAGGATCACCGGGTACTCTCTGGATGGGTCGAAGTTGTGCGGCTTGACTACGAAGACGTGGATCTTTGCGCCGGCGGCGCCGTCTACCCATATCTGTTCCGCCGGGCGAATATCGACTTCGCTCGCCAGGGCTTCGTTTACGCGAGTGAGTCGCGCGGTATGGGCCTCTTTGCCGTCGCCAAGATCGGCGCTGTAGATCTCAACCGGCTCGCCGACTGAGCTTCTGCTGTAGATCACCCGGCCCGCGCCGATATCGAACGCTGAAATCGCCCGGTCCGACAGAACCCGTGTGATCGTGCCGGACGCGAGGTCAAACCTATGGATCGGCGTTTGACCCTTCACCGGTGCAGAGAAGTAAATCGACCTTGAATCGGCCGACCACTGTAAGTCCTCGACCCAATCGCGGAACGATTCGGTGACCACCTCGGACTTGCCGGTCGCCCGATCGTAGATCGCAAGCCGAAATAGATCCGCCTCGTAACTGGGCTGTCGCTGCATTCGATACGCGATGTACTTACCGTCGGGCGAGTATTTCGGATGTCCGTCGAAGGCGGGATTGGCAGCGGTGATGTTGCGAGGCTTCGCTTGCCGGTCGTTCAATGAGATCAGCCACAGATCACTGTTTGTTGACGAGGCGAGCTGCTTGTCGCGGTTCGAAACGTAAACAAGCTCGGCGCCGTCGGGTGAGATGTCGTACTGGCGAGGTCCGCTAACCTGAAATGGCGGCGAATCGAAATCGCCCGGCGTCAGGTCTCGCGTTTCGCCGGTGTCAACGCTGGCCAGAAAGATGTGGGTCCGCTTGCCGTCTTTCCACTGAGTCCAGTGGCGAAACAGAAGCTCGTCAGCCATGTGCGCCTTGAGCGGTCCGCTCGACCAGGTTTCCTCGATTCGCTTGTTGCACGCGTGATCGCCGTTGCACTCGGGATAAACGTCTGACGAGAACGCGATCCACTTCCCATCGCCCGACCACAAGGGATCAGATACGCCGGTTGAGATGTTGATAAGCTTCTTTGGTTCGCCACCCGCTGCCGGGATCGCATACAGGTTTCCGTCGGCCGCGTTCAAATAGGAAATCCGGCGACCGTCGGGCGAGAATACAGGCGAGCTTTCGCCCTTCTCGCTGTTGGTTAGCTGCCGCGGGTTGCGCCCGTCGATGTCCATCGTCCAAATGTGCGTTACGCGCGTGGCGCGCGCAAGGTCCGAAATGGCGACGGCATAGACAACGGACTTGCCGTCGGGCGAGATGTGGACGTCGGAGATGGACTTGATTCGGTAGAGATCCTCGATCGTGAAAGCGCGCTTCTGCGCCAGCGATGAACTGAACGGGATTAGCAGGACGATGATGAGTAACAACAGATCTCTTCTCATTAGATCACCTCACTAGTGCTTAGCGAAACTTTGCGGCTTTGCGTGAAATCAATCGCCAAGCCCCGTCATCTGCGCGCTCACGTCCCACAGCCGGCGCGCGGCCTCTTCATTATATGACTCTTTGGATGTTCGTCTCTCGCGTTTCTTAGCGAAATACTTGCCGCTTACACCTTCGACCCCAGACGACGCGGCGAGATACACCGATGTCTCGGCGCCCTTGTCCGGGCTGAGGGTGACAAGCTTGATCAATGCCTCGATCGGCTTCGGCAGATTGCGGAACAGACCTGTTGCGATGGTGCCCGGGTGCAAACAGTTCACAGCTACGCCCGTACCGTCGAGCCGTCGAGCGAGCTCGTGTGTGAACAGCACATTCGCGAGTTTGGAGTTGGCATATGCAGAGAACCCGCCGTACTTCTTCTCGCCTTGCAAATCGTCGAAGTCGATCTTGCCGTACACGTGTGCAGCCGAGGAGACGTTGACGATGCGAGAGGGCGCGGAATGTTTTAGGAGGTCGAGCAGTAAATTGGTCAGTAAGAAATAACCGAGATGATTTACCGCGAACGTGGTCTCGATGCCGTCTTCGGTCAGGCTTCGCTGACGCACGACAACGCCGGCGTTGTTGATCAGTACATCGAGGCGGTCGTGGGTGTTGATGAACTCGGCGGCGAACCGGCGAATGTCCGCCTTTGAAGACAGATCGCAGATCATGAGTTCGACGCTCTGATTTCCCGTGGCCGCTTTGATCTCATCGCGAACCGGTTCGGCGCGCCGGCGGTCGCGGCAAACCATGACTACCGCTGCGTTCATCTTCGCGAGTGCGTGCGCGGTCGATTTGCCGATACCCGAGTTCGCACCGGTCACAAGACATACTTTGCCACTCAAGTTGGTCGGTTCGGTTTCCATGTTTGTCCGGGGCTACAAGTTGACAGACCAATAACCGCCGAGACGCGGAGCGAAGTGACCTGTACGGGCGTCCCTCTGTGGGCGCCCCT
>JBASRN010000228.1:0-5716 GCA_049273855.1 Blastocatellia bacterium
CCTCCAGACTTAGCGTGGACACTGACACCGCGACCTTGGGCAGCCACGGAGGGCAGCCCCTACAAGCTCATCGACCCCCGCAACTAGTGTCCTTCGCCCTTCGGACCTTCAGGGTCGTTCTGCATCGAGTAGTCCTTTGGTGCGCCAGGCACGCTGAACTCATATGGCCCGCGATACACGACCGGCAAGTGGCCAGCGAAGTTGTCGTGCGGCGGCGGAGACGGAATCGTCCACTCGAGCGTAGTAGCTTCCCACGGATTCTCCGAAGCCTTCGGGCCTTTGAACCTGCTCCAAATCAAATTCACGATAAATAGAAGCTGCGCGCCGATCGTGATAAACGCCATTATCGAGATAAACTTCTGCAAGGGCTCCATCGGCTGCAAGTACTGTAGGTTTGCGTACGTCGAGTATCGCCGGGTGGCTCCTCCCATGCCCATCACGTGCATCGGGATGAAAATCGCATTCACGCCGATGAACGTGAGCACGAAATGAAGTTTGCCCAGTCTTTCGTTCATCATCCGGCCGAACATCTTCGGAAACCAGAAGTAAGTCCCGGTAAACATACCGAAGATTGCCGCCACCCCCATAATCAGATGGAAATGGCCAACCACGAACAAAGTATCGTGAAGCGGGATGTCAATCGTCGTCTGACCCAGAAACAGGCCAGTAATCCCACCCGACACGAACAGCGAGACAAAGCCTATCGAGAACAGCATCGCGGTGGTGAACCGTATCTGGCCGCCCCACAAAGTGCCCAGCCAGTTAAACGTCTTTATTGCGGAGGGCACGCCTATCGTCAGCGTGACCAGCGAAAAGGCTATCGCGGTCGCGGGGTTCATTCCGCTCACGAACATATGATGACCCCAGACGAAGAAGCCCAGCAGCCCGATCGCGAAGAGCGCATAGACCATAGCGCGGTAGCCAAAAACCGGCTTGCGCGCAAATGTCGAAAGGACGTGCGAGGTCAACCCCATCCCCGGCAGGATCGCAATGTAGACTTCCGGGTGACCGAAGAACCAGAACAAGTGTTGCCACAAGATCGGCGACCCTCCGCTGTGATCGGTCACAAGCTTCCCGTTTACGTACTCACCTCCGGGTATAAAAAAGCTGGTGCCGGCCAGGTGATCCAGCAAGAGCAGAATGCCTCCCGCCAGCAGCACCGGGAACGAAAGCAGGGCAAGCACCGCTGTTGTGAACCACGCCCAACACGTCAGCGGCAGCCGTAGCAGGGACAAACCCTTCGCGCGCATGTTCAGCATCGTGGTGATGAAGTTCAATGCGCCAAGCAGCGAAGCTATGCAGAACAGCGCGATGCTCGAGATCCATAGGACCACCCCCAGTCCTTGACCCGGGCCTGCTACTTCCCCCAGCGCGCTCAGCGGCGCATAGCCCGTCCATCCGCCAATCGGACCGATCACAGTTTCAGCGGCTTGCGTCCATCCAAAAGCATCCGCGATTGGCGCCGCGAAGAACGCCGCAAGCAACACCACCAGCGCGAGGAACGTGATCCAGAACGAGAGCATGTTCAGCACTGGGAAAGCCATGTCGTCAGCCCCGATCTGGATTGGCAGAAAGTAGTTCCCGAATCCCCCTTGAGGCGCTGTGGTCAGCACGAAGAAGACCATTATCGTCCCGTGCATTGTGAGGAATGATAGATAAAGCTCAGGCGAGATCGTCCCGTTTTCAGCGGCGATTGGAAAAATCGTTTTGAGGAAGCCCCATTCCTGGCCGGGCCAAGCAAGCTGCAACCGCATCAACGCCGACAACGCCATTCCTATGAACACCGATACAAGCGCCAGCGTCCAGTACTGAATGCCGATGACTTTGTGATCGGTGCTGAAGATGTATTTTCGGATCCAGCCGGTCGGCGCAGGATGCCGATGAACCTCGCCGTGAATCGGATGAGCAACATCTGCCATCTGAGTTCCCCTCCTGTGGGTCTACTGGTACTGCTGCAATAACTCGTTCATTCGCTCTTTGAACTTCTCTTCGGTCATCGCGGCTATCGCGTCATAGTCCTCAGCCGACACCACAATCAGGTTGGCCTTCATCGTCGAGTGAAGCTGGCCGCACAACTCGGCGCACGGTATTTCGTACTTGCCCATCTCCAAAGCTGTGAAATGGACCTTGATCGCAAGGCCCGGCACCGTGTCCTGCTTGAAACGAAGCGCCGGCACGAAGAAGCTGTGAATGACATCCTTTGACTTCAAGGTTAACTCGACCGGGCGGTTCTCCGGAATCACAAGCGTAGTAACTTGCACGTCGTCCCTGGCGTTCGAATCGCGCGGATCGAGCCCCACGTAGTTCAGCGCAGAGTCGTCCATGTATTTCGGATCGGTTTTGCCGAGAACGCCGTCCTTGCCCGCGTAGTGAAAGTTGAATTGAAACTGCTGGGCGACGACTTCGACTTTGACTGCGCCCTCCGGGGCTGCCTTCAAGTGAAGATCAGCCCAAACCCTCTGTCCCAGCACCGCCAAAACGACAAACACGACGGCGGTCACGACCGTCCACGTCACTTCGAGCGTGTTGCTGCCGTGGGTATAGACGGCGCGGTCGGCGCCGCGGCGACCGAACTTGACAACCGCGTAGCCAAGCGCCAGTTGAGCGAGCGTGAACGCGATGCCGACCACGACCAGAGTGCGCATGAACTGCGCATCTATCGCCTTGCCGTGTTCGGAGATACTGTGAGGAAACCACCATGTGTCCTGTCCCACGAACATCCACACGCTGGCAACCGTCAGTATCACGATCAACAAGCCTACGATCTTACCCATATAAACCCTCTTGTTTCTGGTTTCTGGTTTCTAGTTTCTGGTTCGTCCTATAACCTCAAACTAGAAACCAGAAACTAGAAACCAGAAACCCTGTTTATTACCATCAACGCGAAAAGGATCGGCAGATACAGCACCGAAGCAAGCAGCAGCCTTCGGGCTTGCCACGTGGTTCGGACCAGCGCCGCCCGCGTGCTGTAATACAAAAACACAACTCCGATAAGCGCGGCGCCAACCAGATAAAGCGTGCCCGCCAGGTTCACAAGCACCGGCAACAAGCTGACCGGGATCAGCAACAACGTATAGACCACGATCTGCTGTCCGGTAACACGGCCTTCGGGTTCGACCACCGGCAGCATCTTGATCCCTGCCCGCCCGTAGTCATCCCGATACATCCAGGCAATCGCAAGGAAGTGCGGGAACTGCCACAGGAACAGAATCGCGAACAGCACCCAGGCTTCGACCGTCACTTCGCCGCGCGCCGCGACCCACCCGATAAACGGTGGCATCGCTCCGGGAAACGCCCCAAGCACAGTCGAAAGCGTAGTCCTCGTCTTCAACGGCGTGTAGACGAAGAGGTAAGTCACAAGCGTCGCTACCCCCAGCAATGCCGACAGCGAGTTCACCGTTAACGCGAGATACACGATTGAAATTGCCGAAAGCGCTGCGCCGAACAACAAGGCGCAACCTGAGGCCAGTCTTCCGGAAGGCAGCGGCCGGTCCTGAGTTCGCCGCATAAGCCGATCGAGGTCACGCTCGATGTATTGATTGAGCGCGGAGATCCCCGACGACAGGAGCGCGACTCCCAGCGCCATATTCATCAACCGCGGGAAGTCAATCTTGTCGGAGCCGAGGCAGAACCCCGCGGCCGCCGTCAGCGCCACCAGAAAAGTTATTCGAGGTTTTGTCAGCTCGAGGTAAGCCACCGCGGTTGCTGAAAGCCCCGGCCTGGCCGCCGGGTCCGCCATGCCCGCCGCAACTGGTGTCGCAATTGATTCCATAAGACTAAACGACCGCCCTTCTCGTTGGCGAAGCGAGCGCCCGATTGCCGACAAGCTCCGGCGATGTGAGCGCGCTGTGGCTCCTGAGGGTGAGAACTATCATGGTCGCCAGTGTCAGCGCGCCGACTACAAGATGAGCGACCGTCAAAGAGATCATCGGCTCGAGCGGCTGAGGATCGCCGGCCGAGGCTAACCGCGCGAAGTAAGCAGCCACCCCCAATCCAAGCTGCAGCACCACCAATATCGATGCCAGGCGCGCCGGACGAGTCAAGTAATCGTCGCCCGTGTGACGTCTGAACACGACCATCGAAGTCCAGATGATCAAGCTCCCGACGACTATCGCACCAACTACGTGCGGGGCGATGCCAAAAGCCTGATGCCGGAATCCTGCTCCGAGCACCAACTGAATTAGCACCGCAGCTATCGTGACCGCGCTCAGTGTTCGCAGCGAAGGCTTTCCAACATCCAAACGGCGTTTCCGTTGTCCGAACCAGCTTCGCGAGGTGCAAACCGCTATCGCCACGACCACGCCAAAAAAGCTCTGGGCCACAAGCGCGTGAGGCACTGCGATTAGCGCCTTGTACTCGGGAAAGTGTACTCTCACTCCCCCGATTACGGCCTGGGCTGCCACGCCCGCGAAAGCAATCAACGCCAGCTTGCGCATCCAGGCGCGACGCTCGCCAAACCATGTCCATACAGCGAGGAGAAGAGTCGTTACTCCGACAACTCCCGCCAAAAACCGGTGTGAATACTCGTAGCGCACATTGGCGACAAACTGGTCCTGGCTGACCAGCCAGCGTCCAAACGACAGCGGCCAGTCAGGCACCGAGTCTCCCGCTTCGTTGCTGGTGACAAGGGCGCCTGCGGCTAACAGCACGACGGTCAAACAGGCTAGTATGATTGCGAACCGGTGAATGCCGAGCTTAGGCTTCACGGGTTCCTGTATACCCGCTTGGTCTTTCAAACTTGTACGCCTCGATCTAAACCTCGTCCGACCGCCGTATCAGTCAGGTGTTCTGAGCGAGCCGCGCGGCCTGTGGGCCGGCCCACATCGTTGGACAAATGCGCGAACGCATTTACAAGATCCAAGTGCCCGCTAGGGCAGCCAAAGGGTCGGAGCGATCTCCATCGAAGCCGGCGCCGCGGCAGCCCCCGACTTGTAAGCCATATCCTGAGTCTTCGACTCCTTTGCCCCGACAGTGATCGACGCCGTCTGCTCGCCTAACGTCTCGTGCCAGAATACGACCGTGTAGTTCCCCGGCGGCACATCCTTGATCGTGTACGTGCCATCCTTCGCACTCACCGTGAAGTAAGGATGATCCAGCACGCCCACGTTGGCCTTCATCCACGGATGCTGATTGCATTTGACCGGGATCAGAAGCTCTTTGCGATTGAATTTCTTCTCGATCGGGGGCGCGCCCTCGGCCTGAGACTGATTCCACTCCTGATTTACCTTCGGCGAGGGATGAACGTTGTGTGTAGTCGGATCGCTGTTCACAACCCTCAGCGTCTGCCCTGTCCGGAGCCCCACGGTCCTTGGGTGATAACGGCATCCTTGTTGATCCAGCACGACCGGGTCAGATGGAGCCGCGTAGCTGACCTTGTCGATTGACGCGGCCTTCAGGTAGACATACACGTTGCCAAGTTTGCCGTCAGTGATCACGACGTCGTCGGTCGTCTTGTCGCCGGCTGCCGCCGCGCATTTGGCATCCTGGCTCATGTCGATCTTCTTGGCCGTCGGCGGGGTCCCTTCGAAGGAGACCTTGCCGGTAACAGTTCCTTCGTCGCCTTTGGATTTGTATTCCGGCTTGGCCGGTCCCTCAGTCTTCTCCGCCTGTTCAGCTCTCTTTTTGCACCCGGCTATTATCAAAAAAGATGCAAGCGTCAACATCGCGCAAATCGTACCCACTTTTCTTAACATTGCTTTGTCTCCGTATCCTGTCC
>JBASRN010000232.1:0-37390 GCA_049273855.1 Blastocatellia bacterium
GGGTGACGCCGCCACAACCTCGTGGCCATTCTGACGAAGGTTGTTCACGAGCTTCTTTCCGATGAGCCCGCTGCCGCCGATAACCACGATCCTCATGACAAGTCTCCTATTGTGTGCCCCGCACGTCGGGGTCGGGTTTGTGCGACCTCTGCAGCCGAACGCCCCGCATCACCCGGCCCGCGCGTAACACTGAAAGACACTGGTCAAACCTCGATTGCGGGCTCGGGTGCATGCGGAAGTTGTTAGGCCGCGCCGTGGCGACTACCGAGCGCAAGCTCTTGCCATCGTGCGACGTTCACTCCCTTGATCAGGAGCCACACGGGGAACAGTAGCTCTCCAACAAAGGTGAACTGGCCGATCGTCGGGAGGCCCGGGTACAGGAGCCGGGTGGCGCAGTCAATAAGATAGCCAGCACCGCCGATCACCAGCAGAATACCCAACAGCTTGGGCAGAAACCCCGACCTGAAGACCAGGAAGCCTAAGGGTAGTAGCCAGAGGCCCCAGAATACCAGAGCGACAAGGATCCCGTCTTGGCGCATGTCAAGGAACAGCATGGCCTGGGCTTGGAGCTGAGCCGAGGTGAACGCACCATCCTCTGCGCTTTTGAGTAGCCGCAGCGCCGCGAGGTGGTTTACCTCGTTGAGAAAGGCTATGGGGATGCCGACCAGCGCCAGGACGACCATGAGCACTGCGTGAGCCTCGTTGACGGGCTTGAGGAGCCGGTACAACGCCAGCGCCAAGAGTATGAAAATGACCTGGCCGATCAGGTGGCTGACCGTGCCGCTGCGGAGCAGCCACTCGGACTCGAGGATGTTGCGGGCCGTGGTGGCGGCATCACCGGGCACTAGAAGAACCGAGGGGACATAGAGGATACCAAAGAATCCTAAGGGGGCTAGGGCCAGATATAGACCTCCGGCAAGCCTCGCGGTGCGGTTGATCGACGTATGGGCTCCGGCGGTCATTGTCTAAGCTCCGCGTCGCGGATGTGGAGTCGTGGAGGCCAGCGCGGCCTAACGTCAGGCATCACCGGGCCGCCGTTGAACTCAAGACATTGCGCTGAACAAGAAGCCATATGAAATGCACTTCGACGGCTTCGGTGATGCCTACGTTAGGCTTCGGTTTGCCCTGACCGACTCAATCCTTCAAATCCGAATCAGGTTCAATACCCAGCTACTCTTACTTGTCTGCCTTCTCCAAGCTCTCTAACATCCTCCTCTGCATCTTTCAGCGCCTTTGTCCTTGTGCAAATCGTAGTTATCAGCCTACTTCTCTCATCCGAATTTGCATATATCAAATAGCTTGTCCCTTTTTTAAATGCGTAACCGCAGGCGCTACTGTGAGGGCTTGTAAACACACTGACGGCGTTGTTGTCGATGCCTTTCCATGTCCTGTCCACCTCAAATACTACTTCTACACTTGTGAAGAGCGTATCTGATTGGACTGGCTCTTGCGCATACGACTTTTGTCGCTTGATTTCGATGACCTTGCCTGAGAAGACAGCGTCAGATTCCTTGAGTTCCTGAGAGGGGATTTCAGGGGGCGCACAAGTACAAGCCAAAGCTACGTAGGAGCCAGAGATCGAACAGGCAACCAAAACAATCAGTGTGTTTTTAATCATAAATACCTTTCCGCTTCGAGTATAGAAGCCTAACGCTCACGGTCAGCGGGCGCGCGCCGAACACTGATGGATGCTTACGAAATCCGCTTCGCGCGCTCCGCCGCACCGTGTTGTTAGGCCCGTTTTATTCAGCGCGACTGCCTTTATTCTTTTTCTTTTGCTTTGAGTTCATCGCTAATACTCCTTCTATACTGTTCTTCCCTGGCTTGTGTGCCTTGCTCATTGGTTTGACTGCCCAGCACTGTAAAAGTAAAGACCGCCAGCAAATCACAAGAACTCACTGGCAGCTGATGTATTTTGAATAGCGACGACTTATCTTTGGGTTAGGAAATATACGTCATAAGCCCACCGCCCGACGTTTGAATGCTGGACATCATCCACTTTCGCCCGCAGCCTCAGCCAATTGCCATACTGATCCTTTCTTCTGGATTCTTTGTAATTCAGAGCTATGGAACTGATGCCAAGCTCTGCCAAGCTATGCAGTTCATTCGCCTCTGATAAGCCGTTGTGGTTCTTGTCCTGCCACAACAGAAGCGAAGAAAATATGGCATCCCTCGCGTCAATCAGCCCGTCTGCATTGCCTCCATTCTCTGGCCTGTCATACTGTGCCAGCGCAATGAATCCATTCGGCTGTACAGATTGAGGTTGTGGAGTGAAGTTGCCGAATAGCTCAGTGCCGTTGTCTATCCTGCCATTGCCGTTGCGGTCTAATGCTAAGAAGGCATCGTCTGATCCGGGAGCGGTCCATGCCATGTGTTCAATATAGCCGTCCCCGTTGAGATCGAAATCAACGCCATTTTCCAGGTCAGTGAACTCGAATCCATTGCCGCTCACGTCTATCAAAACGGGGCTGCACTCGCAGGCACAAATGCTAGAATCCCAATAGCAGCCAAACTGAGAGCCACCACAATCCTCTGGTGGACAAAATCCTCCACCGCCTGTGCTCGGTGGATTCACTGTTAGCTGGAGATTGGGCTGGGACGAGGGGGTGCCTACCGTCGCATTTGTGGCACTGGTTATCGTGACTCTGCTGACGATAGTTCCCCCGTTTTGGTTTCCAGTAGATGTCGTGAATCTGAAAACCACATTAGTGCTGGTCCCGCCGCCAGTGAGTGTTACAGTCTGAGTTCGAGAAGGCGATACACTATAGGACACCCCACCAAAGTTTGAGCTTTCAGACACTTGAACTGTTGCAGTTGCACCGTTTGGAACACCTGTATCAGTCTCAATAGATACGGTAAGGTTAGAGGAACTGTTCTGTGCTCCTATCGTCGAAGGAGAGAATTGCGCGCCTCCGATTCGCACTGAGTTCGCGGTCTGGAAAGCAAATGCATTAAAGGATTCAGGAGTAACTACGGCGGGGGATAAAGAAACTATTGCTGCAAGCAGGAGAACCAATCCTAATCGCATATAATCTTCTCCTTCCTCTCAGGACTTCATTACGCCCAATGTACTCCTAAACGAATTCGCGTCAACCCCAAATGTCACATTTGTCGCAATTTGAGAAAACCTTTCCTTTTATCGCGTTTGTAGTGATTGCCTGTTTAGGCAGAAAACCACCGACTAAAGTTCTGCCGACAATCCCAACAGCGAATACCAACTCTTCATCAATGTCAGCTTTGGCTGGCACATGGATACCCTCCTCTTAGCAACGAGGTGTTAGTCTCAGATCAGCCATACTGAAGAAAAGGTTTGGTGCCCTTTGTGCGAAAAATATGTACACCTGTTTAAAGTCAGCATGATCATCAGCTCCGCTCCGCCATCCGCATCAGGAACTATAGTCCCAGAAGCGCCGGCCGAGTCAACCGGGATATGTGTACTAATAGCGGGTTTTTTTGGTCATATATATCAACGCCTTAGCGGACTCGTGGACTGGAATAGGCTTCCTACCGCTTTTAGTACGGTGATTTCACGTTGAACTAAACCGCTTCGCGGTGGCACTGAGAACTTGATTGATGCCAACTTCAGGTTTTATCCGCAATGCCCCTCACTTCGTGTACTCATCAAGGCTCGCGGGCATTGCGGATAAAACCCTGTACGTTAGGCCCTTTTACGGCAAAGCAATAGTGGCTTAAGGTTGTAAAAAGGGAAGAAGGCAAATAATGGTAGCGATAAATGGTTCGGCTATTTACATCCACAAGTTTTGCAGCGTTGAACCGAAGAGGCCTACTGGCACAGGATCAAAAAATTCATCCTCTTTCATAATAAAGGCCATCCGAACGATATGGCCGAACCCGAGATCACTGCCTTTTTATCACATCTCGTCGTTGACCGGAAGGTGACTGCCTCGACTCAAAACCAGGCGCTAAGCGCTCTCCTCTTTCTTTACAAAGAAGTCCTCAAACGACCCCTCGAGTGGATGGACAACATTCAGCGCGCTAAAAAGCCATCACGGTTGCCTCTCGTGTTCACTAAAGAACAGGTCCAGTCAATTCTGCGAAACCTCGATGGAACGAAATGGCTGATGGCATGGGGCTGGCAGTACGTTTTCCCATCTTCAAAAAGATGCTGGGACCCCAGCATAAACGTCAGGCGCGACACCACCTTGCTGAGGAGGTCCTGCAGAAGGCGGTGAAGTCGGCTGTCTACTATCTGACTCGATTCGTGAGCGCTATGCCCAGAAGTTCCGATCGAGCGTGCGGTACTGAATGGCTTCGCTGACGTGGGTCGGTTCTATGTCCGCTTTCCCTTCCAGATCGGCAAGCGTGCGGCTCACCTTCAAGATTCGATCGTAAGCCCGAGCCGAAAGCCCCAGCCGCGTGATCGCATTCTCGAGCAACGACTTCGAAGCCGCGTCGATCACGCAGTACTTGCGGATAAGCCGCGAGGTCATCTGAGCATTGTTGAAGATTCTCTCACCGCTAAACCTCTCGAGCTGAACACGCCGCGCCCTCACCACCCGTTCGCGTATCTCAGCCGAGCTTTCGGCGGGCGTGTCGCTCGCAAGCTCCTTGAACTTCACCGCAGGCACGTCGATGTGAATGTCGATGCGATCCAGCAGCGGCCCGGAGATCTTCGAGACGTAACGCTGAATCTGCATCGGCGAGCATTTGCACTCGCGCGTCGGGTCGTTAAAAAAGCCACACGGACAAGGATTCATCGCCGCCGCAAGCATGAACCGCGAAGGGAAGGTGAGCGACATCGAAGCCCGGCTGATCGTGACCTGTCCGTCTTCAAGCGGTTGGCGCAAGACCTCGAGCACGTTGCGCTCGAATTCAGGCAGCTCGTCAAGGAATAGCATGCCGTTGTGAGCAAGCGAGACTTCGCCGGGTCGAGGAACGGCGCCGCCGCCGATAAGCCCCGCGTCCGAGATCGTGTGATGCGGTGCGCGAAAGGGCCGAGTCGTGATCAATCCGTGCTTCTCCGTCAGCCCGACCACTGAATGGATCTTTGTGCACTCGAGCGCCTCTTCGAACTCGAGCGGCGGCAGGATCGTCGGGATGCGTTTGGAAAGCATCGTCTTGCCCGATCCAGGCGGACCAATGAGTAGAATATTGTGGCCTCCGGCTGTTGCGACTTCGATGGCGCGCTTGGCGTGAGGTTGACCGCGAACCTCGCGAAAGTCGTCCAGGTAGTGATCGAGATTCGCAAGCAGCAATTGGGTGTCGACCTTGAGCGGGATAGGCGGCTTGTCGCTGTTCAACAGTTCGACCACCGCTCGCAGCGAGGAAACAGGATACACATCAAGCCCCGACACGACCGCAGCCTCGCGCCCGTTCTCCTCGGGCACCAGGAGTCTCTGCACACCGCGCGTCCGCGCCGCAACAGCAATCGGCAACGCGCCTTTGACAGGGCGAACACGCCCGTCCAGCGATAACTCGCCTACGATCAGCGTGTCGTTCAACTCTTCTCTCTTCAGGTCGCCGTTCGCGCCCAGAATCCCGATTGCTATCGGAAGATCAAAGCTCGAGCCTTCCTTTTTAATGTCAGCCGGCGCCAGATTAACCGTGACGCGATGAATCGGAAAGAAGAAGCCGCAGTTGTTGATGGCCGCTCTTATTCGCTCGCGGCTCTCGCGGACGGCGGCGTCCGGCAGACCGACCATCGTGAACACCGGCATCATGCTGTCGCCGGCTCGCGGGGTCAGGTCGATTTCGACATCGACGACGTACGCATCGATCCCAAACACTGCCGCGCTTAGAGTCTTGAACAGCATCGCAACCCTCCATCCGGGCGGACCGGAGCACAGTGATCGTTCAAACAAGAATCGCCCGGCATATCAGAAATGCCCGATATAATAGACGGAACCACGTGTTGGTCGCAAATGAAAGCAGGCCGAGTTTCCACCCCCGGCTAACTGCTGCCGCCCGCTGCGCGGGCTGGCTGACCCTCTTCGCGTTTTCCGAGGGCTGCGCAGACTGACCCTGGGCTAGACCCGACGGGAAGGCTGATCTGCTATTATTCCGCCCCGAACCTGCGAAACACGATCGTGCGAAGCGTTCCGAGTGTCAGGTGTTCCTGACACAGTGGTATTAGCTGAATGAAAAGCCTGACTGACACGCTGATAACGATAGCCGTGCTTGGCGGCATCCTCGTACTGAGTGCTTTGTTCACCAATTGGTTTACTCGAAAGATGTATTTCACTTGTGCTCAGTGCCGCGCGCTCAACGCCAAGCGGAGAACTCACTGCCGAATCTGCAGCAATCAATTGACCGTCAACAATGAGCGACCAGGTGAGAAGGCGGAATGAGACGCGGGTATTCGATCCAACGGCGGCGAAAGCGCCCGCGTTGACCGCTCGGTGAGTGGCGAAGAATCTGCCACAAAGAATCTGCCACAAAGACACCAAGACACGAAGCAAGACGAAGAAGCGTCGTAGTCTCGAATGTCTTTGCGGAACCTCTGCGTCTTCGCGTCTCCGCCGTTAGTTGGCGCCAAAACCCTGTAACCGCGGAGGCGCTGAGCCGCAGAGCCCGCGCAGAGAATGCACCTTGGCTGAAACGAATGGGAAACATATTCAAACAACCCTGCGATGAAGGGGCAATACGCTCAGGGACGGCCGCGGCTCCGTGCTCGGAATCCGCCGAGCCGTGGATACTCGCCGCCACCATCCTCGGGTCGAGTCTTGCCTTTATTGACGGCACCGTAGTCAACGTAGCTCTGCCTGCTCTGCAAGCCGACCTGAACGCAAACGTAGTCGACGTCCAATGGGTAGTCGAGTCATACGCACTCTTCCTCGCCGCCCTGGTCCTGGTGGGAGGCTCGTTGGGCGATCGCTTTGGACGAAGGTTGATCTTCGGCATCGGAGTCGGGTTGTTTGCAGGAGCGTCGGCGTGGTGCGGGCTCGCGCCAAATGTTGACCAGTTGATCATCGGGCGCGCGGTCCAGGGAATAGGCGGCGCCCTCCTCGTCCCGGGAAGTCTCGCGATCATCAGCGCGTCATTCAGCGAAGACGCCCGCGGGCGGGCGATCGGCACCTGGTCAGGCTTCACATCGATCACGGCGGCGGTTGGCCCGGTCATAGGCGGCTGGTTGATCGAGCACGCGTCGTGGCGCGCCGCATTCTTCATTAATCTTCCGATCGCAACCGTGGTTTTGCTGATTGTCTTCTGGCGCGTCCCCGAAAGCCGCGACAAAGATCAACAACCCGGTGTCGACTGGTGGGGCGCCGTTCTAGCGACAACAGGTCTGGGCGGTCTGGTTTTCGGCCTGATTGAATCGTCAAACCTTGGTCTGACGCATCCGGCTGTGCTTTCAACTTTGATAGCCGGAATTATCTTGCTGACGGCCTTTCTCATCGTCGAAGCGCGCACTGAATCGCCGATGCTCCCGGTGACGCTGTTTCGTTCGAAGAACTTCAGCGGAGCAAACTTGCTGACTCTGCTCCTTTATGGAGCGTTGAGTGGCGCGCTGTTTTTCTTTCCTTTGAACCTCATTCAGGTGCAGGGCTACTCGGCGACGGCCGCGGGCGCTGCGCTGCTCCCGTTCATCCTGATATTGTTTTTGCTTTCCCGCTGGTCGGGAGGGCTGGTGGATCGTTACGGCGCGAAGCTTCCGCTCGTAATCGGACCAATCATCGCGGCCGCCGGCCTCGCCTTGTTCGCCGCGCCGCAAGTCAGTGACAACTACTGGACAAGTTTCTTTCCCGCCGTGGTCGTGCTAGGCGTGGGTATGGCGATCAGTGTCGCGCCGCTCACGACGACGGTGATGAATGCGGTTAAAGAGAACCAGGCGGGCGTTGCTTCAGGGATCAACAATGCAGTTTCGAGAACGGCTGGGCTGATTGCAGTGGCGATCTTCGGCGTGGTCATGCTTCACGCGTTCAGCCAGCGCCTTGACCGCCGTTTGTTGACGATGGATCTCAGTCAGGAGATGCGGCAGCAGATTGATGAACAACGAGTCAAGCTTGCTGGACTTGAGCCGCCACCGAATCTGGGCGCCGAAACTCGGACGACGCTCGAGCGGGGAGTTGCTGAGTCGTTCGTATTCGGTTTCCGAGTCGTGATGCTGATGGCTGCCGGTCTCGCGCTTGCGAGCGGATTGAGCGCCTGGCTTATGATCGATGGCAAAGAGCCACGTCACAAAGCCAAAGCGAACAACTAAATTCGCGAAACCCGATAGAGCCGCAAGCCAACACAACGGGCGCGCTGATCGTCGCTCGGTGTTGTCCCAGGGCTGCGCGCGGTGGGTGTTTCTAGTTCCCTCTACACTTGGCGACAATCAACGTGATGTCGTCGTGCTGCTCGTGAGGACTGAACCGCCGAACGTCGTCAACAACTGACCCAAGCAAGGCTTGTGAAGGCAACTCACGGTGTCGCAGCAAGGCTCCAATCAAGCGCTGTTCTCCGTACTCCTCTTCCACATCATTGAAGGATTCGGTTATGCCGTCGGTGTAAAGCGCCAGCGTGTCTCCGGCGAAGAGCCGGCGTTCCCCGATCACGCAATCCCATTCCTTGAAGAGTCCCAGCACGGTGGACGTGGAGCCAAGCCGCTCGACAGTCCGGTCGCGCCGAAGCAGGAGGGCGCAGAGATGCCCACAATTCGCGTAGCGCAACCGCCGCGCTCCATCGTCATATTCGGCAAAGAACAGGGTCGCGTATGCGCTTTCGGTGGTGTTCTCGTAAAAGAGCCGGTTCACGGAACACAACATGCGCTGCGGCTCATCCAAAGCGATTGCGCACTGGCTGCGCAGGTTGGCCTGCAGATTTGCCATCAAGAGAGCGGCAGCGATTCCTTTTCCGGATATGTCGCCGATCACCAACCCGACCCGCTCTCTACCCAGGCTGAGGAAATCGTAGTAATCGCCGCCGACCTGGCGAGCCTGAATGCAAATACCCGCGTAGTCGAGTGTAGCGAGGGGAGGCAACGTTTGAGGGAAGAGCCTGGCCTGCACTTGTTTTGCGATTTCCAGTTCCTGGGCGGCGCGGCGCTCCGATTCCAGCTTCTCCGCCGTCGCGCGGCGTTGCGCGTCGAGAGCCTGGCTGACTTCATCGAAGCTCACCAGCGAAAACGAATTCCTGTCGACATCTTCGAAGCGAGTGAACACACCGCCCCAAACCGGCGTCTGCTCGCCAAGCAACATCGACGGGGCAGGGGAATTCGACGGCGCCTGCCGGTCATACTTGATGCGCTTCAATCGCGGAACGTGTCCAAACTTAACCCCGCGCTTAGACCACTCATGGAACTTGGCGATGACATCATTCGTCACAAACGCAACCTGGGTAGCCCTACCGATGAGCTTGTACTCTCTGGAGCTCGGCTTGGGCGCGACAAGCGCAAGGATCGCGGTGCCGTCAGGCGGCGCGACAGCTACCCAGCGTTCACCGGATTGAAGTCGCGTATCATAGACGAGACTGAATCCAAGCTGGTCCAGATAGAATCGCAGGCTTCGATCCTGATCTCGGACGTATATCTTGACCGCGTGAAACCGGAGATAGGGCTCGTTTCGATCCGGACGAACAGTTGACTGTTCAGGGCTAGGCGTTGAAGTAGAGCTCTCCACGGGCGTGATTATAGAATTGTTAGCTCGTTTGGCACAGCCCGATTTTCGTGAACAATTACCGGCGTGCCTATTGGAGTGATATCACTGAACTCCTCCGCCGCGTGCATAGGGATACGGATGCAGCCGTGACTCGCCGGATACGCGGGCATTGACTTGCTGCCGTGTATCGCGATTCCTCCGACGATGTAGCTTGGGTAATACATTAGTCCGAGCTCGCTCTTGCGCCAGCCCGGAATCTTTCGCGAGATCGTGAACCTACCTCGAGGCGTGACCGCCGTCAGAGTCCCCTCCGATGTGTCGAAAGGTTTGTTGTTGCCCGTAGACACGGGGAGAACCTTCGAAACCGTTCCGCCGTCGTCGACTATGAACAGAACCTGACGCACCAGGTCAATCTCGACGTGAAACGGACCGGCCTCGAGCGGTGCCGGACGCGTCGCGGAACGCAACGCTTCAATCCCTTTGAGCGTCAGCCGACCCGTCCTCGTTCGCCCTTCAACTTTCTGGAAGGCGATCAACGCCTGTCTGGACCCGGCGTCCAGCACCCCGTCGATTGGGCCAGTCCAGTACCCCAGATCCGAGAGCCGCTGCTCAGCTTCTCGGACTCTTGCAGCGGTTAGCTTTACCCGCCTTTGAGGACGGCCCGCTCGAACCGCCAGGGACTCAACCGCCCGTGATGCCGACGGCGTACTCCCTCGCGCCGCCGGCCCAATCGGGGCAGCCAGCAGAATCGTCGAGGCAAGGAGCATCACGGACCCTCGCCCAACGAAGACTTCACTAAAGATTTTTCCCACTTTTACACTCACGAATATATGACGAGTATGAGGAATGCCGTTTTGTCAGAGGTGGCGGGTTTACTGCGGTCCGGGTACATACTCCCAGTGCCAGGGTTCATAGAAGTAGGGGCGGAAACCGAACTTACCGGCGTTCTTCACCAGCCACCTATAAACAGGCGTTCGGGTTTGAGCGAGACGATTGTCGTCCGCT
The DNA here is from genome assembly GCA_049273855.1 of Blastocatellia bacterium. Taxonomy (GTDB): domain Bacteria; phylum Acidobacteriota; class Blastocatellia; order UBA7656; family UBA7656; genus Onstottus_B. The sequence continues at coordinate 10,545 of JBASRN010000232.1, forward strand.
GAGCTCACCGGCTCCCCACCTACATAGAGATCAAGCGCGCGGCCGGTGAAGTGAGGACTATTGACGGCCAGACCCGCTCTTCCCGCGCGAGGCGCGGCTTGTCTAAGCCGATCCTGGTGTTCTCGAGATCGGAACCCGGAGATGATTTTTAGATACTTCTCCGCGGGATCAAACTCGCCCGAGGCGGTGACGCGTAATCCGAGAGACCGGTCCTTTGCTGCTCCAGCCACCAGACGCTTATAGGCGGCGTAAGCGTTTCTTTCGACCTGCCTGAGTTCAGCGGGCCGCTCGTCATCATAGAACTCCGATGCCGGCACGACGACGAGGCCTTCGCTCGGTGGGCTATTTCGCTGCTTGATCCGACGAGATTGGAGCTCACGGATCATCTCCGACCAGGTCTCGAGGTCAACAACGCCAGTCGCGCGAAGCCCGCGAACTGTTTGCCAGTGCGCAACCGCCTCGGCAAATTCAGCGCTTTCCATGTCCTTCCGGGCTCCCACCGCTTCGAGGATCAGCGGTAGGTATATAGCCCATCCGCGTTGCGCTTTGCCTCCAAAAACCCATTTGAGCTCGGTACTGCCTGTCTTGTTGCTCTCTATAGCCGCGGGAATGGATAAGGTGGTCGGGCTCGCAAAGCTGCCGATTCCCGGAGAAGGATTATCAGCGGACGTCGCCAACGGACGCTGAGCTGTGAAACCACCGGCGGCCGATCCGGCTAGCACGATGATGGCGCCAACCCATCTCCAAAGCCTGTCGCTTCGGACTCTGAACGTATTGGGTGAGCTACTCAACAAGACAACAACTCCTAATCTTTCGCCGCAGCCGGACTAGCGGTCCGCGGAGGTCGCTGCGTCGCTAAAGTCTCGCGCGTTACTCATCATGCCAGACTGAGTCTCGATCTAGCCAGGGTGGGATGATCGCCGCCGCCTCCGAGTGCTTTCCGACCTCCGAGGGGCGGGCTGAGTCAAGTCGTCAGTAGTTCGTGATCCGAGTCCCGAGGATGGGCGGTCGAAGGACGAATTTCGCGGTCAGGCGGCGCTTCATCCTCTTCGGCGGCCGAGCATATCGAGACCCACCGCGCCCACCAGAATCGCTCCCTTTATTATGTCCTGAGTAAAGTCCGGCAAGTTCTTCAGCGACATCCCATTGTCCAGGCTCGCCATGAAGAGCGCGCCTACGCAAGCCCCGAACACCGTTCCGCGGCCCCCCATCAAGCTCGCCCCGCCGATGACACACGCCGCGATCGCGTCCAGCTCCAGAAGCACCCCCGCGTCGGGCGACGCGCTACCGACCCGAGCCGTATAGATGAGCGCAGCAACCCCGGCGAGCGCGCCCATTATACAAAAGACCGCGAGCAGGTGGCGTCGAATGCTGATACCCGACAAGCGCGCGGCTTCGGGGTTGCCGCCGATCGCATACAGGTAACGCCCGAACGTCGTGTTCTGAGTTATGAAGGTCCCGAGTAACGCTACCGCAAGAAGAATGATGACTGGCGCGGGGATGCCGGTGTAGGCGTTCAACGCGTAAGTGAAAGCCAGGACTGCGATCGAAGGCGCGAGGATTCTTGCCGCAACGAGCGCCGAGCCTTGAGAGGCCATCCCGTAAAGCTGCCGGGAGCGACTGCGCCGGATCGTCTGCCATGTTATCGCCCCCACGATCACCCCCGCTATCGTGTAGCCGGCCAGCGGGTGCAAATAACACTGACCGATCGCCTTAAAGCCCTGCAGCTCAATCGGAATCGTGTTGCCCTGGCTGACGCCTTTAATAACTCCACGCCAGACAAGCAGTCCACCCAGCGTGACGATGAAAGCGGGAACGCTTGCGTAAGCCACGAGGAGTCCGTGCGCCGCGCCTATCATTAAGCCGACGATGACTGCCGCCGCAAGCGATGGGATCAATCCCCACCCGAGCCATGCCTGGGATGCGGCCGCCGCAGCGACGCCACCGGCAAGGCCCACCACCGAACCGACGGAGAGATCTATCTGGCCGGTGACGATGACCATCAGCATTCCGACTGAGAGGACTCCGGTCACGGCGGTCTGACGCATCAAGTTCGAGAAGTTTCTCGCCTCGAGAAATATCCCGCCCGTCGCGTATTGGAAAAAGACCCACACCGCGATCAATGCGAGCACCATCGTGTAGGCTCGAAGCGCCTCGCGAGGGAGCTTGAGACTACCGATCCTTGTTTGTTCTACGGTATTCGCCGCGAGTTTCTCTCCTCTATCTTGAGCTTCAGCGTTCGGTTCTTCCATTCCTTCACCATCGAGCTTGCGATCTGGTTCATCTCTGCGCAACCTCAGCGTCTTGGCGTCTTCGCGGTGAGAGGTATCTCGCGATTTAGCTCGCAGCGGGGACGTTATGACGTATTGCGTTGAGGCACTGCCAGGCTAAAACCTGTACTCCATGCTCTTATTCCGAGGCTCGACCTGTTGCGCAAGCCATCACCGCCTCTGGAGTCGCCGTTGCTCGCGAGAACTCGCCGCTCACACGGCCCTCGTGCAAGACCAGCACTCGATCCGCGAGGCCCAGCACTTCCGGCAACTCGGACGAGACCAGCACGATCGCGAGTCCCGTCCGAGCCAGCTCGCTGATCTGCGCGTAGATTTCCTGCTTCGCGCCGATGTCTATTCCGCGCGTCGGTTCGTCCAGAAACAGGATCGCAGGCTTGGCGAGGAGCCATTTCCCCAGGACTACCTTCTGCTGATTTCCGCCCGACAGCGTCCCTGCGATCGCGAAGATGCTGGGAGCCTTGATGTTCAACTCGCGTGACGCTTGCTGGGCGGCGGCCGCTTCGGCGTCGATATGAGTGACAAAGCGCCCGGACACCCGGCGCAAGCTCGCAAGCGTTAGGTTGTGAAGAATCGTTTGGTCCAGCACCAGGCCGAATCGCTTCCGGTCTTCGGTCACAAAAGCGAGGCCGTGGTTGATCGCGTCCGACGGGTTGTTCAACCACGCTCGTTGCCCGTGGATGTAAACCTCGCCCGCTACCCGGCCCGCATGCGCGCCAAAGATCGCCATCAACAGATCACTGCGGCCCGCGCCCATCAGTCCCGCGATCCCGAGCACTTCGCCGCCGCGTACGCTGAAGCTGACGTCGGTCACGAGCTTCTTTCCGGCAACGGCCGGATCTGACACCGTAATGTGTCGAGCTTCGAAGATTATCTCACCGAGGTTGTGCGCGGCCGCGGGGAAGAGCTGATCAACTTCGCGCCCTACCATCAACGCGATAACGCGGGCCTCGCTTATCTGGCCGCGCGCGTATGTGCCGATGGTTTTGCCGTCCCGCAGAACGGTGATCCGATCGCTAAGACTAAACACTTCTTCGAGCTTGTGCGAGATGTAGATCATTCCCACGCCGCGCTCGCGCATGCGGCCTAGTATTCCGAACAGTGTCTCGGCTTCCGCGCCGGTCAGCGCGGCAGTCGGTTCGTCGAGCACAAGGATTCGCGCGTCGTGTGAAAGCGCTTTCGCGATTTCGACCAACTGCTGCTGTCCGATGCCGAGCTGGCGGACTGTCGTGTGTGGGTCAATCGAGAGGTGAAGATCGTTGAGCAACTTGCGAGCGCGGCCGTACAACTCCTGCCAGAGGACGACGCCAAACTTCCGGGGCTCGCGTCCGAGAAAGATGTTCTCGCCGACGGTCATCTCCTGAACGAGCGATAGCTCTTGAAAGACCACGGCGACGCCTGCGGCTTCCGAGTCGCGCACCCCCGCGAAGCGCTGCGCTCTTCCATCAATGCGAACGTCACCGCTGTAGTCGCCGCTTGGATAAACGCCGGCAAGGATCTTCATCAGGGTCGACTTTCCCGCCCCGTTCTCACCGCACAGCGCGTGGACTTCCCCAGCCCGAAGATCGAACGACACACCGTCCAGAGCTCTCACACCGGGAAAGGTCTTGATGATGTCGCGCATCTCCAGAAGCGGAGGCGCCTGGCCGTTTGTCATCGAATCAACCTTGAGGAGCAGGTGGCCACTGGGTTCGGGGGACGTTGCGAAACACGTCCTCCATCTTCAAGTAGCCGTCCTTGATCACCGTGTCAACCACGTTGTTTCGATCGACGGTGATCGAATCGAGCAGCACGGAAGGCACGTCCTTCCTCCCGTTGTTAACCGTCGCTGGAGCATCGAACTTCTCCCCGAGCGCGAGCGAAACCGCCGCCTCGGCGGCGCGGAGTGCAAGTCTGGCGACCGGCTTGTAGACGGTCATCGACTGAGTGCCGCCAACGATTCGTTGCAGCGCCGCAAGCTCGGCGTCTTGCCCTGAGACAAACACCTTACCCGCGAGACTCTGCTCGCCAAGCGCCTGGACGGCTCCGCCGGCGACGCCGTCGTTTGAGGCAACCACGGCCACGATGTCGTTCTTGGTTTGCGTGAGCGCGTTCTCGGTGTGCTTGAGCGCTTCGCTGGCCAGCCACTCACGCGCCCACTGATCGGCGGCGATCTTGATGTCGCCGCGATCAATGGCGGGCTGCAGGACATTCATCTGGCCCGCGCGAAACATCCGAGCGTTGTTGTCGGTGGGCGAGCCTCCGATCAAAACGTAGTTGCCGCGCGGCGCTCGGTCCAGAAGATACCTGGCCTGAGCTTCCCCGACTTTCACGTTGTCGAAGGAAATATAGAGGTCCACGTCGCTGTTGCGAATCAACCGGTCATAGCTAAGAACGGGCACACCCTGGCGCTTGGCTGAATCGACGATCGACGCGGCGACTTCGGCGTTGTGCGGCGCGACTACAAGCACATCCACCCCTTGAGTCAGCAGGTTCTCCGCCTGCGCGGTCTGTAACGCATCGTCGCCGTTGGCAGCCTGAACCAGGACTTCGGCGCCGAGCTCTTGCGCTCGCGCAACGAACAAATCGCGGTCGCGCTGCCAGCGCTCCTCTTTCAGGGTGTCCATCGAGAAGCCTATTCGAACCGGACCCAACTTGCGCGCGCCATCTGTGGCTGCAGCGTCCGGCTGCGCGCAGATGCATCCGGCAGAGGTTAGCGAAGCCACGAGAATCAAAAACACGATCGGCCAGCCATCACGCATCGCCTAGCTCCTTTGCATCGAGCAATCGCCTTCGTCCAGAAGAACGACATGAAGTTCTTGCGGACCGTGGACACCGACAACCAGCGTCAGCTCGATGTCGGCGGTTCGGCTTGGACCGGTGATAAAGGTCAGAGCGCTGTCGAGGCTTACGTTCGACTTCGCATGGTTGTCGCCCAGCAGGGGAAACAGATCATCCAATCCCGGAATGATCTGGTCAGGCTTCAAGAGCGCAATGTGGACCGGAGGAAGCAGCGAAACCGAGCGGGCTCGTCCCGATCCGGTGCGCAGTACGAGCGTGGCGGTATCCGCAAGCGCATAGTCGACCGCGGTGACACCGATGTCGGCGGCAGCCGCGCGACTGGCGAAGTGTTGATCATTGACACCTTCGCCGCGGGTGAAGAACTTGACGCCCGCTTGCTCGAGCCTGGTTCCGAGACCGATCTCCTCAATAATCGCGACGTTCCAACCAATGGCAAGGCGAGTCTTGTGAGACGAAGCGACGCGGACGATGTGATCGCAAGCCGCTTCTGCGCTCGAAGCGCGGTGAAACACTCCGCCCACCGCCGCAAGCTCTCTGTTGAATTGCTCGACAAGCACAGCGCGGTTTTCGACGCAGCGGGCTCTAATCTCCTGCACGAGATGAATTCCGTTGCCGGTTTGCCTGGCTCCACTCTTGATAGAACCGCGCGTTGAGCGATCCGAGTCCGACAACGCAATCTTGATTCGAGACAGTGTGTCTTCACGCGCCGATTTCGTCCTGGCTTTCATTAGTCACCGAGAAATGGTCTTACTACATCCCATCTTTCCACATCTGGCGAAACGATTTCTTTGCGAACGGAGGGAAGTCTCGATTCTCGGTCCACGCGCTAAACGGGGGCGGCAAGCGCTTGAGCTTGCCTTCCTCCAAGAACAGCCCCTGAAAGAAAGCGGCGGAGCGAAATAGCAAGCTGTACAGCACCGGATGACTCATCGCTCGCCGCCAGAGCTTCATAGCCGCTCTTTCGACAAACGGCGGACCCGACCCATCCTCGCGTTTGTCTTCAACCCACTCGCTCCTCAGCTTCAAAAGAACGTGAGGTATGTTTATTCTAACCGGGCAGACTTCGCGACACGCGCCGCAGAGCGAGGATGCGAACGGCAAGTCCTTGGCTTTCTCGATTCCGGCCATTGGCGGCGTAATGATCGATCCGATCGGGCCGGAGTAGACCGACCCATAAGCGTGCCCGCCGATCTTCTGGTAAACGGGACAAATGTTCAGACAGGCGCCGCAGCGCAAACAGTAAAGCGACTCGCGTTTCTCGTGGTCCGCAAGGATAGTCGTCCGGCCGTTGTCCAGAATTACAAGGTGAAACTCCCGTGCTCCGTCCGCTTCACCGGCTCGCCGGGCGCCGGTGATAAACGAAACGTAGCTCGACATTTTCTGGCCCGCTGCGCTGCGCGCGAGAATCTTGAGAAACACGGCAAGGTCATCGAGCTTCGGAATCACCTTCTCGATTCCCATCAGCGCGACGTGAACGCGCGGCAGCGTAGTGCTCAGCCGGATGTTGCCTTCGTTTTCGACGAGCACGATCGTTCCGGTTTCCGCTACTCCAAAGTTTGCGCCGGTCACTCCCATCTCGGCCGAGCGGAACTTCTCACGCAGTTGCTTGCGGGCGAGTTTGGTCAGCTCCTCGGCCTCGACCAGGTGCGGGCCGCCAAGTCGAGCCGCGAACAGCTCTGAAATATCGCCCTTCGACTTGTGAATCGCGGGGGCAAGGATGTGGGACGGCTTCTCGTGGGCGAGTTGGACTATGTATTCGCCGAGGTCGGTTTCGACCGGTTCGATTCCGGCGGCTTCGAAGGCTTCATTCAACTCAATCTCCTCGGTAGCCATCGACTTGCTCTTCACGACTCGTTTGACGTTATGGCTTCGAGCAATCTCGAGGATGATCGCGCGCGCTTCGTCGCCGTTGCGCGCCCAGTGAACAGTGCCTCCAAGCCGCGCGACCGATTCCTCCAGCCGCACCAGATAGCGATCGAGGTTGGCTATTGTGTGTTTCTTGATCTCGCGAGCGCGATCGCGCAGCGCTTCACCGTCGGCGAGGTCAGCGAACGCCGCAACGCGTTTGAAGTTGAAATTGTTGAGAACGCGCAGCCTCGACTGCAGCGGCTCGTTGTGCACCGCAGCCGTCGAGTTCTCAAGGAAAGATTCGTCGCTTACGCGCATCGGGGTGATTCGTGACCCGTGAGCATCGAGTTCAAGGGCATGGAGTACAGGCTTTAGCCTGGTAGTGCGTGACGCGCCTACAAAAACCAGGCTAAAGGCCTGAACTCCACAAAAACCAGGCTAAAGCCTGACTTCATGCTTTTAGCCTCATAGTGCGTTACGTAACTACAAAGACCAGGCTAAAGCCTGAACTCCATGCTCTCGCGTCACGCATCATTCTTCGCCAACAATTCAGCAAGGTGCATGGCTCGGGTCTGGAAGCCCTGACGGCTGAGACCGCCCGCTATCTGCATAAGACAGCCCGCGTCGCACGCTACAACCACGTCGGCGCCGCTCTTCACTATGCAATCGATCTTCTCTTGAAGTATGCCGCCCGAGATTTGCGGGTACTTTACCGAGAACAATCCGCCGAACCCGCAGCACGCGTCCGCTCGCTCAAGCTCAACCAGCTCGATGCCTTTAACCGCCCTCAACAGCCGCTGCGTTTCGTCCTTCACTCCAAGCTCGCGCAGCAAGTGACACGACTGGTGCAAGGCGACCTTGCCGCTCGAAGAAGCGCCGGCGTCTTCAACACCGAGCACCTTCACCAGAAACTCGCCGAACTCATAGGTCTTCGCCGCAAGCGCCTCCGCTCGTCTGAGCATCTCGGGGTCGTTTCTGAACAGGTCGGGATAGAAGACGCGAACCATGCTCGCGCACGAACCGGACGGAGCGACGACATACTCGCTCTTCTCGAATATCGAGATGAACAGCTCGGCCAGGCCCCTGGCTTCCGCATGGAATCCGCTATTGTAGGCGGGCTGGCCGCAGCAAGTCTGGGCTGCGGGAAAGTCGACCTCGACGCCGAGCCTTCGGAGGACGCCGACCGTGCTCACGCCGGTTTCCGGAAAGAACTGATCGACAAGGCAGGTTATAAACAAGGAGACTTTCATGTTCTGACTACGCGTGCGCTGTCATTTATCTCATGAATGCGGCGCTAGTTGAAGCCGGTTCGCCTGGCAAACCAACGCTAAATATAAAAAGGGCGCCCCTTTAAGATCAGGTTGGCGGTAGATTCAACTCGATATACGTTGGAAGCCCGTTTGGGATTTCCGAGGTACTCTCAAAACCTGGCGCGTACGCCTCGAGCGTGCGGTTGTTGACAAGCGCCAGACGCAAACTTATGCTCTTGCTTGCCGAATCAAAGGCTAGGCGCGGATGGTAAGCGAGGAGCTAAACGACATAGATTGACGAGTTTGATAAACAATCCCGCCTCCCGGGTGCCCACGCCAATCAAAGAGCGGGTAGACTCGATTACGGGCGGCATTGTGCTGTTCTCGCTGGCGGTGTACGCGGTGTTCGCGCCCCACTCCATAGCGATAACGCAATCGGCGTCGCTTCTCGGGTTGGTCGCGTGGTGCATAAGACTTGCGGCCAGGGGAGAGTTCCGCCTCGCAAGAACACCGATCGATGTTGCCATCCTGGGTTTCTTTGCGTGCTGCGTTGTGTCCTCGTTCCTGTCATACGATCCGCTTGTCAGCGTCAAAGGGTTGAAGAGCCCCGCGTTTTTCTTCGCTTTCTATTTTGTCAGCAACAACGTCAAGAGCCCACGCTTCGCAAGGTTTCTAGCCTTCGCGCTTGTCGGGTCGTGTCTGATCAACGTGGCCTACAGCGCGAGTCAGTTGGTGGCCGGCCGCGGGATCAGAATCGACAGCATGAGCCAGGACAGTCCGCTGTCCAATCGAGGGCTGATGGTAGGCGATGTCATCCTTGAGGCCGATGATCAGAAGGTCGACACGCCGGCTGACCTTGCGGCGATAATCGGCTCCCGGCGCGGTGTGCTTCGAGTAAAGTACCAGCGAACGGAAGCAGTAGGCTCAATAACTGTCAAACGCCAGGGGTTGAAACAAGCCCTGACGTCGGGCGCGGGGCTCGGGCTGACTACATCGCCGGGCCGCAACTTTCGGGTAACCGGCTTCTACAGTCACTACGAGACCTACGCCGAAGTACTTGAACTGATCGCGGCTCTGGCGGTGGGACTGTTCCTCGCTTATCCGGGGAAGCGTTCCGGTTTGGGCCTCTTTCTGGCTTTGTCGATCCTGCTGGTGAGCGCGGCACTGGTTATGACCGCGACCCGAGCCGCTCTTGCGGGATTGGGTATCGCCGTCCTCGCGATGGCCCTTGCCAGTTCTCGCCGCCGAGCGATACTGACCGCTGCCGCCGGCATTTTGATATTGGCTTCTGTTGCCTTATTGATGGTCGAGCGCACGCGCGGCATCTCGGTGCTTGATCCTCAGGAGCAAAGCACCGCCTGGCGGCTCGAGGTCTGGCGTGAAGCGTTCGGAATAATTAGAAACCACCCGGTTGTCGGCATAGGGAAGGGCAGCGAGGCCAAGCTGAAAGCGAGCCTGGGACTTTACGATGAGGGCCGCTTGCCGCCGGGACACTTTCACTCAACGCCAATACAGATCGCCACCTGGTGGGGGCTGCCGGCGCTGATCTTTTACTCCGCGCTCATGTGCATACTCTTCGTCGCGATGCTCAGATCGAGCAGGAGTCTGATGGCGGCGGGTCGGTCCGACTTGTGGGGAATTCAACTCGGTTGTCTGGGCGCACTCGTAGCTTTCAACGTGAGTTCGCTGGTTCATTTCAACTTCGGAGACGGCGAGGTGGTCATGACGTTTTGGCTGTTAATGGGGCTTGCCTTTGCGGTTCAGCGGATGGTCTCGCTCGAGAGCGGGAACTCGCGATCAGCGAGTACGTCACCGCTGCCAACAGAAGACAGTTCACGAAGAAATCCACTCCCAGAACAAGTAACAGCCTCTGAAGCTGGCGTCCGGGCAGCAAAGGCAAAACACAATTGAGCGCTGAAATCAGGAGAAGCACACGATATCCAAACCTCGCGGCTGCAGTTGCCTTGGTCGCTGTAAAGCTCGAGAGACAAACGATCGGCCACAGTAGTGCGATGAAGTAGATCTTCGACGTTAGCGGCCCAACCAACAATCCGACACATATCATCAAGCCAAACTCGAGCGCCGCTCGATCCACACACCATCCGTTTCCCTTTTCCGTCGTGGCCCCAGCTTTTCCGGCGCCACATCCATTCAGCCGGCGCCGCGATGATTTCCACACTACCGCAAGCGCGGATGCAAACACGATCGCCGCTATGATCATCCAAACCGCGTCTGTCTGCTGGGCGCTCATCGACGCAACGTTGATCGCGGGATACTGCACGTCCCCATCGATGCGTTGCCCGTAGTCCACCTGAGTGAAGTACCTTCGGAGCTGACCCTTCAGTGAAAGATTGATCGGACCATTGGTTTCGTGAAACTCCTGATCTGCGATTACATGGTTGTACCAGGTCCTAAGCAGCTCACCGTTTTGATTGAAGCCAAAATAAGCGGCAGGCGACAGATTTACCGCGATCAACAACGCCCCAACCAGCAGCAGGAAGTCTCTCTTCCGTCTCAAAGCAAAGAACGGCAGAAGCAGCACGGGCGTAAGCTTGATTGTGATCGCCAACGACATCGCGGCGGCCCCGCGCAGCTTCTTGTTCTTGAAAGCGCAGTAGAATGCTGCGAACAAAAGAAAGAGGGCAATCAGATGCGCGTTGCCATAGTGAAGCACCATCACATAGTACTGGCCCACGCCAAGCGCGGAGATCAGCCAGATCTTCCAGGTTAGCTGCGCCGCGCCAAGCACTCGGCGCAAAACCACGACGCATCCGATGATCTGAGAGACCTGGAGCAGAAACCAGATGTATGCGGCTCCTGCGTACGGCATCAGCCACAGCGGCGCAAGCGCCAGCAAAAAGAAAGGCGGATACCGGTAGTCCATAACTCGGCCTGCAGCGAAATCCGGCGAGTAAAGATCACTCCGGCCATTGAGAAGCGATCGTCCGGCGGCGTAGTAGACCGGAAAGTCGATTAGGTTGCGAGTGAAAACAAGACCGAGGATCGCGATGATGATCAGCCCGAGCGAAAGCAGCAGCCTTCGATGACTAGACGGTGAGTCTTGAGCGGCGCTCGCTTGTGGCTCATCTCTCATCGGTAGTCACCGGTCCCCGTCTCCGGGATGTTGCGGATTGTACCAGCCGCTCCGACGCTCAGGCAAAACCTGCAATCCAGGCTCACTTGGGGTAGTGGTGCAATAGCGTGTTGAGAAGAATCTCGCCACCAAGTCACCAACGACACGAAGGTCCACAAAGCTTCTCTTTGTGCGGCTTTGAGTCTTAGTGTCTTCGTGGCAGGAGAGGCGGCACCAGGCACAACACATTATCACCCCACTACCCACTTTGGGCATTGACAGGGGAGCGTTGCCGGAGTAGATATGCATCGGTATTGAAGGTCGCGCTTACGTGCGACTTCCTCACAGCGTCACGTCAGCGAAGTCGATGATAAACCTGTCAAACGTGACCGGCTGCGCCCCGCGGCCCGTTTAAGAATTTCCGTCCGAACTGTCCGCAAAATGGAGGTACTTCAATGGCTGACGAGAAAACACCCAACACCACGCTCGACCCTAAGACTCATCGTCGTCTACTGCGTTTCATCAACGCGGCGCGCAGTCCGAACGATCTCGCCTTTGCTCCAAAAAACGAAATTCCGCTCGCCGAGCCCGAGCCTGTGCTGAGGAGACCGGACGTCGAGGAACAGTTGGACCGGGAAAAACTGATAGAATTCGCGCAGGCGCGGGCCATTCTGACCGCGCGCGATCAAGTCAGTCCCGTGCTTGGTTTCGCGCACATCGATCAACTGCGCGACGTCATGGTCGGGCTGGATCTGACTAAGTTTCTAGACCAGCTGATTGCCCTCATGGGCCCCGCGACTTTTGGTGAGTGGTGCGAGATCGGCCAGATTCAAACCGATGATGGCGATCAGATCGATGTGGTTCACGCTGCGATGCTGCGCACCGGCTGGGTAATGTTTATTGAAGCGGCGTGTGGTCTGGAGGCATCGCGAACGCCGCTCTGGAACCCGTTCAACAGGGCGGAAGTTGAGATCCGGCTACCCGCGCCCCCTACCGACAATCTTTATTGCTCCGGACACTCGTTCTTGTCCGATGGCCGGCTCCTGGTGGTTGGAGGCGGCGGCGATCTGGGGGATACTCCACACCCCAACTTTGCATGGTTATTTGATCCGGTGTCAGGACCCGCCGGAAGCTGGAGCTTCACGAAAGACGCCTTCGACAACCGGACATTTCTTCACTTTGATCGTTGGTACCCCACCCTTGTCACACTGGGAGACGTGCCGGGACGGGTCTTGATTGCTTCCGGTCGCAATCCGAGTATGGAGATTTATGAAGAGGCGACCGGCCAGTTCCAACTGGTCACCACAACGGGCGGGGACCGGGCATTCAACCCGCTGTATCCCGGTCTCCATTTGCTGCCGGGAGGCGAGATATTCTTCGCACCGGTCGGGTTCGCCAGCGGCGGCTCGTTTCCAGCTGACTATCCCACGAATGAGCCGTCGGGGTATTTCGAGTTCGACAATACAGACAACTTGAAAGGCGCGTGGACCAATCTCGAGCCGAACGATCGCACCAAGGGCATGTCCGTGCTCTTGCTGAGCCCGACGTTCCCGTTCGCGCAGGTGATGATAGTGGGTGGGGGTAACCTGGACAAGAGCAGGACGTATCAGATCATCAACCTCTCGCATCTGTCGCCGACATGGCAGCCGGCATTTCCGCTTCCGATGGCGGCCGGGCAGGCGCAGCCCACGTCCCGGGTCAACGTCAACCCGGTGTTGTTGCCGGACGGAACGGTCTTCGTGTCAGGAGGCGCGCCCACCGGCGAACCCAGTTGGTTGTTCAACCCGGCTACGAACACCTGGTCGGAGATGGATGAACAGCCAAGCGAGCGGAAGTACCACTCGCATGCGCTGCTGCTGCCTACAGGTGAGGTGATGTCCTGCGGCTGGCACAACAACACCATCGAGGTCTTCAGTCCGCCCTACTTGTTCAAAGGCGCGCGGCCGGAAATCGGCACGGTGCCTGAACTTGTCCATCTTGGTGAAGAGTTCGAGATATGTACGCCGGAAGCGTACCACATCACAAAGGTGGTCCTGGTCCGGCCGATGGCGCCGACGCACAACACCGACAGCGAGCAGCGCGTAGTCCAATTGTTGTTCAACTATGCGGGTGAGAACTCGTTGTACGCTACGGCGCCCAACGGCTGGCATCCACACGCGACCGCTCCGCGAGGGTGGTACATGTTGTTCATCCTGAACGGCGAGGGCGTTCCATCGGTGGCGAAGTTCATTAAATTGGACTGATGATAAAGATCGACCGCCGATGGATTCTTAACAAAGCGAATGGGATGGGTGGAGATGGTCGGGCAGGTGTAAGACAGCGCCTTCGCGCCACAAGTCGCGCCTCGTAGCGGCAAGCCACTGAGTCTTTGATGCCGAGGGCGGGACTCGAACCCGCACGGCCCTTGCGGGCCAGAGGATTTTAAGTCCTCTGTGTCTGCCATTCCACCACCCCGGCGCACGTTTCTTCTGATTAACTCACGTGATGCTATCAGAAATCACCGCCGGCAGTGTAGCGGACTGGTGGGTAGGCTGGCTTCGGGCTTGTGTCAGACTCGGCCCCCTTGACGGCACCGGAGTGCGCCATAGGATGATGTTGACGGTGCGGCTTCAAACCGTGACTAGCGAGGCGGAATCCAGCGCAGTGACCAACCAGTAGAACCACAATGGGTGCACGGTATCGTCTCCAGTCGATTTGAGTCCGCATTGGGATTCATAGCCGTGCCTTTGCAGTGAACGCAAGGCATAGAGGGTTGTGCAACCTGCACACGCCCTTGTCCGCTGCAGATGCGGCACATCGGAAACCTGCCGGATCGCCCCGGGTTGAGCGGAACCCGGTCGTAGCCGGTTCCGTGACACCATTGACACGTCTCAGGGGCATATTGAGCGTTAGGTGGTGAACTCATAGACTCCTCCTTCCCACTATTTGAACCACATCTCTTCCAAAACGCGGTCCATCACGCTATCAGACAGAGTCACATTGGCATTGTAGGGTTAACATTCAAATCGGCCATGTCACTGAATCCACGCTTCAGGAACTGGAGATTATAAAGCAAAGTTATCCACTGGAGAAACTCCGGGATGCACTGGCAGTGGTGCAATTGCGTGTCGAGAAGAGCAGCGCCACGAAGCCACCAGGGACCCCAAGGTCCCCAAAGCTTTTCTTTGTGCGGCTTTGTTTCTTAGAGTCTTCGCGGCGGGGGGGGCGCCACCAGGCACCAACTCAGTATTACCCCACCACCGATGCGCTTTGATAATTGTGGACTCGTCCTTCTGCCTACGATGTCGCGACAGCGAGCGCAGAACTACGGTTGACTCGATCCTACCGGCTTCATATTATTTCGCCGTTTCGAGGAGGCCTAACGAATGCGATACCGAATGCGCGCGCTCGCTGTCTTGATAGCGCTTTTGTGTCTCTGCGGTTCGGGCGTCGTGGGGCTCTCACAGGGCGCGGCGCCACCAGCCGCGTTTCATCACGTCCATTTAAACTCAGTCGATCCCCCAAACGCCGTTGAGTTTTACACCAGGACCTTCGACGTGACAAAAAAGGCCAGCCTCGCCGGGTGGAAGGCCGTGCAAAGCGAGAACATGTACTTGCTCTTCGACAAGGCCTCGACTGCTCCGCCGACCGCGCCCGACACCGCCATCTGGCACTTTGGTTGGGGCAGTACAGACATGGAAGCGGACTACAAGAAACACCTTGCCGCCGGGGTCACGTTTCACACGCCGATGACCCGGCTCGGATCGAGAACACTGTTCGCCTATATGAAAGGCCCCGACGGCGCGCTTGCCGAAATCAACACGTCTCAAACGCGAGCGTTTATTCATGTGCACCTGTACAGCGATGCGCCTCTGTGCGCGGCTGAGTGGTATCAAAAGCACCTCGGCGCCGTGAGCCGAGCCGGCGCTCAACGAACCGGGCCGTGTGAAGTTCCGTTTGCCGCGCCAAGCGAACCACTTGGCGTGATCCGCTCTCCGGCTGCTTCGGTGCGAATTGGCGACGTCGCTCTAATCATCTATCCTCGCCAACGCTCCGGTCCGTTGGTGAGCACTCGCGGACACGTGGTAGATCACATCGCGGTTAGCTACCCCGATGTCGCGTCAGCCCTGGAGCGGTTGCGCAAGACAGGAGTGAAGGTGCTCGAGGAGCTTCATCGCTTTGGCAAGGGCGCCGCACAAGCCGCTATGATCGAGGGTCCTGATTCGATCGCGATAGAGCTTGTGGGAAAGGAATGAGAGGGTGCAATCAAAAGTCGACGGTCGGCCGAGGCACCACTCCAGAGGGGTGAAATGTTCTACAGTCTTGATGAAGAACGCACATGCAAGGATTTCCAGGCTGCGCGGTCCTTAATCCGCGCACGCAAGATTCAACCAGAAACGAAAGGATGAGACATGATGATCGAGACAGGCAGACGGTTTCCGGATTTTTCTCTCCCAAATCAAGATCGCAAGACCGTCAAGCTGGCTGACTTCGCCGGCAACTGGCTGGTGGTCTACTTCTATCCCAAGGACGACACTCCTGGCTGCACAATTCAGGGCAAGTCTTTCACGGCGACCAAGTCAGATTTCGACAACGCCGGCATCAACGTCGTCGGAGTGAGCCAGGATGACGTCGACTCGCACAAGAGCTTTTGCAACAAGTTTGGCTTTACGATAGACCTTCTCGCCGACACCAATGCCGAGCTGCTCAAAGCCTGCGGCGTCGGACAGAGCGAATACAAGGGGACCATGTACTGGGACCGGACCAGCTTCGTAATCGATCCGCAAGGCGTGCTGCGGAAGGTCTACGAGAAAGTGAATCCTCAAGGGCACGAACAAACGTTGCTCGCCGACATCAAGCAGATGCAGACGACGTGATCGGAAGGACCAGACCGGCGCGCCGATAGATACAACTCTGCCTGTAGAAGAACGGAGGCGAATGATGGCCGGCTCTCCCAAGCTGTTCCGTGTCATGCTGCAGGTGGCCGACTTGACGAAGGCTGTCGAGTTTTACTCGAAGCTGCTGGCAATTGAGGGAAGAACGCTGAGAGGTTCGCGCGCTTACTTCGATTGCGGCCCGGTCATCCTGGCGATACTCGACCCGACGCCGGGAGGCGTTACGCCAAGGCCCAGCGTCGAATACACCTACTTTGCGGTGGCAGATCTTGAAACGGTTCACGCGAGAGCGCGCGAGTTGGATTGCCTCTCCAGGGATTCGGTTCACGATGAGAGCGCCGGCGACATCATCGTGCGTCCCTGGGGTGAACGGTCTTTCTATGCCGAAGACCCGTGGGGCAACGGCCTCTGCTTCGTAGACGAGACTACCCTGTACACCGGCCGTTGACCTGCAATCCGGAGAGCGGGCAGGACACAGGCCCCTTTGGGTGATAACCCCCGCGTCGCTCTTGACGCCTTCACGGGATCGTCACCAGCGGCAACTCAATAAAGCTCGCCTGGCCCGGGGCGTGATAAATCCGCTGCACCGCCATTCGGTAATCTTCCGGTTTGGCCCAGAAGATGTTCGGTACGAAGGTCTGAGGATTACGGTCGTAAAGCGGGAACCAGCTCGACTGGATCTGCACCATGATCCGGTGGCCCCTCAGAAAAACATGATTCGCGGTTGGCAACGCGAAGCGATAAAGCAGCGGTTGATTCGGTGCGAGGGGCCTGGCCGTCTCCAGGCTCTCGCGATACCGCCCGCGAAAGATGTCAGCCGAGACCATCAACTGATACCCGCCCATAGCGGGTTGACCGGCTACCTCGTCGGGATACAGGTCGATCACCTTGACCACCCAGTCGGAGTCCGTTCCGCTTGTCGAGGCAAGTAGATTTACTATCGGCTCCCCGCTGATCTTTACCGGCTCGGTCAATACGTTGGAGACGAACGACACGACATCCGGGCGGCCCGAGGCCTCGCGCTGGTCGTCCACCAGCCACCGCGACCAGGAGGTGTTGTCGATGGGGCGTGCCCGATAAGGCACAGGTTTGGCAGGGTCTGAAACGTATTCCTCGTAAGGCGCATTGCCCGGTGCAGGCGCGTTGAAACTCAGCTTGAGTCCTGAGTTGAGGTACAAGGGAGTCGGCCGAACCGAGCACCCGCTGGCGCAACCGGCCGGCCAAGAGGGCAGGCGACGCCAGGTGTTCGTCCCGGTTTCGAAAGTCACGACGGGCGGGATATCCGCCTTCGGCGCGCCCTCTTTGAGATACTGGTCCAGGAACGGCCGCAGAATCTCTCGTCGGAAGTAAAGCGCAGTATCGCTGTCAAACTTGATTGCGCCCAGAGAGCTGCCGTCTTTGATCTGTTGGCCATGATGCCAGGGTCCCATCACCAGGAATACCTTGTCGTTGTTGGCGTCCTTCGGCTCTATGGCCTTGAAGACGGCGATGTCGCCGTAGATGTCTTCCTGATCCCAGAGGCTGTGTACGAGCATAACCGGCACCTTCAACGGCTGGGCGGCGAGGATCTTGTCCACGGCCTGGTCTCGCCAGAACGCGTCGTAGCTCGGATGCTCGAGGAGCTTGCGCCAGAACCCGACCTGTTCGAGCCCGCGGCGTCGCCCGAGCTCGCCCGCCGAGCCGGCCTCCATATGCGTGTCGTACAGGTCGTAGTGGCTCGTCCACCACTTGATCTCGTTTTCGCGGTGCGCCTCCTGGTCGTAGATGTAGCTCATCATAGTCTGCCGGAACGCGCCGTTGTGAAACCAGTCATCGCCCATCCAGCCATCGACCATCGGGTTCATCGGCACTGACACCTTGAGCGCCGGGTGTGGATTGATCAACGCCATCAACGGCAGGAACCCGTCGTAGGAGATCCCGAGTATGCCGACCCGGCCGTTACTCTCCGGCGTGTTTTTTACCAGCCAGTCGATGGTGTCGTAGGTGTCGGTAGCGTGATCGACCGGCGTGGGGTTTTGCGGACCTTGCAGGGGGCGATTCATCACGTAGTCGCCCTCCGACTTGTATTTGCCGCGTACATCCTGGACTACTCGGATGTATCCGCCCTCGACGATAACGTCGGTCGCGTTATCGTAGCCGGAAAGGATCGGGCCGAGGTGAGAGCTTTGAGCATGGCTTGTGAGCGCCGTTGCATCATAGGGCGTGCGGGTAAGGAGGATCGGTGCACGGCTGGCGCCCTTGGGCACGAGGATGACGGTGTGCAATTTCACGCCGTCTCGCATCGGTATCATCACGGTTCGTCTGATGTAATCGAAGCCGGCGTTTGTGGGTTCGAATTTCTGCGGCGTCTCGCTTGGCAGAGCCGGGTGCTGTTTCTTCTGATCCGAGCTAGAAGTTTGAGAAAAGACTTTGCCGGTCGCTAAAAAAGAACAAGCGATGATTAGAACGGTGATTATCCGAGCACGCTTCATTAGACTTTCCTCCGCAAGATTTCGTGATCGCTGAGTTTCATTCAGCATACCCGCTGTAGAGTAGTGGGCGGCTGAATATGACCGGCCGCATAGCGGCCTCCTGTCGACAGCAACGTACACTAACTGGTGTCGTTAGCCATGAGCCAGGCTCATCGGTAGTGGTGCTATAGCGTGTTGAGAAGAGTCTCGCCACTAAGTCACCAAGGACACGAAGGTCCACAAGGCTTTCTTTGTGCGGCTTTGTACCCTAGTGACTCCGTGGCAGGAGAGGCCGCCACAGGCATCAACACATTATTACCCCACTACCGGCTCACCCCTTGTACCATACCGGCGTTGTGTGAAGACTCTCCAGCCGATTTGGCGGTGTCCAAAATTAAATCTCAGCGTTGTCTCAGCGTCTCAGCGCCTTTGCGGTTCGCCAGGATGCCGACCCTAACTTACCGCAGAGCCGCGGAGCCGCAAAGGTCACGCTGAGAAACACGCGACTCAGGACATTAGTTCCGTTTGGAGCGAATTATTTACGGTCTCAACAGCCCGGGGCAGCTTTCCCGTTCAAGTGACGCTCCTTCTCAGCTCTATTTCGTACCTCCACCCGTTAATTACTCATACCGCAGAGCGACCATCGGGTCTACTTTGGTCGCTCTTCGCGCCGGGAGGTAGCAGGCCAACAACGCCACGCTCATTAGCGACAGCGCTACGCCGATGAATGTCAGCGGATCGATGGCAGATACACCAAACAGCAGACTCGACAATACGCGCGTAAGCCCAAACGCTGTCCCGAGACCTATCCCTAAGCCCAGCACCGCGAGCTTCGCTCCCTGCCCGATGATCAGCTTCAAGACCGCGGGCGTCCGCGCTCCGAGCGCAATGCGAATCCCGATCTCGTTCGTCCGCTGATTCACTGAGTACGAGATGACCCCGTAGATCCCCAGCGAAGCCAGAATCAACGCGAGGAACGAGAAACCACCCAGCACCACAGTGACGAACCGGCGAGGCGAAACAGCCTGGTCGACTAGCTGCGCCAGGGTTTGAAACTCGCTGTTCGGCAAATCCGGATCGACGGTTTGGAGCGCCGATCTGACACTCGGAACGAGAGACTCAACCGGGAGCTTCGCCCTTACCACCAGATCCATCGAACCCCAATCGCGGTTTTGCGCCATTGGAAAGTACATCTCCAAACTTGCCTTCTGTTCCAGTGCTCCGTGCCGTACGTCGCCGACGACGCCAACCACTTGCCACTCCTGCCGCCCGACCAGCGCGATCTGCCCGAGCGGATCGCGATCGGGCCACAGCCGGCGCGCCATCGTCTCGTTTATGACTAGCACCTTGTGGCTATCTGCGGTGTCGTGCTCCGTAAACTCTCGACCGGCGCGCAGCGGGATTCTCATCGTCCGAATGTAGCCCGGGTCGACCATTCGCGGAAACGCGTTCGGCCACGTTTGCGGAGTGTTCGTCTGGCCCTTCGCCCGAACACCCCAGTTTCGATTTCGTCCCAGTGGCAGCGCATCGGTCAAACCAACTGACTCGACTCCCGGAAGGTCATCGACACTTTGGACGATCTTATTGTAAAGAGCGTCCCGTTGCTCCGGTGTCTGGTACCTGCCCCCAATTTCGATGCGCCACGCGGCGGTCTGCTCCGGGCGGAAGCCGGGATCCACCTCCAGCAGCCGAAGGAAGCTTCGAATGAGCAGACCCGCACCAACCAGGAGAACGCAGGCGAGTGCAACTTCCGAAACCACCAGCGTGCCGCGAATCCACGCGCCACGGCCGCCTTCGCTCGAGCCGCGGCTCGCTTCTTTCAAAATCTCATGGACGTCCCAGCGAGAAACCTGAAGCGCCGGGACAATTCCAAAAAGCAGTCCGGTTACGAACGCAGCAACTAGAGTGAAGACAAGCGCAGTGCCGTCGATACTCACGGTTTGCAACAGCGGGATGCTGATTGCCTGCGTGGCTGCGAGTGTCCGCGTTGCTACAAAAGCGAGAGGGAGCCCAAGCGCTGCCCCACAACAAGCGAGGAGGAGGCTTTCAGTCAGCATCTGGCGGACCAGCCGCGACCGATCGGCGCCGAGCGCGACGCGAATCGCTATCTCCTTGCGCCGCGAGGTGGCTCGTGCCAGCAAGAGGTTCGACAGGTTGGTGCAGGCGATCAGCAGCACGCAGCCGACTGCGCCCAGCAGCACCAGGAACGCGGTTCGAAGCCGCCCGCTGATCCGTTCTTGCAGGCTCGAGATCACGGCTCCATTTCTATTGCGCTCGGGATGCTGCTGCTGCACCTGCGGGGCGATCACGTCAAACTCCGCTTGCGCGCTGTCGATCGTCACACCAGGTTTCAACCGCCCGACTACCGCGAGAGTGTTTCCCCATCGATTGGTCTCCTCGCTGATCGGGAAGGGAACCAGCAAATCTATTTGAGAGCCCGGAGAGAAGATCGACCCGAAGTCGAACGAGGGCGGTAGAACCCCAACGACCGTTGTGACCTCGTTGTTAAGAGTGAGCGACTGCCCGACAATTCCTGGATCGGACCCAAAGCGTCGAGTCCAAAACCGGTAGCTTAGCAGCGCAGCGTTTTTGCCGTTCCACACGCATTCGTCGTCTTCAAACCCTCGCCCGATCGCGGGGCTGACCCCGAGAAGCTCCAGAAAGTTCTGCGACACCCCGACTCCTCTGAGTCGTTCGGGTTCACCGCTGCCGGTGAGGATGTAGCTGCCGTAGTCGAAGAAAGCGAAATAGGCGGCGAGGTCTTCGAAAGACTGATTGATTCGGCGCCAGTCGGAGAAGTTTCCAACCTGAGTCGTAACCGAGGACAAATCGCCTTCCGCGGCTACGAGGCCACTGGCAGGTTTGCTGGCGCCGCTTGCAATCCACGCCAGCCGGTCGGGTTCTCGAAACGGAAGCGGCCGCAAAAGCAAAGCGTTGACGACGCTGAAAACGGCGGTGTTCGCCCCGATTCCGAGGGCGAGCGTTATAACAGCGATCAGCGTGAAACCCGGCTTGTTGATCAACAGCCGCGCGCCGTACCGCAGGTCTTGCCAGATAGACTCCATTGTGTAACCTCCGCAGAGGGGTTGGTCGCTAGACAACTTGGTTGCCAGACCGGCTTCGTTGCCAGACACACGTAGCTGGAAAGCTGAACCTCCGGTGAGTGGCGATCTCCGGCGAAACGTTACAGGTTCGCCAAGAAGTCGCATGGCTTCCAGAACCTGCGTGAACTGGCCCGCGTACGCGGGCGACAGCGTTTAGCCCAGGGCAAGTCCGCGCAGCCCTGGGAAAGCCGCGATTCAAAAGGTACCGCGAGCCCGCGTACGCGGGCGAGCGGTGACTCAGGAATACGTCGTATTTGACATCCCTACGAGACTACCTAACGGCGGAGGTTCGACGATTCCAGCACCTTTGAATTCACGACGTTAATTGGTTTGCCCTCCGCGTAGGCAACTATCTGGTCGAATATGTCTGAAAACTGAATCTCGTACTCGTCGCGCGAAACATACCCGATGTGAGGCGTGCACACGACGTTAGGCACATCTCGAACAATGGGTATCCCGGGTCGAGCACCGGCTCTTCTTCATAGACATCGACGGCGGCCATGCCTGGACGCCCCGCCCTGAGGGCGGTGATCAATGCACCGGACTCGATCAGCGGAGCGCGACTGGTGTTGACCAGCAAGGACGTAGGCTTCATCCGCCCAAGGTCGCCCAGCGTCACAATGCCGCGCGTTGCATCGACCAGGCGCATATGAAGCGAAAGTACGTCACACTCCGAGAAGAATGCCTGCTTGCTGTCTGCCCACTGCGTAACCGTCGCTTCGAGCCCGCGCGAGTGAACCGTCGCGCGCCCAAACCAATACATTCATCCCGAAAGCCTCGCCGTAACCGGCGACTACGCTCCCGATCCTCCCGTAACCGTAGATACCCAGCGTCTTGCCTCGCAGTCCGTTGCCAAGGCCGATCTGCCACTTTCCCGCCTTGAGCGCGGACATCTGCTGCGGAACCTGATATTCTGGACATGATCGTTCCAGATAACCACCTCGTGACCCGCGAGCTTTGTGAAACAGTCGAGCGTGCGAAGCGTGTCGTGATAATCGTCAAGGATTGAAATCTTCATCGCGAGCGAATGCTACCTACGCTAAAGTTGAGGAGCAAGTTGACGGTTGGGGCTCCTCATCTAGCTGGCAGGCTGCTGAAAAAAGGGAGGCCGCCACCAGGACACAAAGACACGAAGCTGCACCAAGTCGGTGATTCCAATATGTTGTGGGCTTCATGTTCCCTGGTGCATTCGTGGATTGGTTGCGATGTGGATGGCGTAAACATACGAAGCGGTCATTCATCTTGTTTTTCCTCCAGTCGTTTTTGAGTTCTCGGATGGCTCCGAGCCGGGTGCGCTCGTACTGACGCCCTTCATTGGTTTGTGTGGTATTGCTCACTCCGACTTTGCGCCATGGCGGCGGAGCACTTCATCGACCCGCTTGTTTCCTGTTGGATAGGCGGCTTTGTCAATGTCTGCACCGGCGGCCAGCAAGGCCTCGATGATGGCAACGTGATCAAGTCTGGTCTCGTTGACGGCGGACCAAACCGCGCAACCCAGAACCGTGCCACCATACACAATCGACAATGGGACATTTGCCGGCGTCAAGAGATGGGTGTTTGTCGAAAAGCGGTTCCAGACGCGAGAAGTCACCCCGCTCGAGCCCCTGGAGAGCGCCGCGCCAAACCGGGTCATTAAACGATTTCATGATGGGAACCTTTCCATAGAACGGAGCAGCTCGGCAACATCATAAAGGCCGCGTTGCTCGACGCAATCCGCCGCCGTCATCCCTTCTTTGTTCCTGATCTTCGGGTCGGCCCCACGAGCAACCAGTAACTCGACGATTTCCTTCGCGCGGACTTCGTCTTCGGGGAGCCACATGAGCGGCGTATTGCCATTTCCGGCGGCCTTCGCGAGATCGGGCTCTTCGCCTAGCACTTCATGCAAGCGCTCGATGTTTCCTATCCACGTCAGGCGAAACACATCCCGGGTGAAACGGCTGAGGAACTCGATCATCCGGGTCTTTTGCCCGTACATCGCGTGGTCGAGCGGGGTGTTGTTCCAGTTGGTTTCCACCGGTTCGATCTCCGCACCGCGCTCGATGAGAAGCTCCGCGACGCGAAGCGAGTCGTTGCTCGCGGCCTCGTGCAGCGGGCGTTGCTTCTGGGCATCCTCTATGTCGGGCGACACCCCGAGGTCGAGCAAGAACTCGACGACATCCGCGCGATCACGCCTAGCGGCAGCGAACATCGGCACCGGAGACAGCAGATACTCCGCTAGACCGTGTTCCAGCGCGAGCGCGTGTTGCACCTCGCGAAGCTTCGGTTCAGCGGGCGCGCCGAGATAGGCCCGACTAAAACGAGCGCGTGCCTGCTCGTCGTTGGCGCGCAGAGTCTTGAGCCAACGCTTTGCTTCCTTCTTGAGATTGTCGAGGCTGCTCTTTGGCGAAAGTTGTCTGGGCGAGCGTTTCTTGGTCATGGAAATCTTTATCTCGATGCCGCAGTCCTGGTCGATCGCTTCGCGATCTTGTTGATCGCATCGCTCAGTTTGATGATGCCGTCCAGATCACGCTTCGCTTTCAATCGAAGCGCAGCGTCGTCGGCCGAAGTTACGCGAAAGACGGGACTATCCAGGAAGCTATCAATCAAGCGGCTCAGCTCGGGCAGCATAGACGAGAGTTGGTCGGGGTTCGGATCGTATCGAATCTTCTCGCCCTTATCGGCAACTTGAAGAAGCAGAACATTGTACTTGATTCGAGTTGCGCGACTCTTCAGATCGCCTGTCACGTCGGCGAGAGTCTTATAGTCCAACGAAGCCGCCGATGACTGGGTGGCGATCTTCTCTACATTGATTGAGTATAGTCTTTCGAAGTCCTCGCTCAACTGAGCGCTCATTCTCTTGCGTATGAATTCGGCCACCTGAGGATCATCAGTAACCGATACGAGCCCCAATTCGTGAGCGCGCTGGTTAATCGTCTCTACCATCATCCGGGTTCGTAGCTTCGCCCTTTCCCTTGGGTCAACAGGTAACTTTTTGGGCTGCGGCTGCCCGTCTTGAGCGAGAATTGTTTGTGGGTAGGCTGGCATCAAGGCCAATACGACAAGAGCAAGCACGATGCTCTGGTTACAGAGCGGACTCGGCTTTTTCATATGGCGCCTCCTAAGCCCGGGGTCTGCTAGCACCGTAGCGGCGTGCGGTTTACCGGGCTCCATCATCGCGGCAGCCTCCGGAACTAAACGTGTACGCCGAGTATAAGCGGTGTTCCATAACTTCTCAATGAGTTCATAGCATTCCAGAAAAACTAACCCTTCGCCACTAAGCCACGAAGGCACCAAGGAACACCAAGCCCACAACATTATGCAATCACTGAGTTGGTGCAGCTCCGCGTCCTTGTGTCTTGGCGGCGCCCTCCCTATTCTCACGGAAGAAGATGAATGCCTCGCCCGTCTAAGGGTTCAAGCCGCTTTGGAAAGGCGAATTCGCCGAGTGAGGAAATCCATGGAAGCGTTTTGGCAGGACTTGCGATATTCGGCTCGGCTCTTCACAAAGAGTCCCGGCTTCACCCTTGTTGCGGTGATAGTGCTCGCACTGGGAATAGGCGCGAACTCGGCTATCTTCAGCCTCGTGAATGGAGCGCTGCTGCGCCCGTTGCCAGGGGTGAGCAGCCCTGATGAGCTTGTGTTGCTCGAGCGAACGCAGAATGGAAGCGTGTCCAGCTCGGGGTATCCGGATTACGTCGACTATCGCGACAACAATAGTACCTTTGCGGGATTGGCCGCGCATTGCGGGACGCCGCTCACGTTTGCGAATGGTGCGGCCGAACGGCTGCGCGGCGGCCTGGTCACCGGCAACTACTTCACCGTCCTGGGTGTGAAAGCAGCCCTGGGCCGGCTTATCACCCCCGATGATGACACCGAACCTGGTACCAATCCGGTTGCAGTGCTTAGCTATGGGTTCTGGCTCCGGGCCTTCGGCGGGGACTCGGACGTTGCGGGACGAACGATAAGACTGAACAACTACGATTTCACGATCATCGGCGTAGCAGCCAGGGAGTTCGCAGGCACCGAGAAAGGCACGTCGTTTGACGTCTGGATCCCTATAAAGATGCAGGCTGAGGCAATGCCGCGGACGATGGGCCGCAATTGGTTCAACGATCGTTCCGCCGGGTGGCTCACCCTGTTCGGACGGCTAAAGCCCGGCGTCTCACTCGACCGCGCTCAAGCCGAGCTAGCCACCGTAGCAAAGCAACTCGATCAGAATCATCCGAACATGAATTCGGGCGGGAGTCTTGCGCTGCTTGCTGGTTTGGGACTCGATTCCGATGACAGAAGCAGCCTTGGCAGCTTTCTGGCACTGCTTGCGGCCGCGGTAGCTCTATTGCTTCTGATAGCCTGCACCAATGTCGCGAACCTCCTGCTGGTGCGCGCGACCACACGCCGAAGAGAGATCGCGGTGAGACTCGCTCTTGGAGCCACTCGCGGCAGGCTTGTTCGTCAGTTGTTAACCGAAGGGCTTTTGCTCTCGTCGGCCGGGGGGAGCCTTGGCGTGTTGTTGGCTCCGTGGGCAGTGGGGTTGATTTTGGCGTTCCAGCAGCCTGCTTACGCGCTTCGCGGAATGGACATAAGTCTGGACGCGCGAGTCCTCGTCTTCACCGCGTTGTTGTCAGTTCTCACCGGCGTAGTCTTCGGCCTCGTTCCCGCCTTGCAAGCCTCAAACCCTGACCTCGTCACCTCGCTCAAAGACGGCGCGCCCGCCTCGGGTGGGAGTAAGTCACGCTTGCAGGGACGCCTGGTCATCGCGCAGATAGCGCTCTCTCTCTTGTTGCTCATCGGCGCGGGCCTCGCTGTAAGAACGATGCAAAAGGTGTTGACGATGGATCGCGGCTTCGATAGCGACAACCTGGTCCTGATGTCTATTGATCTCACAATTCAACACTACAGCGAAGCCAAAGGCAGATCCTTCTACGAAGAACTAATCAAGCGGGTTGAATCGATTCCTGGAGTTGTCTCGGCCAGTCTTGCCAAGACGGTACCGCCCAACGACTGGAGCGATCGCCTAAACGTCTTTCTACCGAGCGAGGAACCTCCACCTGATGTGCTAAGGACTCGCGACGATCTCGGCCTGCGAGTCGATGCGAACCGGATCGCGCCGCACTATTTTCGGACCCTTGGGATTCCAATCCTCGAAGGCCGTGAGTTCAGCTTCTCCGACAGACTGGGGACGACCCCGGTCGCGATCGT
>JBASRN010000240.1:0-9941 GCA_049273855.1 Blastocatellia bacterium
GGAAGTTCCTGGGTTACACGATGACGTGGCACCGAGAGCCGGGGTTGAAGGTGTCGGACAGCTCGGTGAGGCGGCTGAAGATGAAGCTGCGGGAGATCCTAGGGCGGGGACGGGGGCGCAACATTGGCCGGCAAATCAAGGAGGAACTGATGCCACTGCTCAGGGGGTGGATGAACTACTTCCGGATGGCAGAGGTGAAGGGAATCTTCGAGGAACTGGATGGCTGGATACGGCGAAAGCTGAGGTGCGTAATCTGGCGGCAATGGAAGCGCACATTCGCGCGTGCAAAGGGGCTGATGAAGCGCGGTCTGGACAAGGAGCGGGCGTTGAAGTCAGCGATGAACGGGCGCGGTCCATGGTGGAACGCCGGGGCATCGCACATGAACGCGGCCTTCCCTAAGTCCTACTTTGATCGCTGCGGACTGCTGTCGCTGCAAGATCAACGGCGAAGGCTCCAGATTACTTTGTGAACCGCCGGATGCGGAACCGCACGTCCGGTGGTGTGGGAGGACGGGAGCCGCGAGGCTCCCTCCTACCCGATCCGAGCCTGTTCGACGACTGGTGAGTGAAGAGTCCCACGGACAGTCGTAGTCTTGTCTTGAGCTAGTTGCCGTTGAAGGCGGTGCTTAAGGGCGGGTCAAAACGTCACGGCGACGAGAGACACTCAACCGGGGCATCAGACAATAGGGCTGTTGCTGGAATCGCGCATGGCAAGACCATCAGAGCAGCCCTTGAAAAGGCTTAAACTCAGCGAGCTTGCCGGTTACGCACCCATACGCCCACGGTGTGGAAGTCTGAGGCGCGAAGGTTGTTTCGACTTACCGCGAAAACTGTTTGGCGGGTTTGGCAGTGAGTCGTTTCTGCCGTTTGGATGCCGGGGGACCATCCTTTTTATAGATTTCCCGGAAAACAGGTTCTAATGATCAGTCCTGTTTTGGTGCCGATTGCGTAAGGAGCGAAGAGCGAACTATGCCGGCGCTTAATGTCGTAGGTTTTAGGTAGGCTACGGCTGCGCGCTTTACGTCGTCTTCCGTAACTTTCGAAAGACGCTCAACTAACACGTCAACGTCCGACGCTTGTCGCTGAGCAAAAACAGCGCGAGCGTATTCAAGCGCCCGGTCACGTTGCGACTGCAAGGCTACGAGCTTCGTTCCCGTTGCCAACGCGCGAGCGGCTATGATCTCGTTGGCGCTCAAGCCGTTTCTGGCGAGTCCCTCGATCTCCGCAAGCAAAGCGTTGCGAGCCCGCTGTTCATCGCCTGGCGACGCGACGATCTGAGCGTAAAGGGTCCCGGCTGCAAACGCGGCGTCGCTCCCTAGGCTCGCCATCACCGCCAAATTCTTTTGCACCAACGCGCGATCAAGCCGTCCTCCCAACCCATTCATTAATGCTTCTATCAGCTCGACCGCCTCCCGGGCTGCGCCGTCTGATGCTTTGGGCCCAGCCAGTCCGATCACGGCGGTTGTTTGCTCGAGGCGGCGGAGTTCGATCTGATTGGCCGGTCGAAGCGCGCCGGGAAGCCTTACTGGAAGCGCAGTGTCGAGATCCCGCCGGCGGAATGCTTCAGCAAGTTGGCTCGAAACAAGCGCCGATCCGCTGGTGTCGCCAACGATAATGCCGAGCGGAAGCTGACGCTTAACGGCGCGCGAGTGCCAGTCGCGTAGTTGTTGGCTGGTTAGCTTGGCGGCTACTTCCTCGCGTCCGTGAGGCGGCAGCGCGTACGGAGTCCCGGAGTACAGAACTCGAGTCAACAGCTCGTGTGCGCGGGCGAGGCTTGAATCGCGCGCGCCGCGGATCGTCCCGATCTGCGCAACGCGCGCGCGCTGAACATCGTCCTCTCGGAAGGCCGGCTCTTCGACACAGTCGCGCAGAAGCTTGAGCGTCTGGTCGGCGTTGCGCGACATCACCGACAGCACGAAGCCAAAGAAGTCAGGTTCGACGACGGTCTCTACATCCGCGCCGAGTTGTTCCCATTCCTGCGCGAGTTGCTGGCCGGTCCGGCGAAGCGTGCCGTATAGCATCGAGCGGAGCATCAGCTCCGTAGTGCCGCTGGTTGTTTCATCTTCGACGAGGCGGCCACCCTGAAACAAAAGCGCAATGGTCGCCTTTGGCAGCGAGCGGTCTTCGCGTACGAAGGCGCGCGGTCCGTTCAATGTCGAGAAATCTTTGACGGGAAGCGGCTGAATCGACTCAAGCTCGGCTTGTTGTTGAGCCGAACGTTCAACGCCTCTTGGCGCCGACGCGAGTCCCGAACCTACGGCCTCGGCGGCCGCATTCGATATGGTCACGGGTCCGGCGATCTCGGGCGCCCAGGCAAGCACTGTTGCCGAGAAGCTCTCGGAATCAAACGTACGCGGCGGTGCTATCAGCGGCTCATATTCGTGCACCGACGTATTGGAGAGTCTCAGGTACCTGGCCGCCGTTCGCTGGACGTCTTCTGCTTTCACTGCCCCAATCGCAGTTCGATAGTCAAGGGCTGCTCGAAATCGACCAAGGTGGGCCTCCGCGCGCGCAAGTTCCCAGGCGCGGCCGAAGTAGCCCTCTGTGCGATCAATGAAGCGCTTCTCGATCAGCGCCCTAGTTCGATTCATCTCGGCTTCTGAGGGCACTTCGCGCCGCAGCCGATCAATCTCCCTGAAGAATGCTGACTCGGCTTTGTCGATCGACGCCTCCGAGGCGTCACCCGCCGGCCGCATCTGAAAAACCAGCATCGCCGCGTTGGTGAACGGCAGATAGATCGAATCGACGCGGCTTGCGACCATCTGGCCGTCGACCATGGATGTATGGAGACGTGACGCACGGCCCATTCCGGCGAGCGCCGACAGCACTTCAATCACAGCCCAATCCTTCGACTCAGGGCCTGGCACGTGATAGCCGATCGACACGATCGACTGGTTCAAGTCGCCGCGATCTTCGCCATAGCGAAGCTTTATTTGCTCGGTCTCTGCGAGTAGTAAAGCGGGTTGTACCGGCGTCTCCAGGGATCCGCCTTCTCCTGCTTGGTCGCGCTGCCGACCCCCGGTCGGTGAAGGAGGAGAGGGTCCCTTGCTAGGTGGACGTTCGGGGTTCGTGCCGGGTTCCCCTCCGGATTGATCCTGCACGCCGAAGCCGGCATACAGTTGCTGTATTTGAACCAATGTGTGGAATGGCACGACGTCGCCGGCGACGACGATGGTCAGTTTGTCAGGACGGTACTGCGTGCGGTAGAAGGCTTCGACCTGATCGCGAGTGATCAAGCCCAGCTTCTCTGGGTTCAATGGTAGCGCGATGCCGTCCCCAGGCGACGCGATGTTCAGGAGCCGCGCCATCGAATAAGAAGACGGCTGGTATTCTCTCAATCCGGCGACAGTTTCCTGTTCCCCAAATAAGTGCGGATCAGACGGAAGGCTGGAGTTCCATTTCTCTTTTTCGATAAGTAGCGCAGCAACCCGTCGCAACTGGTCGGCGTCCGCGGAGAAATTCTGCAGGAAATCCGCTTGCGCGGCTAGAGCCTCCTTAAGCTTCGCGGAGTGAACAATAAGCGAGTAAGTCGACGACTCAAACGACGTATCTGCGCGCACGACGGATCCCATGGCCCGGAGATCAGCGATGGGGCGCCCAGCGGCGGCTGTAATGCTGTATCCGATAAGACGCGCGAGGCCGGGCGCCGCAGCGGGTTCGTCGCGAATGCCTACCTTGAAACAGGCTACAGAAGCCGCTATTGGGAAGGCATGCTGTTCGCTGATTATGACCGTGATGCCGTTGCGCAAAAGAAAGCGCGATACGTTTCCGAACTGTTCCTGCTTGACGACGGAGGCGGCGGCGGGAATGGTGACGGGGCGAGGTTCAGGTGCGCCGGGCCCCGGAGTCGGAACTTTGGGCCTGCCCCGTCCGCTCTGGGATCGAGCGAGCCCGGGAAGCATCGCCCCTACGAGAACGATGATTGAAAGAACGACTATAGAATGAGTTGAACGCCGCACTGCCACTCCTGATCCCGTATAGACAAATCATAGAGCGGCGCTTCGCCGGGCGTCAACGCAACGACCAACGAACCTTGATGGCGGTGATGGCGGAGCTTCAGCTCCCGGAGGGTCGCTAAATCCTAGGTCAAAGCTCTTTGCCGTTCGCAGTGTAGTCTACCTGCCAGGTGAAGCTGGTGAGCAGGAGATCGATGTCCCGCTTGTAGCCCACGACAACCTGCACACGCCGGTCCTTCGATACGAAGTTAATGCTATCGTCGGGAAGGCTGTACTCCGAGCGGAGCCGTTTGACATCCAGGGCGATTCTGTCATCTCTCCACCCTCGAACCGCTGCAGTCCTTGCAAGTTCGTCAACCTCGTGGATGAGTTGCTGTTGTTCGACATAAACTGGCACGAACTTGATTAGCGTAAAGACCGCTACTGCCGCGATAGAGAGCCCCAATAGCGCTTTTATGCTGATTGCTCCGCGCTCGTCGCTACGCGAGTTTGTTTCCAACAAGTCAGTCTTCATAGGCACTTCCTCAAGGTAGACAGAGACAAAGTCACCTGCAGGCTTCGCGAGCGAGAGCTTTCGTACGGCTTGGACCCTGTCTGTGGCTCTTTCAATAAAAACGCTACGCCAAAGCGTCTTTGAGGGCTGACCTTATTACACGCGGGGGCACGTTAGAGTTGATTACGACCCGGCCGATCTCGACTGGCAGCACGAATGAAATGCGTCCCGCTTGGGCCTTCTTGTCGTGATGCATTGCTGAGATTATAGCATCCAGCGCAAGAGTATTGGCGGCAGGGAGTTTCCCCACGCGCCCAACTGCGTCGTCGATCGCCTCGCGATCACAGGCCGCGAGCAGCTTGAGGCGCTCGGAGATTCGAGCGGCTGTGCGCATTCCGTGGCCGACCGCCTCGCCGTGAAGAAAGCGGCGATAGTTGGTGACGGCTTCGAGCGCGTGACCCACGGTGTGTCCGAAGTTGAGCGTCTTGCGCAGACCGGCTTCGCGTTCGTCTCGTGACACTACGCTTGCCTTGATCGAGCAGCTCCGCGCGATCAGATGGATTAGCTCATCGGCGTCGAAGGTTAATAGACGATTAGTCTCTCGTGCGATTCGGCGGAACAGTCGAGCGTCCGATATCACACCGTATTTTAGCGCTTCGTAAAGACCGGACCGCATCTCGCGCAACGGCAGTGTGCGAAGAGTCTCTGGGTCGATCACCACAAGTGACGGTTGATGAAACGCGCCGATCAGGTTCTTGCCAAGGCGATGATTCACTCCGGTTTTGCCGCCGATGGAGCTGTCTATCTGGGCGAGCAGGGTCGTTGGCACTTGGAGGAGGCGAATACCTCTGAGATGAACTGCCGCCGCGAATCCGGCCAGGTCCCCGACAACTCCTCCCCCCAGCGCGACGACTACGTCCCCGCGCCCGATGCCCCGCCCGATCATGAAAGTCAGGAGGGACTCCGCTGAACGAAGCGTCTTGAATCTTTCGCCATCGCCGATCAGAAACTGATCGGCTGTGAAGTCCGCTGCTTTAAGCGCGCGCCGGCAGCGGTTGCCGTATAGCCCATCGATCCGCGTGTTGGTGACGACGATGGCGCGCCGCGCGCTCTCTCCCAGGGCCTCGCGGGCGAGTGCTCCTAGTTCATCGACAGACCCTGCTGCGATGCGAATAGCGTAGCTGCGTTCTCGAAGTCTTACGGATATTGTCTTCATTCGTGCGGACGGACGGCGGAAGCTAGTTTTTCAGCGTTCGATTGAACTCATCAATCAACAGCTCGAAGCTTATCGGGCCTACTCCGACTTGCGTAGCCATCTCGTCGGCTGTGTGGCGGTCGCCCGTCTCCCACATTTGTCTCAAGAAATCTCCCGCGCGACGCGAACCCCACCACCGAGTTCCGAACCGGGTCTTGAGATGCTCGCGCAGCGCTACCTCGAGCGCCCACGCGCGCAGGTAACTGGCCGAGTAAAACGAATCATCGAGATCGAATAGAAACTCGGTCGCCCCGGTCTTAAACTTTGTTGCGTTTGTTTGAAGCTCTGCGTACAACGCGGCAGACTCGACCAGATCTCCCCCAAGGTGGAGCTGATACTCATACGCAAGCTTGGCGACGTAACGGCGAACGGTCACGAGCCTCGCCAATATCACCGCGCGGACAAACTCGTGGCTGTCGTTTAGACCGAGGAATTCTGCTAGCCACAACTTGTCGGAGATAAGATGGTTGAACAGGAACGCGTAGGTCTCGGTCAGCGCGTAGTCACCGGTGTACTTGAATTCAGGAGGAAGCGACGCGGACGCCCAAGCGTAGTGCTGGGCGTGACCGATTTCATGAAATAGAGACTGATAGTCCGATTGGCCTCCAACCGGCCGTATAACCAGCCTGATGTCGTCGGGAACTGAGATCGGCATACAAAAAGCACGGCAGGCCTTGCGAGGCCTTGGTTCGCCGTCTATCAAGATATTCACTTGAGACGCCACCCTGATGCCCAATCCGGCCATCGTCGCGGCATAGACTTTGAGCAACTTGCTGGCGGGGAAGCGGTCGTCGTATCGAGTAAGGTGGAGCAGGTAAATGGCGTCGTGCCGTTCGGGTTGCTGGAGTCTCGACCCGAATTCTTGCACCAAGGCTTCATCGAGCCGCGCCATATAAAGCGCCTCGGTTTGGATCAACACAGCTTCCGCGTCGCGAGCGATGCCCAGGTAGTCCAGCCGTTTGAGGTCTTCAAAGAGCGCAACGTAACTAGGCACGCCGAGTGATCTCGCTCCAGCGTGAAGCCTGAGCAATCGCTCAACGCGGAGATCGTTCGACGCCTCGATAACTTCTGTTCTTCTGGCGTAAATCTCTTGCCGCGTGCTGCGGTCTCGCTCGGTTACGAGTTCAGCGGCTGCGTCCTGGAACGTGATCTCGCGATCCTTCCAACGTATGGTCGCCGATGCTTCTGACTCATTGATCTCTTCGGTCAACTGCTTGACCGAATTCTCGAGGAATTGCTCAGCCGCAAAGATTAACAGGCGGCTTGCCCCCGCTCGCTGCGTCTCGAAGTGCTCAGGCGTCTGATTCAGTTCGTCTCTCAAGCGCTCGATGGAATCCCGAGTGAAGAGGTCTCCGTAGCGCTCATAAATCGGAGCTATCTCGAGCGTTGTCTTCTGGCCGGAAAGGAACAAGTAATGCTCGCGCGTGCAGGCTGCGTTAAAGTGGACGTAGTCTCGTCTGTACTCCTCGAGCATCAAATCTCCATCAGGGGCACGTTGAAAATATCGGCGCAGCAGGGGAGTGTCAAGCAATGAGATCTAAAGGTAACGCAGGATTCGGCGGGTAGAATTCTTAGGTTGCTCGGTGCACAGGTAAAAAAAGGCGACGCAGCGTGGGAAGACTGCGTCGCCTTGTTTCCGGTTGCTGTCCTCACCACAGCAACCAAGAATCGAGAACAGGAAGTGATGTTGTCATCACCCGTATCTCTTGCCCCACCTGAGCAAGTGCAATCAAGATGCCACGCACTAGGGGAGGCGCAGTCCTGTAATGACCCGTCGTGTTTAGGCACGCTTAACTTGAGTCGCTGAGGGTGCCGTCGCTTCAGGCTAACTACGATCACGTGTAAAAAGTACATAAACTGGCGGAAATATTTACTTCTTGGCCGACGCTGTCAGCAGCGAGGCCTTAGGTGTTTTCCTCGCAAGAAGCGCTCGTTTTTGGGGTTCTGTATTAAGGGCGACTTACTCGCGTGCTAGAATACCGGTTATGCGAATCTTGTTAGCCTCCACGAACCAGGGGAAGATTGTTGAGTTGAAGCAAATCCTAAGTCTGACCGGAGCAGAAGTGATTGGGCTCGGAGATCTGGCTACGACTGAACAAATAGAAACCGGCTCGACGTTTAGGGAAAATGCGCTGCTGAAGGCGCGATACTATAGAAACGCATCCGGGCTACCAACTATGGCCGATGATTCAGGGCTGGAAGTAGAGGCGCTTGGTGGGGCACCAGGGCTCCAATCGGCCCGTTACGGGGGGGCCGATGCTTCGGATGCGGACCGCATCAACAAGCTGCTAGATGCGATGAAGGATGTGCCGCCGGAACATCGCGGCGCTCGGTTTGTGTGCGTGGCCGCTATCGCCTGGGATGGTGGCGAGCAGATTTTTGCGGGCGAAGCGCATGGCCGGATATTGGCTGAACCTCGCGGACGGAATGGATTCGGGTATGATCCAGTCTTCTTCTATCCGCCGCTGGGGAAAACCTTCGCGGAGTTGACGACAACTGAGAAGTCGGAGGTCAGTCACCGGGGCCGAGCGGTTCGCCAGTTGGCCGACTGGTTGCGCGGAGGGCCCGCGCTTGACAGGTCAAGACGTGGTGATAGAATTGACAATCCCACTGGAGATACCCGCGCTTGCTCCCCAAGAGGTGAAACATGAGAAACGCAACGAAACTATGCGCTGCGATTGCGATGGTCGCAATCGGGTACGCTAGTGTTCCTGCGAGCCCCGCGGGCCGAGGCTCGATACGCGGCATTGTCATCGACGGCGTCGGCAACCCATTGGTTGGTGTTGCGGTGATGGTCCTCGCGGAATCCGAAGAGGCGAAGGTCAACAAGATCGTCAAACGAGCCAACACCGACGCCGCCGGAAAATTTGTTGCTGCTGGGATCATCCCAGGGCGCTATCGAGTCAAAGCGGAAGCTGACGGCTTCAATCCAGTGGAGCTTGCGGCTGACGTCCGTCCGAACAAAGTCACCGTGTTCGACTCGATACTGCTGCGGCGGGTGACCGTGCTTTCCGATGAAACCGCCCTCAACGCCGATCCAAAGTACGCGTCGCGACGCGCGCGTGGAACAATCTTCCAACTCGACCAAACGAAGAGTGCCCCGCCCGCGGCCGCCGATGACATCGCAGTTGCGCTCACAGACCGAACGCCCGAGCTTCACGGAGCGGTTCAGACCTTCGCTCAGAGCACTACGGGCGGCAGCGAGACGGGGACTTCATTCGTGGGGGCCAACTTCGCGGTGTCCCAGTTGATAGCCGGCAAGGCGACCCTGGTTGTCGGCGGACAGGCGGGCTACGGCACGGGGGCGCCGCAGAGTCTCCGAGCGATAACCACTGCACATCTGGGGAACCGGCATCGAGTGGCGGTGGCGTTGGGCTACGGCCGATTCACCTTTTCGCGTCAGGCGGCAATCCCGAGGCTCGGGCAATTCTCGGTTTCAGCTACCGACACCTGGCAGGTATCGGGGCCGGTGCTGATCGTCTACGGATTGGAGGTTGCCCGGTTTTCGGAAGGTTCAGCCGGCACCAGCGTGCTCCCAAGGTTTGGCGTGTCCGTTGATGCGAGATCGCGCACGAGGCTGTTCGCGAACCTCACCCCCGGCTCGTCCAATGATAGTCAGTCGAGGATAAACTTGGAATCGGGCGAGGTCGAATTAGCTGAGCCCCGTCCGGTTGCGATCGCCAATGCCCCAGGCGCTCCGCCCCAGGCGGTGATGGACCGGAGCTATCGTCTGGAGTTCGGTGGAGAGCAGATCCTCTCGGACAAATCATCGATCGAGATGATGGCTTTTGTCGATACGGTATCGGGTCACGGAGTTGGGCTGCTGGCGATTCCGCATGAGGGTCCAATTGGCGATGTGATGGTGCGGAACGAAGCTCAATCCGGGCGGACCCGAGGCGTGCGTGTCGTGTATCACCGACGCGTCAACAGGGTGATCGATGGGTCTTTGGGATACGCGTTCGGCGAAGGGCAGCAGCTTGACCGGCGCGGCATAAGCGAGCCCGCGAACCTGTTTAGCAATAGCTTGTTTCATGTCTTCTCCGCCAAGGTAGATGCGAATTTCGTTACGACCGGCACACGGGTCTCAACAGTATTGAGGCTAGCCCCAGGACAAGCCATATTCGCGATAGATCCGTTCCAGGGTCAGTTGTCGACCTTCGATCCAAACGTGAGCGTGTCGCTTACCCAGGACCTGCCCAACTTCAGCTTCATACCGGGACAGTGGGCAGCGGTGATC
>JBASRN010000242.1:0-42358 GCA_049273855.1 Blastocatellia bacterium
TGCGCCATCGTAGCTCTTAGGGATATAGACGCGGTACGGCACGAGTTTGCCGTCGGACGCCTGGTAAGCCCGCTCGACTTCGCCTCTTTCGTTGGAAAAGGGGTTCTGGCCCTTGGCGATTGCGGTCAGCGCATCTTCGATCCTATCCAGCTCCTGCGCGGGATTGGTCTCCGACTCGCTCCTGCTCTTGTTGAGCGGTGCAAGCCGTTGAAGTTGAAACTCCGGCGTTGCGACCAGCGGCGCAAGCGACTGGACCTTTGGATCGGATGAGGTCTTGATCGCGCTGATCATCTTTGACATTTGCGCGATGCTGTCGCTGAAGTTGCTGATCGCATAGAGCGGACGTTTCAGCTCCGCGATCGTTTGCCCGCCGCTTTCGACGCGGGCCACGACCCAGTACGCTCCGTCGGCGAGCAAGAGACGGCGCGCAGCGTTGCTGCTGGTGATCGCGATCGGCAGGCGCTGGGCGATGACCATAGGTTGAACGGGTCGCGTCGCAGTAGACCCTGAAACAGGCGCCGCGACCGTTACCTCGAAGGTCACGGTCGGAGACGCGGCGTATGCTTGATCGATGTTGGTCGGAAAGATTCTTGTCAGTGAAACATGAAACTCGGCGTTTGGCTCGATAACGATGCGGTCCGTTTCGAGGGCAAGTGAAGCGATGAACTGTTGCTTATCGTCCCACGGTTTGCCTTGAAGCACGGCCGTTGATTGGCCGATCAACTCGATGATGCCGGGGATGTTGCCGCGCCTGAAAGCTTCTTCGCCACGCTTGCGGAGCGGCTCAATCGCTTCGGTTTTCGCGCCCGCACTCCGCTTTGCGGTGAGTAGCCTGTTGAACTCCTCGTATCGCGAGAACAGCTCGGAGAGAAAGGGAACTTGTTGGGCTTCTGCGACACGCAGCGCGCAAAGCACGGATAGGATCAACGCGGCGCAAGCTCTCTTCATAGGATGGCCCTTTGGTTTAGAGGCCCGCAGAGTATAAGCAGCAGAGGATTGAGAGTTCAAGGCGTGGGCAGTGCTCGCTGGTTAGTGGCCGGTGGTTAGTGGTCGGTGGTTAGTGGCCAGTGGTTAGCGGTCGGTTGTTAGTGGTCGGTGATCAGTGGTCGGTTGCCGGGTGGAGAGTCCGGTTCTCAGAGATTCTTTCCAATGAGCGAATCGGCGGATTGCCTTTAGTCAGCGACCGTCGGGCCCGCGGCAAACGACTCCTTACACCAACCACTGACCACTGACCACTGACGCCTACTTCACCACGCTTCGCAGAAAGCGGCCGGTGTAAGACTGCTCGCAAGCGACGATCGTCTCGGGTGGGCCCTCGACGACGACACGACCGCCGTCCTTTCCGCCTTCGGGACCGAGATCGATGATCCAGTCGGCGCTTTTTATGACATCCAGATTGTGCTCGATGATAATGATGGAACCGCCAACTTCGATCAGTTGTCTGAACGCCGCAAGCAACCGGTTGATGTCGTCGAAGTGAAGCCCCGTCGTCGGCTCGTCGAAGATGTAAAGCGTGCGCTCGCTGCTCCGCTTCGACAGGTAGGCCGCAAGCTTCACCCGTTGAGCCTCACCCCCCGACAGCGTCGTGGCGGATTGCCCGAGCCTCAGGTAGCCCAGCCCGACGTCGTCCAGCACTCGAAGCCGCGACGCGATGCGGTTCACGCCGGCGAAAAACACCAGTGCTTCGCGCACCGTCAGGTTCAGCACGTCGTGAATCGAACGCCCCTTGTATCTGACGTCAAGCAGAGCCTGCTTGAAACGCATTCCCTTGCACTCTTCGCAAGTTAGTTCGACATCGGCCAGGAATTGCATCTCCTTGATCTCGACTCCGTTGCCTTCGCAGCGATCGCAGCGCCCCCCGGGCACGTTGAAGCTGAAGTACGACGAGTCCCAACCATGCGCCTGGGCTTCGCGTGTAGAAGCAAACAGATCCCGGATCGCATCATAGACCTTGATATAAGTCACCGGGTTCGAGCGCGGCGTCCGTCCGATAGGCGATTGATCCACTAGCACCACGTCGTCGATGAACTGGGTCCCTTCCAGCTTTGCGAACGAGCCGACCGGGCCCGTCCACTCGCCGCGCTGCTTCTTGATCCCTGCGTAAAGGATGTCGTGCACAAGCGTAGACTTGCCTGAGCCGGAAACGCCGGTGATACAGACCGTCATCCCGAGCGGAATGTTCACGTCGATGCCTTTCAGGTTGTGCTCGCTTGCGCCGCGCACGGACAGCAACCGAGTGCTTAGCAGCCTGCGGGTCTTGGGCGGTTTGATCTCAAGCTCTCCGCGCAGGTACTTACCGGTGAGCGAGCTCTTACTCGCAAGCAACGCCTCCGGAGTACCCGCGAAGACGATCTCGCCGCCAAGCTCACCGGCGCCAGGCCCTATGTCAATAATGTTGTCGGCTTGCATCATCATCTCGGGTTCGTGCTCGACTACAAGCACGGTGTTTCCGATATCCCGAAGGTTCTTCAGAATCCGGATCAGTCGTTGGTTGTCGCGCGGATGAAGCCCGATTGAAGGCTCGTCCAGGACGTACAACGCGCCTACCAACGACGCACCGAGGTTTGTGGCAAGTTGAATTCGTTGAGCCTCGCCGCCCGACAGCGTGGAAGCCAGGCGGTCGAGGGTCAAGTACACCAACCCCACATCGATCAGGAACTTCAATCGGCTGCGAATCTCGTGCAACAGCCGGCCGGCGATTCCCATTGAAGCTTCGTCGAGCGTGAGGTTATCAAAGAACTCAGCCGCTTCTGCCGCGGTCATCGCGCAGATCTCGGGGAGGGTCTTGCCGGCGACTCGGACCAGCCGGGCTTCGAGCCGCAATCGCGCGCCGCCGCAGTCGGGGCACAACGTGTAGCCGCGATACTTCGACAGGAAAACGCGCACATGCAGCTTATACTTTTTTGTATCGAGCCAGTCGAAGAATCCCATCACTCCGTCGAATCCGTTGCGTCCTTGAACGATGGTTTTCTGCTGTTCCCGATTGAGGGCGCGAAAAGGAACGTCGGTCGGAATACCCGATTGCTTCGAAAACTTCAACAACTCGCGTTGCGCCCACTCGTATTGAGGCTTGGTCCAGGGTTCGATCGCGCCGCCGGCAAGGCTCAACTCGCGGTTAGGAATGACCAGGCCCATGTCGAGGCCAATCGTGTTGCCGAAGCCCTGACAGGTTGGGCACGCGCCGAAGGGGTTGTTGAAACTGAACAGTTGTGGTTCCGGCGCGGCGTAGCGGATAGCGCAAGGCTTGCACTCGAAGCCTTCGGAGAATCTCATGCGTGTGCGCGGTGAATCGGCGGTTTCTATGACCGCCTGGCCGTGACCTTCCTGATAACAAACTTCAAGCGAGTCAACCAGCCGCGCTCTGACGTCAGCCCGCGCCGCCAGGCGGTCGACGAGTACAAAAGTGTCGTTGAAGTCATCGTCGGTGTAGCTGTCTGGCGTTGCAAGCTCGATCACGCGGCCATGCTTGTAAAGCCGGGTGAAACCGCGTTGAAGCAAGCTCATCAGGTGAGCCAGGATGCGTGTGTGGTGGCTGGCCTGGCGGCCCGCGCGTTTTTTCTGTTTTGGATTTCCGTTCGAGCCTGCCTCGATATCTTCCATTCCGGCTGACGCCGGGAACAGCACGTAAAAGCGACTGCTCTCGGGAAGCTTGAGCACTTCATCGGCGACCGATTCGGGCGTGTCGCGCTGGACCTGTTTGCCGCAACTGCCGCAGAAGGTCCTTCCTATACGCGCGAACAGCAGCCGAAGGTAGTCGTAGATTTCGGTTTGAGTCGCGACCGTCGAGCGCGGGTTGCGAGTCGAGTTCTTTTGTCGAATCGAGATGGCCGGGCATATGCCAATCACTTCGTCGACATCCGGCTTGTCCATTCGCTCGAGGAACTGCCTCGCGTAAGCAGACAGGCTTTCGACGTAACGGCGCTGGCCCTCGGCGTAGACGGTGTCGAACGCTAGGCTGGATTTGCCGGAGCCGCTCACCCCGGTGACTACGGTGAGCTTGCCGATGGGGATATCGAAGCTGATGTTCTTGAGGTTATGAACTCGCGCGCCGCGTACGCTTATGACTTCTTCTGGCATGTTCGGTGCTCGTTCTTGTTGGTGCGTCTGGCATGTGGGCAACAACACCCTCATGCCGAATCCAGAAGTTTAACACCTGGAAGTGAGCCGATCAATTTTTCCCGAAGTATGTATTCGATTCCCGTTTGCGCGAGCGCCGTCTTTCCGACTAGACTCCTCGCCTGAGTTTAAGCCCGAGCCAGTCCAGCCCTTCAAGCGAACCAATGCTTTAGAAGAAGGAGGCTGTTCGCGTTTGATTCGAGGATAATACAATGCCTCACCCACCTATCGCGCTATACCTCACCCAGACAGTCACGGCCCTTATCGTTGCCTCGGTTTCGCTCGTCGTGATCGCCGCTGTTGTTCTTGCGTATCTGCGAAGCCGCTCGCGAACGCGGGAAGACGAGGCCCGAGTTCGGGAGGAGCTTGCAGCGATTGAACGGCAGGAGGAATTCACCTCGGCGGTTGATCACACGCTTCACGTCAGGACCGCCGCAGAAGCGGCGCACCACATCGCGACGGTCTTGCAAGACCATCTCTGGTTGCCTGTGCTCGCGATATACGCGGGACGCCACGGCGACGCGAGGCTCATTAACACCCTTCGCGAGACAAGCGGCGATCCGATCGGAGCAGCGAGAGCGTCTCTACCATCGTCATTGGAGGCGTCGCAAGCTCAGCTATATTCGCGCCCTGCAATAGTCCCGCTCGCCGCAATTGCGCGCACGAGGTCGGCTTCGGCAGAAAGTCCAACCGCCAAGGCTTCCGTCGACAGGGTGGAGCCGGGGGTGGCATCAACCGAAGCTGTTGAACAACCAGCCGCCGAAGACGAGCCGCAAGCGGGCGCCGCGACCTCAAAACAGAATGCTGCTCCAGAAGAGCAGTTCGCGAGTCAATCAATGCTTCGGGAAGGCGCGCCGCCCGACATCCTGATGCTGCCTTGGCGCGGGCCTTTCAACTGGGGCGGGCTGATCGTGGCTGGGACGCAAGCCGCCATCACTTTCGAAACCCTTGAAGCCTTTCGAGCGCCGATGAGGCGCTTGACCGACAGGCTGGCCGCCTCGCTTGAGATCGAATCCGAGAGCGTAAAGCTTCTGGCGCTGAACCAGGGTGTCTCACGAATGGTAGAGTTCTCGCGCTCCTTGATTTCCTGCCTGGACGAGCCGGCGCCGCTGGTCTCGATCACGCGTGAGGTCGCGCGATTGGTCGGCGCGGACAGCGTCGCGCTTTGGCGCGTAGAACCAGGCTCGCCGATGGTTCGAATGGCCGCTTCGCACGGTTTGCGCTCGGCGGAGTTCCTGCCATTGCCTGTCGGCCAGGGCCTTGCCGGAACCGTCGCCGCAAGCGGTGAGTTGCTTGCGATCGAAAACGCGCCCGCCGATCCGCGCTGCATCTTTCCGCGTGAAGCTCGCGAGAGCGGTATCACGTCGTACCTCGGCGCGGCCGTCAAGTCGAACGGCGATATAATCGGTGTGATTGAAGCTCACACTTCAGATCCACACGATTGGCAAGAGGACCAGCGACGATCACTCGAGGCGGCGGCGGTTATCATTGCCCAGCTAGTCAAGAGCACGGATGAGCGGGGCGACCGCCTCAAAGTTGAGAGCGCATACTTGAGCCTGTCGGAGGCGCTTCAGCGACTGCGCTCGCGAGATGAGGTCCTCGAAGCTGCGGTCGAAGTGCTCGGGCACGCTCTCGGCGTCTCCCGTGCGTTAATCGTGGAGTTCGCGGAACATGGAGGCCTCAGGCCGGTTAAGCAGGAGTATCGGCTCGAGTCTGTGAAATCGGCTTTGGGTACCGTATTCGCGCCGAGTCTTGCGGAGCGGGTCGTGGCAGCGGGCACCGAGCCGATCGCGATTGGCGACTCGCGCGAGCATCCGCTTGCCGGGCCGGAAGCCGCGACTGAGTTTCAAATCCTCTCGGAGCTGGCTCTGCCGGTGAGAGTCGAAGGTGAAACCTGCGCCATTGTCTTTCTTCACCAATCGGACAGGCTCCGGGAATGGAAGGACGACGAGATCGAGTTCGCTGATCGAGTAGCGCGGCAATTGGGGCTTTCTCTCTTGAACGCGCGAGGTTTTGAAGCTGCCACCGCCGAAACCCTGGCCGCGCTCGAGGAGGCTCGGGTGGCGCGGTTGAAGGCCGCCAGCGCCGAGCAACTTCAGATGAGAATCGATGAGCTTGAGCGCGCGGCCGCATCATCTCGAAGCTCAGAAAATCAAGCACGAACCATGCTGGCTCACGCGTCGGGGCTGGAAGCGCAGGCGCGCGCCGAGGCGGATGCCGCGCGCCGGGCCGAGGCAGAAGCTCGTCTTGAGGTTGAGCGTTTGGCGGCCGATTTTGTGCGCACAAGAAACTCCTCGCAGCAGCTTCTGGAAATCAATCGGCTTAAGAGCGAGTTCATTGTCAACGCCGGCCGCGAGATCGACGCATCGCTTCAATCGGTTTTGGGTCTGGCGGAGATGCTGGCCCAGGGATCGTACGGCACGCTTGGTCCCGAACAGCTTGAAGCGGCGCGCGGCATCTACAACTGGGGCCGCCGCGTTAAGAGCGATGTCGACTGGCTGATAGAGTATGGCTCCGCTCGTTCCCGGAGGCTTGCACAGAGCGCTGAACCATCAAACCCAGATACTCGTGATTCGTGATTCGTGATGTGTGATTCTTGTGAAGGGCGGATGCTGCCATGCTTCGCGAATACCGCATCTTTCGTCACCCACTCACCCCTCCTTCCCCTCGTCCGTCCTGGTCAATCACAATGATGTCATTTCGTGAAGGAGATCGGTCATCGTCGCGACGCGCCTCTCTTATTCTGGGGAGGCGATTCCGCGCTTCCGGCAAGAACGGCGACCTCCCCGGACATGGCATTGATCTTGCCCGACTGAACAGCCACCCGTGTTATCGCGTCGTGACAGTTTCGCCTTCGGGCTGTCGAGTTGTGGTTCAAGGAATAGAGGAAACCAAGTCATTGCTCGGAAGCGTCCTGCAGGTTCACACTCTAAGGTCATCGATGAACGCCCCAAAACAACACGGTGAGACCGCAAGAATCGAAGCCCTCAGCCGCTACGAGGACTTCGAGGCTTCAGCCGGCGCACTCAAAGAGCTCGCCCAGGCAGCAGCGAGCGTTTGTGGCGCGCCTGTCGCACTGCTGACTTTTGTCGAGGCAAACCGAGTACACCACAGAATAAGGGTTGGCACCTTGTGGAGCGAGAGCCCGCGGGACGGGTCGTTCGCCGCGCGTGCAATTCTGGAGCCTGGTGTCCTTGTTGTCTCGGACGCTTCCAGAGACGCGAGGTTTAAGGACTCGCCGCTGGTCACCAGTGACGACTGTGTCCAGTTCTATGCCGGGGCGCCGCTGCGAACGTCTGATGGTCACGCGATTGGAGTTCTCGAAGTGATGGACCGTCGGCCTCGCGAGTTTGATGCGGCTCAAGCAAGAGTGCTGACGGCGCTCGCGGATGCAGCCATGGCTCATATTGAGCTTGGTCGTAAGAGTCGCGACCTTGAGCAAGCTAAAAAGGAGAGGGATAAAGCGCGGGAGTCGGAAAAAGCTAGCGAGGAGCGCTACGCGCTGGTGGTTCGCAGCGCCAACGACGGACTGTGGGACTGGAACCTCGAGACGAACGAAATGCACTTCTGCCCGCGCTGGAAGGCCATCCTTGGCTACAATGAGGACGAGATCAGCGGGCGGCCAGATGAGTGGTTCTCCCGAGTCCATCCCGACGATATCGAAGCTGTTCAGGCCGAGCTGACATCGCACT
The DNA here is from genome assembly GCA_049273855.1 of Blastocatellia bacterium. Taxonomy (GTDB): domain Bacteria; phylum Acidobacteriota; class Blastocatellia; order UBA7656; family UBA7656; genus Onstottus_B. The sequence goes on from JBASRN010000242.1 coordinate 7,809, forward strand.
TGATGGGATTGAGCCCGCACTTTCAGAAGGAGCATAGGGTGCGCGACCACCAGGGTGACTACCGGTGGCTGCTCAGCCGCGGGCTCGCCGTTTGGGATTCGAATCGCCATGTTTATCGGATGTCTGGATCGGTCACTGACGTGACAGATCAAAAGGAGACTGAGAAACAGCTACTGCACAACGCCTTTCACGACGTGCTAACCGGCTTGCCCAATCGCGCGCTGTTTATGGACCGGCTCAGGCGATCTGTAAATGGCGCGAAGAACCGAGACGACTACCTGTTTGCGGTTCTGTTCCTGGATGTGGATCTCTTCAAGGTGGTGAACGACAGCCTGGGGCATCAGATCGGAGATCAGCTTTTGATCGCGATGGCTAGGAGACTTGAAGGCTGCTTGCGGCCCGGCGACATGGTGGCGCGACTGGGCGGCGACGAGTTCGCGATCATCGTAGACCACATCAAGCACGTCAGCGATGCGACTCAAGCCGCAGAGCGGATTCAGGAGGAGCTTGGGACTCCGTTCACCCTGAGCGGGCACGAGGTGTTTGCCGCAGCCAGCATCGGGATTGCTCTGAACCTGAGTCCAGCCGACTTGCCGGAGGACATTCTTCGCAACGCGGACACGGCTATGTATCGCGCAAAGGATAGAGGTCGCGCGTGCTACGAACTGTTTGAAAAGGGAATGCATGCGCGCGCGGTCGAGCTAATGCGGCTTGAAACCGACTTGAGACGGGCGCTCGGGCGCGATGAGTTCCGACTTCACTATCAACCCATTATTTCGCTCGAGACGTGGCGGATAAGCGGGTTCGAGGCGCTGCTCCGTTGGGAACACCCGGAGCACGGTATTATTTCACCGCTCACATTCATTCCGCTTGCCGAAGAAACGGGGCTGATAATCCCGATAGGCCAGTGGGTGCTGCGCGAGGCTTGCAGGCAGGTCCGCGTATGGCAGGACCAATTTCCCTCCGACCCGCCGTTGAGCATAAGCGTCAACCTCTCAGGCAAGCAGTTCTTGCAAGCGGACCTGATCGAGAGAATTGAGGAGATACTGGTCGAGACCGGGCTTCAAACGAGCAGCCTCGAGATGGAGATAACCGAGAGCGCGATCATCGAGAACATCGACTCGGCCACCCTGATCCTCAGACAGCTCAAAACGCTCGGAATTCGAGTCTCGCTTGACGACTTCGGCACTGGCTATTCTTCTTTGAGTTATTTGCACCGGTTCCCAATAGACACCATCAAGATCGACCGCTCGTTTGTGTCGCGTATGAACTCGCCAAAGAACTCCGAGATCGTGCGTACGATTGTGACGCTGGCCGGGAACCTGGGACTCCGCGTGATCGCAGAGGGAGTCGAGACGCGCGAGCAGATCATTCAACTAACCGGGTTGAACTGCGATTTAGTGCAGGGCTACCTATTATCGAAGCCGATCGACGGCGAAGCGATGCGCGACTTGATAGAAGAGATCTACGAGCGGGGCCTTGGCGCACAGCAAGGCGCGGCCTGAACTGGAAAGCGCGCCTCATAAGCACGCGAGAGAACCAACCCGTTGTTCCACCTCCGCGAACCCAAACTTCACTGGTTGAGTTTCACTGCTTGAGTTTTGTCGTCGAAGATGATTTGATGCAGCCTGGTCACTGGCGATTCACGTTGTGGCCGCCTTCTTGTTGAAGGAGAGGAAAGGGAGATGAAAAAAGCTACTCTGGTCGCAGCATTGTTTTCATTCTGTATCACGGTCTCTGTCGGCGGGACGTCCTCAATCGGCGTCGGAGCAACTGTTGACAAGAACGGGCCAACCTTCAGCAAAGACATCGCGCCCATCCTCCAAAAGCGCTGCGCGGAATGCCACCACCAGGGCGGTATCGCGCCGATGCCCCTGGTGACCTTCGAAGAGGTGCGGCCGTGGGCTCGCTCGATCAAGGAAAAAGTGGTCAAGCGCGAGATGCCTCCGTTCCACGCGTCGGGGCGGGTTGGCCGGTACGTGAACGACCCGAGACTCACCGACTCGGAGATCACGGCTGTGACGAAATGGGTCGACGCCGGTGCGCCAAAAGGCAACATCAAAGACATGCCCGCGGCGAGAACGTGGAAGAGCGAGTGGGCGCACGGGGAACCGGACCTGCTCGTCAAAGTCCAACAGCCGTACACGCTCAAGGCGAGTGCAAAGGACCAGTACGTCTTCTTCTTCTTTGACTACGTATTTTCCGAAGACACCTGGATCAAGGGTGTCGCTACCAGGCCCGGCAATGCGCGGGCAGTACACCACGCGAACACGCACGTTGTTCCGCCGGGAGTCAAAGCACCGCCCGAGGGCTTTGTCGCGGGTGACTTCGATCCGACTGCTCGCGGCACCATCATGCTCTCGGGTTGGGCGCCTGGAGTTGACTCGGTGATCTTGCCGGAAGGCACGGCGGTGCGAATCCCCAAGGGAATGAGGCTGGGCATTCAGGTTCACTATGCGCCGTCGGATCAGGAACGAGTCGATCAGAGTTCGGTAGGGATCTACTTCGCCGACGGAGTTGTGAAGAAGAACCTTCGCGTGCTGTTTGGGGACCGCAAGGACGTCGAGATTCCCCCTGGCGAAGCCAACTACTCACTGATTGCGAAGAAGACGTTCGATTCGGACGGAGTGATTCGTTTTTTCCACGTGCATATGCACCTGCGCGGCAAGTCCTACGCGATGCGCTTTACGTATCCCGACGGCCGCGTCGAGACCGTGCTGGAAGTGCCGCGCTACGACTTCAACTGGCAACGCGTCTACACGCTTGCTGAGCCGATGCACGTTCAAAAGGGAACGACGGTCGAGTTCATTGGCACTTACGATAACAGCGCGGCTAACAAGTTCAATCCAGATCCGACGAAGGTTGTGCGTTGGGGCGAGAAGACGACCGACGAGATGATGCAAGGGCGGATCTTCTGGGAGTCTGTGGATGAGAACTTGAATCTAGTTGTGAAGAAAGGCCGCGCCGTGCCGGCTTCAGAGTCAGCAGGCAAGACCGAATAGGCTGAGGCTGCCTCCCCGTGATAGCGGATCGATCGGGTGAGTTGAGTGGTCTTACGTCAACCGCGAATAGCGGTAGCGCCCGAACTGGATTTCCGCTTCTCTATATCTACATACTCGCGCTCATCATAGCCCAAATAGATCTGCCTGGGGCGTGCGATCTTTTGCTCCTGATCCAGCAGCATCTCCTCCCACTGCGCCAGCCATCCAGAAGTCCGCGGAATCGCAAACAACACAGGGAACATGTCGACCGGGAACTTCATAGCCTGATAGATGATCCCTGAGTAGAAGTCCACGTTGGGATAGAGCTTGCGGCTGATGAAATAATCGTCTTCGAGAGCGATGCGTTCAAGCTCCAACGCAATGTCGAGAATAGGGTTCTTGCCGGTCACCTCGAAGACCTCGTACGCGACCTCCTTGATGATGCGCGCGCGCGGATCGTAGTTCTTGTAGACCCGGTGTCCGAAGCCCATCAATCGAACTTCTCCGGCTTTGACCTTACTGATGTAGTTCGGCACGTGATCTTTCGAACCGATCTCGTTCAACATTCGCAGCACCGCTTCGTTAGCGCCGCCGTGCAGCGGTCCGTACAACGCCGCGGCGGCTCCGGCGATGGCTGAGAACGGATCGACCTGCGAACTGCCGATGCTGCGCATGGCATTGGTGCTGCAGTTCTGCTCGTGGTCGGCGTGCAGGATGAACAGCACATCGAGCGCGTGCTCGAGCGCCGGATTGGCAAAGAACTTACTTTCGGTCATCCTGGACATCATGCTCAGGAAGTTGCCCGCGTAACTCAGGTCGTTGTCGGGATAGACGTACGGCATCCCTATGCTGTGCCGATACGCAAACGCCGCAAGCGTGGGCATCTTCGCGATTAGCCGTTCGATCTGTTTCTTACGCGACTCCGCATCGAAGATATGCTTAGCATCCGGGTAGAAGGTAGATAACGCCCCAACGGTTCCAACCAGCATCCCCATCGGGTGCGCGTCATAATGAAAGCCGTCCATTACCTTCTTTATGTTTTCGTGGATGAAGGTGTGATGAGTTATTTCGAAGCGCCACCCGTCGAGCTGCGCGGCGGTCGGTAGCTCGCCGTTCAACAACAGGTAGGCCACCTCAAGATAGCTGCTTCGCTCAGCAAGCTGTTCAATCGGATATCCCCGATAGCGCAAGATGCCCTTGTCGCCATCGATAAACGTGATCCGGCTCTTGCACGAAGCGGTGTTCATGAATGCCGGATCGTAACTCACCAGCCCGAAATCATCATCGGAAAGCTTTATTTGCCGAAGATCCTTTGCCTGAATTGCCCCCTCTGCGATGGGCAGTTCGTACTCCTTACCCGTTCGGTTGTCTTTCACGGTTAAGCTGTTCTTATTCACGTTCTGTCTCCTCCGCAAGTCCATTTTTGCCGGCTGACCCCTGCCAGCCGGGCTCTCGGAGCGCAGCTACTGCGCACGCTCAACTCATCAAAGATCCGCTAGCTCGCCGCCCGCCGGTACTTAAGATACTCCGGATGCCACATTTTCGCATCCACTCGGCGCGCTAGTTCGCCAGGTGTAAGGTGCCCCGTAACGCCCGCGCTCACCGCTTCAGATGCGACAGCCAGCGCAACCTCGCGCGACACGGTCCTGACCGTCTCGAGCTGAGGGAACAACGGGCCGCGGTCATCATCGAGTGCCGGTGAGAACTCGCTCAATATGCGCGCAGCGGCAACGAACATCTGAGTAGTTACCCTGCGAGCGCCTGACGCGATCACCCCCAACCCGACCCCGGGGAAGACAAACACGTTGTTACACTGTCCGATTCGATAGAGGCGATCACTAAAGGTGACCGGCGGGTACGGGCTGCCGGTTGCAATCAATGCGCGTCCCCCGGTCCATTCAATCAGGTCTTGGGGCGTAGCCTCGCTCTTGGACGTAGGGTTCGACAACGGGAAAATGATTGGCCGCTCAACGGAGGACGCCACCTCGCGAACGATTTCTTCAGCAAAAGCTCCCGGCTGAGCGGAAGTGCCGATCAGCACTGTTGGACGGACGTTCCTGACTACATCAGCCAGAGTAACATGGTCCGGTTGCGCGAGTTTCCAGCCGCTTATGCGACTAAGCGGCTGCGCGTATTTCCGCTTGATCGCATCGATATCGGACATTCCCGTGTGAACGAGACCTCGACTATCCACGAGCCAGATGGCTGACCTGGCTGCTGGCTCTGAGAGTCCTTCGGTTGTCATCGCCGCCACGATCTGATCGGCAATGCCGGTAGCTGCCGAACCAGCGCCCATCATGACGATTCGTTGCTCACTGATCCTGGTTCGGGCCGCTTTCACGGCTGCCAGCAGTCCGGCAAGTGTCACTGCTCCGGTTCCCTGAATGTCATCATTGAAGGTGCACAACCGATCGCGATACTTCTCGAGCAGCCGGGTGGCGTTGTTCTTGGAAAAGTCCTCCCATTGCAGGAGCACGTTTGGGAATCGGTCTATGACCGCCTGGACGAACGCTTCGATGAAGTCATCGTATTGTTGGCCACGCGTTCGCTCGTGTCGCAAGCCGAGATAAAGCGGATCGCTCAGGAGTTCCTGGTTGTTTGTGCCTACGTCCAACACAATGGGGAGTGTGTTGGCAGGCGGAATGCCGGCGCACAAAGTGTAAAGCGACAGCTTGCCCACCGGGATACCGAGCCCGCCGACGCCAAGATCACCAAGCCCTAGAATGCGTTCGCCGTCGGTCACGACTATCACATCGACTTCTTTGTTCGGAGCGTTGTTTAGCACCGCCGGAATGCGATCGCGTTCGTTGTAGGAGATGTAGACCCCACGCGGCCGGCGGTAGCTATGGCTGTAATGCTGGCAGCCCTCGCCGACAACCGGTGTGTAGATGATCGGCGTCATCTCTGAGATGTGCTCGGATAGGAGCTTATAAAAGAGAGTCTCGTTGCGGTCTTGCAGGCTGATCAAAAAGATGAAGCGCTCAAGGTCAGTCTGCTTGGACTTGTAGTTCTCATAAGTCCGCGCCAACTGCTCTTCAACAGTGGAGATGTGCGGAGGCAGCAGTCCCAGAAGGCCAAACCTGAGCCGCTCTTCAATCGGAAAGGCGGTCCCCTTGTTGAGCAGCGGATTGTCGAGCAATGCGTGCCCTGTCAGTGAAACGCTAAGGAATTCCTCCGGCCCCTGCTGATGTTCGTCGTGTGCGCTGGCTGACTTCATTGGCCCCTCCGTTTTCCCTCGAGATGCAACCTGAACATTAAGAGAAATTGTGCGCTTCGGCCAGTGCGAGGCAACAGCAACGCCGTCACCGAAGGTTGTGATGGCTGGCACCCATTGCCGTCTCTCGCTTGAATTCAATCTGCCGAGATGACTTTGATTTCCAACCGAAGCCAGCCCGCTTGAAGTATTGCGCCCAGCGTGACAAGCTACTCATCCGAAACTCAATCAAGAGCCTTTCTCGGAGTTACGTGAGCGAATTGCGTAGCCTATTCTCACTCTCTCGCATCATGTTGGTCGTCACAACGGTCGCCGGTGCCGCAGTGGCCCAGCAATTCAATCCGAACCTCTATCAGAGAATCCAATGGCGATGTATCGGGCCGCATCGAGGCGGACGAACCGTTGGCGCTACCGGCGTGCCGGGCCAGCCCAACGTCTTCTACATCGGCGTTAACAACGGGGGCGTGTGGAAGACTAGAGACTACGGTCACACGTGGAAGCCGATCTTCGACGACCAACCAACAGGCTCGATCGGCGCCCTCGCCGTAGCTCCTTCCAACCCCGATATCGTCTACGTCGGCAGCGGCGAGGGCCTGCAGCGGCCGGACCTCTCGACCGGAGACGGCATCTACAAATCAACCGACTCGGGCAAGACCTGGAAGCATCTCGGGCTTCGCGACGGTCAGCAGATCGGCTCGATCATTGTTGATCCTGATGACCCGAATCGTCTGTTCGTAGCCGTGCTCGGCCACCCATACGGCGCTAACGAAGAGCGCGGCGTGTTTCGTTCGACCGACGGAGGCGAGCGCTTTCAAAAGGTGCTCTACAAAGACGAGAACACAGGCGCGATCGCGCTTGCGTTCGATCCGTCGAACGCGCGGACGATCTACGCCGACCTGTGGTCAGCCCGGCAAGGACCGTGGGAGAACGGTGCGTGGCAAGGCCCGGGAAGCGGCTTGTTCAAATCAACCGACGGTGGCTCAACATGGCGGCAACTTACCAGAGGCCTTCCGACCTTTGAGCAAGGACTGGGGCGCATCGGATTCTGCGTTGCGCCGAGCGAACCAAAACGAATGTACGCGACGGTTGATGCTTCGCCGCAACTCGGTGGAATCTATCGCTCGGACGACGCCGGCGAGAGCTGGCGGCGCGTCAGCAGTGACCCGCGACCGTGGGGACGAGGCAGCGACTTCGCGGAAGTGAAGGTCGATCCCACGAATCCCGATATCGTATACAGTGCCAACATCGTGGTTTGGCGGTCGACGGATGGCGGGCGGGACTTCAAAGCGTTCCGGGGCGCGCCGGGTGGGGATGACTATCACACGATGTGGATCAATCCCGACAACCCGGAGATCATTTTGCTGGCAGCCGATCAGGGCGCGATCATCACGGTGAACGGCGGCCGGACCTGGAGTTCCTGGTACAACCAGCCGACCGCGCAGTTCTATCACGTGATCACCGACAATCAGTTTCCGTACTGGGTGTACGGCGGACAGCAGGAGAGCGGCTCGGTTGGTATCGCAAGCCGGGGCAAAGATGGTCAGATAACGTTTCGGGATTGGCATCCGGTGGGCGTCGAGGAATACGGCTACGTCGCTCCCGATCCGCTCAACCCGAACATAATTTACGGCGGCAAGATCACCCGCTTCGACAAGTCAACAGGACAGGTTCAAAACATCGCGCCTGAAGCCGTGCGCAGCGGCAAGTACCGTTTCCTTCGCACGGCGCCGGTGATCTTTTCACCGGTCGATCCGCGCGTGCTCTACTTCGCGGGCAACGTGCTGTTCAAGACGACCAGCGGTGGCAATAGTTGGGAAGTAATCAGCTCGGACCTCTCCCGCGAACAACCCGAAGTCCCCGATAGCATAGGCGTCTTTCGTACGCCCGAGCTCTCGCGGATGGCGAGACGCGGAGTCATATACACCGTAGCGCCATCCTACAAAGACGCGAGCGTCATTTGGGCAGGGACGGATGACGGCTTGATACACGTTACACGAGACGACGGTAAGAAGTGGACTAACGTGACACCGCCGGCAATCAATTCGTGGAGCAAAGTGTCGATCATCGACGCCGGGCGGTTCGATGCGCAGACGGCTTACGCGGCAGTGAATCGAATAAGGCTCGACGACCAGCGGCCGCACATCTATCGGACACACGACGGCGGCCAGACCTGGAAGGAGATCGTACGCGGCTTGCCGGAAGAGCCGGTAAACGCAGTTCGAGAAGATCCGGTTCGGCGCGGCCTACTCTTCTGCGGCACGGAACGCGCAGTGTATGTTTCGTTCAACGACGGCGACGACTGGCAGTCGCTCAGGTTGAACATGCCCGCGAGTTCGATTCGCGATTTGGTGATTCACGACGACGACTTGGTGGTAGGAACTCATGGGCGATCGCTTTGGATACTCGACGACGTCACCCCGCTGCGTCAGATAAACGAACAGGTGGCTTCCTCGGACGCATTCTTGTTCAAACTCCAACAAGCCTATCGCGTTCGTTGGAACATGAATATCGACACGCCGCTTCCACAAGAAGAGCCCGCAGGCAAGAACCCGCCGGACGGGGCGATCGTCAATTACTATCTGAAGTCAGCAGCAACCGGCACGGTCACGCTTGAAGTCTTCGACGACGCGGGCGAACTCGTGCGGCGTTTCTCCAGCACGGACAAGCCTGACCCGATCGGCGCTATCGAGAAGGAAGTGAACATCCCGACTTATTGGATTCGCCCCGGGCAGATATTGTCGGCGGAAGCCGGCATGCAACGTTTTGTTTGGGATCTGCACTATCCGCCTCCAGAGGGACAACGCCCCGAGTACCCGATTGCCGCGATCTACGGCGACACTCCGCGGCATCCGCTCGGTCCATGGGTTTTGCCTGGCAACTACACTGTGAAGCTGACAGTGAATGGCCGCAGTTACACTGAGCCGCTCACCGTGAAGATCGACCCGCGAGTGAAGACTCCGATTGAAGGACTGGCTCAGCAGCACGCGATCGCGATGAAATGCTATGACGGAATGAAGCAAGCTCGCGAGGCGATCGAGCAAGTTCGCAAGCTCAGAACGCAACTCAGGAGCTTGAGTGATCGAGCAGGCCAGGGCGTGCTTGCGGAGGCAATCACCGCGCTCGAAAGAAAAGCCGGCAGGCTTGAAGGAGCCGACGGCGGTTTCCGTGGAGGAGGCGGCGGATCGAACGAGTCGAGCTTCTCTCGAGTGAGCGGGGAACTGCTGGGACTTATGGGATTAGTCGAAGGCGCCGACGTGACGCCCACGAGTCAGGCAGTCGCCGCGTCTCAGCAACTCCAACATAGGCTTGAGCAGGTGTTGGCGGGTTGGAGCGAAATAAAGGACAAAGACGTTAAGTTACTCAATGAGCAACTAGCCAAGGCGGACCTTCCAGGTCTCGCCTACTGAACTGAAGTCTGTGCTAATCCCCAAGGCAAGCTGCTGAAGCCGTGGTATACGCTCAAATCCGACGCATCAGTGTCATCTGTCGTCTATGGCGCGGTCTGGCGTATTTATCTCGTACGCTCGCAGCGACGGGAGAACCGTCGCACGCGTCAAACCGTCATCTCCGGATCTGGCGTGCTGGTCGCTAGCTCGCGCATCTCTCGGGTCTTGCGCCGCGTAGCGAACGCCTCTCGAACGATCTTAAGAATTGTGCGACGGTTTTGAGCGAGGACCTTCATCCACTCCCACTTGCCCATCATCGGAAAGTAGATGCCGCGAAAAGCCAGCCGTGCGATTAGCATATTTATGCGTTGACCGCTTTCGCCGATTGAGTTCACTGCGGCGGCTATTGCCTCCGGGCTGTATGAGCTGGACCAGGCGTGATTGACCTCCGCGTGGGTCTGGTCGATGGTCATCTTAAGCGGGGTATGAGCCATCTTATACGGCTGGAAGTCCAGCCAGTGCCTGGGCCGTGTAAGTCGACCCGCAACCTGAAGCCGCTTGTATAGCGGCGTCGAAGGGAAGGGTATTAGCGTTCCAAATACGGGAAGCCCGGCGGGCCAAGTCCGAATCTGCTCGAGCGTTCGGTCCGCTGCCCCAGGCGTGTCGTTGTCCATGCCAAAGATAAAAGACGTGATGGCATGTATGTCGCGCCGTGCGAGTCGTTCGAGCACCTCGCGGTACTCCCCCGGCTTATTGAATCCCTTGTTGGCGATGGCCAGGTTAGTGGGGTCGACAGACTCCATGCCAATGAAGATCCACTTGCCCCCGGAGGCCGCTATAAGATCTACGAGTTCCTCATCGCGCAACAGGTTGGCGCTGATCTGCGCGATCCAATTCATCTGCGCGCCGTCGGCGATGATATCGCGAAGTAGCGACTTGGTGCGCTTGATATTGATGGCAAAATTGTCATCGATGAAAAAGACGGCGATCTGACCGCTCTCTTTCCGGGCTCGGCTCTTTAGCCGCAGTAGTTCTTCGACGACGCTTTCGTTGGTTCGAAACCTGATCGAGTCGCCGAAGAACCCTGTCACGGTGCAGAACTCGCAGCCGTACGGGCATCCTCGCCCAGACTCTACGGGAATTAGCCGGAAGGTCCCCCATCCGCCGGCAAGCCGCTTGAGCATTGGCGCAAACATGCCGGGAACCATGTTGAACTGATCCAGATCCATCGACTCCCAGGGAATAATCGGATAAGGCTGTAGGCTCGGCTTCTTGTCTTTGCCCGCCGCGTCAACCGGCAGATATATGTCCTTAAGTTGTCCGCGGGCTGCGTCAGCGACTATCTGCGGCCACGTCTCATCCGCCTCGCCGAGGGCGATGGCGTCGGCGTGTTGCGGCCCGCCGTTTCGCCCTAAAGCTTCGTCGGGCACCTCTGTCACATGAGGGCCGCCCATCACGACCGGCACGCCGAGCGCCCGAATAGCGTCCGCCATGCGATAGGCCTTCTGTATCATTCTGGTCATCGCGCCGATGCCGACAAGATCGATCTTTTCATCGCGAACAAACCGAGCAATCCCGTCTTCGTCCATGCGTTGTGCATTGCCGTCGATCAGCAAGACCTCGTGTTCGGGAGGCGTAAGCGCCCGAAGCAGGAACATCCATAGGTGCGGCATGAAGTTGCGCGTGACCCCGTTGTCGGGGTTGAACAGCAGGATTCTCATAGACTTCCTTTCAATTCCAGGCAGTTCGACGAATGGCGGTTTCTCAGGTCGATCTGTGAGAGCGGCGTTGAAGGTAAAACCGAGAATTGACGCCGTACGGTGGCTAACCGTAATTGAGTGAAGAACCGACGCCTCGAAGGGTAACACGAGAGGCGAGTTTAAGGAAGCTCAGGCGAAATTTCGTACTGGTGTTGAGAAGAGTCTCGCCACTAAGTCACCAAGGACACGAAGGCCCACAAAGCTTTCTTTGTGCGGCTTTGTACCTTAGTGACTTCGTGGCAGGAGAGGCAACCGGGTGTTCGTTCGTCTCGCGCGAGCGGCGGACGTGATGACTGGCAGGCATGGGACTAAGTTCAATCGTCCTTCTCGTTCGCTACGTGCCAGTCACTCATTATCAACGTGGAGCCTGCGAGAACACCATTCCCGCGAATGCGCTTACCGATCAGCAGGTCCAGCTCAGGGTCGCTAAACGGATTGCCGCCTTGCCGCCGCAGGACGTAGTTTCCGTTCCTGGTCTCTATCATCACAGCATCGTGTTCGCTCTTTGACCCTTTGCCAAACAGTTTCTTGACGACTCGTCCTGTGAATTCCATGAATCACACTATGCTAGCGCCGGTGCAACACGCGGAAGGAGACGATCTTACCGGCCACCTCCTTGGCAACAACTGCAACCACCTGTGGCGTACGGGGCTTCTTCATCGGACTAACTCCCAGCACTACATGAAAGGCATTGGGAGTGATTGATTTAGCCATCTTTGACTGCGCCGCCGGCCCGCGCAGGATCTGGAAAGACTGCATGCGGCCGGGTTTGATCTTAACTTTAGCGGCTAGTTTCCGGAGAGTAGCTTCAACAGAGTTGGATCGTGTCTTACTTTTCGAACTGCAGGCGACGGGTTGATTCCTGGCCAGCCACATACCTTTGGCTTGAAGCTGTCGCCGCCGGCCCCCGCGATCCACTGTGTCGCCCACCGCCAGGTTGCCTCCCTTGACCACAGCCATTGCGGTTTGCGCCGTCGGAACAGAAACGGGATGAATGGAGGGGTCGCCGAGGAGAATAAACTGAGCCAGCGTCTTCACGTCCGTCGGGTCCATCTGAGGCGCCGAGGTTATGAACTGTTGTCGCGCCTCAAGCGCGGCCCGGCCAAGCGATGCTCCGGCAAGGATTTGTAGCACGAAAAACTGGCATATCAAATCAGCGCCGCCGTTGCTGTCTTCCGGGCCATAGGCGATGGTCGTGCTTCCCAGGAATCCGTACGCCTTGCCGTCCAGATAGGCATTGCAAATCGATTGACCATCTCCCAGTAAGAACGAGTCGTATAGCTGGGCGCCGTAGCAGCACTCGACGGAGGCCACAGTGCCTTCCGTGATCTTGCCGGCCACCAGCTTCGCATCGTGGGACACAGGAAAGCGCTTGCCCGCCTGACCAAAAAACTGGGACGTCGATTCGGCCCCGTGGCAATTTATGAAGTGAACCCTTCTTCCAAGCTGGCTAGCGGTCCACTTGGGACCTTTCTTGGGAGACAGGTGTAAACCCGCATTCGAGCCAAACATATTATCCAGGCTCATCCTGGTCGAGCGTTCCCACACCTTTGCGCTGATTGCATGGTAGCGCGAGTATTCTGATAAGGGCAGAGCCTTCCATTTAGCGGCAGTTTCCAGCAGCTTGATCAAATAACTCGGTTCACTGGCCCCGGTCAAATCCGGTATCCGCCCAAGCACCCGAGAGGGCCCGGTGAAATTTTCGGGACTGCGGCTGTAAGCGGCCTCGCAGGCGTACGGCAAATCGCTGAACGCGAACTCGTCCGGATCATCAGGTGGATCGAAGACGGGATTGCGTAGATCTTGATGAGGAATCACATCGGGCGCGCCAAGTATCACGAGGTAATCGGGTGACAGCTTTTTACACACTCCGTCGATTGCCTCTTTGTTCTGCCTGGGGTCGGAAGGCCTGGTGACCGGCGGCGATTTAAGTTTCTTCATTGCAGCAGCGTCGTCCAAGAAGACAAGCCGGGTGTCGAGCCCGCGTTGCTTGTCGGCTGCGGTCAGCTTCTTGACGGCGGCCTTTATTTTGGTCACGGCGCCCGCGCCGTATTTCGCCTTCAATCTAGACAGATTGGTTACTATGATCTTGTCATCCATCAGAGTCGTCCTTCGCGAATCAAAGTGTGGTTTAAGCAGCCGGATTTGATCTCCGCTAGGTATAGTGACGTAAAAAGCGCAACGGTCGATGCAAAATCCTAAAGCCGAGAGAATGTCCGGCCGCCCTTTTCTGTTGCTTGGAGCCTCGTAAGAAGTTGTGTAAGCTCTTGCCTATGCCGAGCGCATCAAGCTTCACAGTTGGCCTCGTGCAGATGGGCGCGACGTCCGACCCTGACGAGAACCTTCAGCGGGCGGTCTCTTTCGTCGAGCAGGCAGCCGATTTGGGCGCGCAGATCATCTGCTTGCCGGAGCTGTTCCGCTCTCAGTATTTCTGCCAGCGTGAGGATGCGGCGCTCTTCGATCTGGCCGAGACGATTCCTGGGTCTTCAACGGAAGCACTGGGCCGGGTCGCGCGCGCAAAGAAAGTCACGGTTGTCGCACCGGTCTTTGAGCGCCGCGCGGCGGGTCTTTATCACAACAGCGCCGCATTCATCAACCCTGAAGGTAAGGTCTCAGGCGTCTATCGCAAGATGCATATCCCGGACGATCCGGCATACTACGAGAAGTTTTACTTCACGCCGGGCGATCTTGGTTTTTGCGCGTTCGATACGGCAGTCGGGCGAGTTGGGACGTTGATCTGCTGGGACCAATGGTATCCGGAGGGCGCAAGGCTCACCGCGCTTCGAGGCGCGAACTTGCTCTTCTATCCAACCGCGATTGGTTGGCACCCCCACGAGAAGGCGGAGCATGGATCGGCTCAGCGCGATGCCTGGCGAACGATCCAGCGCTCTCACTCGATTGCAAACGGAGTGTATGTGGCTTCGGTCAATCGGGTGGGCCACGAAAAACCAGCCGAGGGGGGCGCGGGAATCGAGTTCTGGGGTTCCTCTTTTCTATGCGACCCGTTTGGTGTCGTGACGGCGGAAGCCTCGACTGATCGAGAAGAAGTGGTAATCGGCGAGGTGGACGCTTCTCGAATAGAAGAAGTGCGCCGCAACTGGCCGTTCTTGCGCGACCGCCGCATCGACGCCTACCAGGGGATCGAACGGCGCTTCATCGACGAAAGCGAGTAGGCTGCGTGATCCAAGCAGGAAGTCACTCGAGGCCGTTACCTCTGCGTGACCCCAGCGACCCAGGCGTGTCTGCGGTGAGTCTTGCGCCCAAACCTGATCAACGCAGAGATGCAAAGAACGCTGAGGCTACGCAGAGAAGACGCAGGCAGAGTGATTCGGCCGGCAGCCCATCGGGCTTTCGTATGCCCGCTGAATGGGAGCCTCACGAAGCTACGTGGATCGGCTGGCCTCATAACACAACTGACTGGCCAGGGAAGTTCGGAGTCATACCCTGGGTCTACGGTGAGATCGTCAAGAAACTCACCCCGGGCGAGCTTGTTCGAATCATCGTCAATGACAAGGGCCACGAAGAAAATGCGCGACGAGTGCTCCTGCGAGCCGGCGCAGACCCGACTCGAGTCGAGTTCTTTCCTTTCCCGACTAACCGCGGCTGGACGCGCGACTTTGGGCCCATGTTCGTGAAGCGGGAAGCCAGTCCGGCTGAGGTTGCGATAGTACGGTTTCGCTTCAACGCGTGGGCGAAATATCCGGACTGGAAGAAAGACGACGCGATACCCGAGCGCGCTTCGAAGGCGCTGGGTTGCCGGTTGCTTAGAGCGAGGGCAGGGAACCGCGACTTCGTGCTGGAAGGCGGCAGCCTCGATGTAAACGGCAGCGGTACCTTGGTGACAACTGAAGAATGTTTGCTGGAACAAACGATACAAGCGCGCAACCCGGGACTTTCGCGTGGGGAGATTGAAGCCGGGCTTCAAGAGCACCTCGGAGTCACAAATGTCTTGTGGTTGGTCCGAGGAATCGAGGGCGACGATACGCATGGTCACGTCGATGATCTGTGCCGGTTTATCGGTCGGCGAACGGTCGTGCTTTGCAACGAAGACAATCCGCGCGACTACAACTATCGAGTGTGCGCTGAGAACCGAGAGCGGCTCGGGGGTATGAAGCTTGAAGACGGCTCGAAGATTGAGGTCATTCCGCTACCGATGCCCGCTCCGTTGGTTTTCAGGGGTCGGCGGCTTCCGGCGAGCTACGCGAACTTCTATATCGCGAACGCGGCTGTGTTGGTACCGACTTTCAATGATCCAAATGATCGCCTGGCGCTAGGCGTATTGAGCGAGTTGATAAGGGACCGGCCCGTGGTCGGAATTCACGCGGTCGATCTGGTTTGGGGATTGGGAACGATTCACTGTATGACTCAGCAGCAGCCGGCACGGGTTGATCAAGTCGCGACGCCGGTTCTCGTGAAGACATGAATGCGATATAATGCTCAAGGAATGGACGCGGAAAGCAAAGTAGAAATCGCTTGCACAAAGGTGAGCACCGGCGAACGGCATACTGACTTCGACTTTTGGCAGACTCTGTCCTATCAAGAACGGCTGTCGGCCCTGGAACAGATCAGACGAGAGTATCACTCCTGGAAATACGATGCTGAGCCGCCCCTTCAAAGAGTTTATTCAATCGTTAAACAAAAGTGACGTCCGCTATCTTGTCATTGGCGGGTACGCTGTCGCGCTGCACGGACATCCGCGCTACACAAAGGATCTGGATGTGTGGATAGAGCTGAACGGCGAGAACGCCGCGAGGCTCATCAAAGCACTCGACCAATTTGGCTTTGGATCTCTGGGTCTAACTTCGGACGACTTTCTTCAGCCTGACCAGATTGTTCAACTCGGGTACCCTCCCAATAGAATCGATCTGTTGGTTTCTCCAAAGGGGGTGGACTTCGGTGAGTGCTACGCATCGCGAGTCGAAGTTGATATTGATGGCGTCCTGGTGAACTTCATCGATCTGGAAAACCTGAGAAAGAACAAAAGAGCCACCGGTCGAGCTCAGGATCTGGCGGATGTGGAAAACTTGGAGTGAGACCCAACCTCTTGCAGCAAAAGATGAAACGCCCTGGTGCTCCAACGTGGCGATGTCCGACGTGCGCAAGACAGTTCGCGCGAAAAAGCCAGGCTCATTCGTGCAAGACAGTGTCGTTGGAATCTCACCTTGTAAACGGGTCACCCGAGGTGACGCGAATCTACCTGGCGCTGGAACGCGTTGTCAGGGAGTTTGGCCCGTTCAGGGCCGTTCCCACTCAGACTCAAATAACTTTGTTAGGTCGCACCACGTTCGCGGGAGTGACGGTACGCAAGCAATGGCTCAACCTGGGCTTCGTGCTGACGCGGGAGATCGAGCATCCTAGAATAAGAAGAGTGGAAAAGGTCTCACAGCGAACGCTGGTTCACACAGTGCGGCTTCGCTCGGTGAGAAATGTCGATGCGCAGTTGCGCACCTGGCTTCGTGAAGCGTATGCGGTCGGCCAGCTCGGGGGCCGCCGCCCTTAGCAGGCTGCTGAAAAAGTGAGGGCGCCACCAAGACACCAACACACGAAGCTGCACCAGGTCAGTGACTGCATTATGTTGCGGTCCTTGTGTTCCTTGGCGCCTTCGTGGCTTAGTGGCGATGGGTTAGTTTTCAGCAGCCTGCTAGAACTTTCGGGACGCGCGAAAGGAGCAGTAGAAATGTCCGGTTCAAAAGACAGTCTGAACAACGGCGACGCGTGGCCAAGCCTTCCACTTGCGGAGTGGAAGGATACTTATGCGACGCTTCACATGTGGAGTCAGATCGCCGGAAAGGTCCGGTTGACGCTAAGTCCTCCTGTGAATCACTTCTGGCACTCAGCGCTGTACGTGACGTCGCGTGGGCTCACCACTTCACCGATTCCGTCCGGGAATCGGACCTTCGAGATCGACTTCGACTTCATCGACCATGAGCTCTTGATCAGAACCAGCAATGGCGGGGTTCGAACTCTGAGTCTTGCACCGCGGTCAGTCGCCGAGTTCTTTGCCGAGCTAATGGCAACGTTGCGCTCCCTCGGGAGCGACGTCACAATTCACGCTAAGCCGGATGAGGTCGCCAACCCGATTCCTTTTGCTGAAGACACTCTGCACGCGTCGTACGATCCCGAATACGCGAACCGGTTCTGGCGCATCCTGGTGCAGACCGACCGCCTCTTCAAGCAATTCAGATCCGGCTTCGTGGGCAAGTGCAGTCCGGTGCATTTTTTCTGGGGGAGTTTCGATCTAGCCGTGACTCGGTTCTCCGGACGGCGCGCGCCTGAACGGCCAGGAGCGGACCCGATTACTCGTGAGTCGTATTCCCACGAAGTGATCAGTCATGGGTTTTGGCCAGGCGGCGGCGCGATTCAAGACGCCGCTTTCTATGCTTACAGCGCTCCGGTGCCGGAAGGTCTAGACAAAGAACCTCTCCGTCCTGCCGCCGCGTTCTACAGTCAGGAGGCGAAGGAGTTCTTCCTGATGTATGAAGACGTCCGCAACGCTGCTTCACCCGATCAAGCCTTGCTGGAGTTCATGCAAACTACTTATGAAGCCGGCGCAAAGCTCGCGAATTGGGATCGGGCGGCACTCGAACGGACTGCGTAGCGAAGTCGGCCGATCGACGCGGAACGGACCAACAAAGAAAGCAACCTGTGCACCCCTCAATGCGTCTATTCGAGCGTACAACTTGCTCGAAAGAATCGATTTGGTTGTACGATACTCTTGCTCCGATCCATTTACTCAAGTTGCTCGCGCGGGCGAGTTCGTGAACAATGTGGCTATCGATGTTGATGCTGTGTCCAATCTGCGCAGGTGAGTTTGAGTTGAGCGCTCCGGATTGCCCGTCGTGCGGCTGCAACCTGGTGGCCAGCACCATGCGGGAGGACGTGTTGAGCGACAAGGAGGCGGACGAGAGGTGCGAGTTTGTCGAGATGTGCCGCTCACAGGGAGGCTACCCAGTCGCGGCGCTCATCAAGCAGACTCTTGAACAGAACGGGGTGACGGCAATCATTCAGGGCGGGCATTTCATGTCGGTGATGCCAAGTCTGGCGGTCGGCGGAGAGCTGCGAGTGCTTGTTCCTCGCCATCAACTTGAGTACGCCCGCGCCTTGTATGAGGCCTACTTCGAGGGCGGAGAAAGCGACTTCGCGCCCGAAGACGATGAAGCATGAAGAATGAAAAACAAGCCTCTATTTCTTAGTGAGCGTAACGGACACGCTGTCTAAGTTGTAGGTGCGGTGAGCCTGTTCCGTTCCCCGAATGCCTATGACTAGGGATCAAAAGAACGTTCACCTCTTCGTAAGTGTAACGCAAACGGGTCATCGCCCGTTTTGGGCTGCTTCATTAAGACGCCAGCTATGAGTTCAAAACATATTGTTGAATCTGCGGTGGCAACCTTGTTGTCGTCCAGCAACCGAATCGCATACCCGCCGTCAGTCCCGGCGCTGGCGGTCCGGTTGAACCGCGCGATGATATCTTGCTTATCAAACTCGTTGGTTTTGATCCACGCCTCGACCGTAATCGAGGCCGTGATATTCAGTGAAACACCTGAGCTCTCGACAGGAACAACATCAACGTACGCGCTGGTCCCATTGAGCGATAATGAGTAGAAAGTTGGCGCAGGCCAAGCCTGCGGTGTGAAGAGCAACTTCCTCCGGTTTTAACGTTTGCGCAGTCAAGCAAAAGTACTGGCGGTCTTCTGGCCGTCACAACACAAGTATGAATACATTCGATACTGTTCCTGTTGCGTCATCTATGACAAGTACGGTGTTACTGGAATTGCTGAAGCCGAGATTTCCGAGGTTCAGCGACAGTGCCTTCCCTTTGAGTTTGATCAAACTGTCTGAACTGGCCCTGATATGACTGCTCACATCGACGCTGTTGATGACAACGCGAGGAGAGGTGCCAAAACGATGGCCCTGAATGAGTAACTTCTTTGCGCCGTCAAAGGTTACTGAGCTAATGAGCGGCAATTCCTCTTTCGCTGTCTTGGTTAACGTAACCTGCACTTGATCAACGTAGTATGTATAGGGTCTCTCAAATACTCCCCAAATACCGACTATGATGTGCAGCATGCCTTCATCTCTAGAGAGCACGTTGAATTCATGCTTCTTCTTTAGCCACTTGTAGCCCGAACCTGAATCCCCTGCTCCGGTAAAATCTTGATAAGCAGGGATTAGGTCTTGTCTCGTCTTTGGGGACCTCTCAAGGACCGCAGTGAACATCTTGGTGGAGTTAATCAGACCGTAATCATTGGAAGCGAAGGAGTACTTAACATTAACCTGATAGGTTTGCCCAGGCTCCACGACAAATGCTCTCTCGATCCAAATCTTCCCCGCATCATTAAAATTCGCCAGGAAGAGCTTCAAGGATGTGTTTCCATCCTTCGCAATGTCCTGACTACGGGTTATGGACCATTCTAGAGGTAGATCGGTCCCGCCTGCGGTCCATTCCTCCATCCCATCTTCAAAAGAAAAGAACAGACTTGTCCCCTTCGCAGTACCGCCAGAATTGGCACCGACTAAACTTGATGAAAGGAATGCGGAAATCAGAAGACATACAACCCATCTCATGATCGAACCTCCTACCTCTCTGCTTGCCGGCGCCTCTGGCGCCTAGATCAGCGGCGTCGGTAAGCATCTCTTCGAGAATACCAAAACGCTACGTTCCTCCTCAGTCTGTTAGCATTAGGGGACACTAGTCGAGAAGGTTGCGCCGCCCACGAGCATGCCGTTGTGAATGTCCGCGCAGTCCTTCGCGTTCTGGCCATCGAATCTCCATAGCCCTTTGGTGTTCACAACCCCAGTGAGGCGATGCTGAGCAGTAGAATTCGCGCTGTAGACCGCTGCTGCCGTCACGCGCGCCTCGTCTATCAACCCGTTGAATGGCCGCGCGTTATCAGTCCCGATGCCAATCCGCAGGTTACTTGTTCCGGTCCCAGGTGTGAAGGTCGAGTTCAGGGATCCGCGCTGAATACCGTCGATGAAGATTTTCATCTGTGTACCGTTGAACACGCCCGCTACATGATGCCACCCTCCCGTTGGAACGGCAACGGTGCTGTCCAATGTCGCGATGCTGTTGATGTTCTTGTACAACCTGAACCGCACTCTGTTGTCGTCGAGCAACCGAATCGCATATCCGCCGTCAGTCCCGGTGCTGGCGGTCGGGTTGTACCGCGCGATGATATCTTGCTTATCAAACTCGTTGGTTTTGATCCACGCCTCGACCGTAATCGAGGCTGTGATATCGAGTGACACGCCAGTGCTGGGGACCGGCACTACGTTGAAGGATGCGCTCGTTCCATTGAGCGACAATGAAAATAAGGCTTGTGCTGGCCATGGGTTTGGTACAAACAGCAACAAGTTTGGCGACCCGGTGCCGGGGTTAGGTATCTTGTTTGCTGTTGCGTTACCTGTGATGACTTGGCTGATTGCTGACGGGCAAGTCAGAGGATCAAGTTGCAGATACTGAGCGACTGCACCTACTACGTGAGGCGCGGCTAGGGATGTTCCATCGGCGGTGAATGTCGAGGTATCGCTGACTGACGACGCAGAAGGGATCTGTACGCCTGGGGCAAATAAATCCAGGACCGAACCGAAGTTGGAAAACGAGGCCCGATTGTCTGATATGTCCGTAGCGCCGACAGTAATCGCCTGCGTAACTCGTGCGGGAGAGAAATTGATAGCGTCCTGTGGGGGAGTTCTGTTCCCCGCGATAGTTACGTATGTGACTCCCGCGGCTGTGGATCTCCTGACCGATTTGTCGAGGGCGCCGGACGGATTTGCTGCGAGGCTCATATTAGCCACTGCCGGTTTAACGTGATTTCCTGTCACCCAGTCAACCCCTTGGATTATGACGTCGGTGAAGCAATCGCCGTTGCAGTGGCACACGCGGACCTTGTGGAGACTCACGTTCTTGGCAACACCGTAAGTCGTGCCGCCCACGATGCCAGCGACCAGCGTTCCGTGCCCGTTAGCGAAAGGGGGAACAGTGCAGTCCGCATTATTCGGCAGCCCATCGTTTGCAAAATCTGCCGCAAAGAACGCTCGCCCTCCAAATTCTAGGTGAGTCGTTCTCAGCCCGGTGTCAATGACGTAGGCGTTAACGCCTGCACCTGTTTGATTGTAGGTGTAAGAATTGTTGAGTGGGAGGTCTCGTTGGTCTATGCGATCGAGTCCCCAGGGTGGATCTAACTGTGTGGTTCCGACGGATCCGACGCCATTCTCCTCAACAAACTCAACTCGCGGATCTTCGCTCACGGTGATGGCAACCCATCGGAAATCCCCTGAACCGAGAAGCCTTTAATGGCATGCCGGTAGATCTGCCTGATACTCCCACCGTGAAGACGAACCAGCTCAGCCGCAAGGGAAACAAGATCAGAAACGAGCGAGAGAATGCGAATCGCTCTTTGTTGATCAAAGAGCAGGTCTGCCATTCTTCGGTCTGTGAGGGTTGCGGGCTAAGAGGGACTCAGGGGTTACTCAGCGTTGCGGACTTGGATTGCCTGGCTCCTCTAACTCATCCTTCCAGAGCCTGACTGGACGCTCGCATCCTATGCCTCTCGCTTTCTATTGTCAAGCCGGCCGAGAACTCTGTGTTGAAAACTGTAATTTCTACTTCTGGCTTTATTCTTAATCAAGACAAGCGTCCAGCGCGAAGTGTGGGTGTAATCGAAAACGGTTGAGACAGTTGAAGGAAACTCCTCGACTCCGATTTCAACTCAGTCCATCGAGTGTAATCAGAACCAAGCTTGCCGTGAACTTGAGTTCACTTCTTATTATCCTTAAGGCGACCTGGATCGACGAGCATAGAAGACAAACGCGGCTGCGGCAACGCCAAGTGCTGCCAGTAACCCAAGCCAGAACCAGACGGTCATTTGAGCCGCGATTAAACCCGCTGACCGATTCGAGCTTAAGCGCTCGCGATAGATCAAGTAGGCGCTCACACCGCCACCGACTGAGCCGGCTAAAGCAAAGACCGCCGGTGTCTTCTCCCTGATTGACCGCGACAGACCCAAACCAATCACTGCCAGCATAGACACCGGGATCAACCAAAGCAGAGACGAACTATTGCGCGCGAGATCCAAGCCGCTGACCGAGTCCTGCAAACCCATACAACTCAGTTCAGCCCAGGGCAGAAAGAAGCAGATAATGACAAAGCCTGCCAGGCTGATACTTACTCGTCGCGGTCTTTCCGCCGGTTCGTCCACTCGGGCTCTCCGTCGGGTGAATGCGTGACATCGTGTCGGACCGGACTGGTGCTCGGGCCGAATTCATCTTTGCAGCCGGCCGGGAGGAAGCGAAGTCGGCGGTAGTTCTCTCGAATCTCCGCGCTCATTTCCACCGCCCCCGGCGAAGATCTCTTTGAGCGCGCCTACCGATGAGAGCACCGCGCTGGTCTCAACCGGCATGAAGATGACCTTTGAGTTGCTGCTCGAGGCCATGTTCG
Organism: Blastocatellia bacterium; assembly: GCA_049273855.1. Classification (GTDB taxonomy): domain Bacteria; phylum Acidobacteriota; class Blastocatellia; order UBA7656; family UBA7656; genus Onstottus_B. The sequence continues at coordinate 30,590 of JBASRN010000242.1, forward strand.
TAAGCGATTCGATGTACCGCAGCATCAGCAGATATTGAGCCGGATTGCCCTGACCGGCGCTTATTGAATCGGCGATCTGACGAATTGCCTGCGCCTCAGCCTCAGCCGTGCGCAACCGCGCCTGGGCTTGTCCCTCGGCGCGAAGCACGGCGGCTTCCTTCTCGCCTTCCGCGCGGTTTATCGCAGATTGTTTTTCACCTTCGGCCCTCGCGATCGCCGCCTGCTTCTCGCCGTCTGCTTGAAGTATCAGCGCGCGCCGGGTGCGCTCGGCTGTCATCTGCTTTTCCATCGTTACTCGCACGTCTTCAGGGGGATGAATGTTTCGAACCTCGACGCGAGTCACTTTCACGCCCCAGCGCTCGGTGGCTTCGTCCAACACGATTCGCAGCTTGTTGTTGATCAGGTCGCGCGAAGAGAAAGTGTGATCCAGGTCGAGATCGCCGATGATGGAGCGCATAGCGGTTATGGTCAATTGCATGATCGAGCCGGTCAGGTCTGCCACTTCGTACATCGATTTGATCGGGACGGTGATCTGATAATAAAGGACCGAGTCGACGTTTACCGTCACGTTGTCCCGAGTGATAACCGGCTGCGGAGGGAACTCGAGAAGCTGCTCGCGCAGGTCGAGCGTTGTGAGACCGTGTTTAATGCCGCTCCAGTAGACCGCGCGAGGTTTGTCGAGGAAGGGAAGAATGATGTTTAAACCGCTACCGGCGAGCTTATGGAATTTGCCGAGGCGCTCGATGATCATCACCGAAGCCTGGCCAACTACGCGAAAAGACTTCAGAGCTGTGATCAGCACGCCGATCACTATGAAAGCCAGCACCACCAATCCGATTCCTTCCATCTGACTCAACTCCCTTCGCTCAAGCGTCTAGGGCAAGTAATACGCTGTCGCAGTCCGCCTCACCAGCTTACTATGCGGGGTCTTTCGCATCGCGCTGCCGCCACGACGGCTCGTCATCAACTTTTCTGACGTAGACCGATGAGCCGTCAACGCGGTCTATCTGAACGCGCTCGCCCTCTCGAAGCAGTGCTTCGTGTTCGGCGGGAAAGGCGCGCCACGTCGAACCGAAAACTCGCACCGCGCCCTCGCGCAACGCGCCTTCTGACGACGTAACCACTACTCCCATCTGGCCCGGCAGCGACTCCATTCCCGTCTTAAGCTCGCTCCCAGGTGACCCGCGCATCAGCAGTCGCTCGAAAATGGTTCGCGACGCGACGGTCAGCGCTATTGAGACCGCGAGGAAAACAACGACTTGTAACGGAAGGCCCAGCCCGAGAAGCGCCAGCACTCCTGCAATGAACGCGCCGATGCCGAACCACAACAGGACGAAGCCGGCCGTGAATATCTCCGCTACGATGAAGAGCACGCCGATTATCAACCAGATGTACCAGAGGTTCGACATATACTCACTCGGACAGGACGCTCAGAAATTCTATTATCGCGCACCCAGGGTGCTTAAATCGGAATGTGCATGACGGCGTTGCCAGGAAGCTTCTGACGGCACGGTCGGCGGACGGAATTATGTTGAGGCGTTCTTCAAAAAGCAAGCTTGTCCTTTTGCAGAGAGCCGCAGGTATCTTCCGGGCAGGCGAGTGGAATCGCGGAAGTTGAAGGTGTTGAGGATTTGGACCAGGCAGCTTGAGGCCTCAGTCGCGGACAGACGTGAATCACTCGTTCTTTGCCATAGCCGCAAAGCCAAACGCGATGCCGGTGCCGATCGCCAGCAGGAGCTCGACCAGCCCAACGATAGTTGCCGCTCGTCCTTCAACTTGCATGCGCTTCACAATCTCGGCCAACGCGATGAACCCTGTGGTCCATGCGAGCAATCCCTTTTGCATTTTTGACAGATCGACGTTCATACCCTGCCTGTATTACCTCGACGAAGTGTGCTGTGTTGCCGGATCGGTTGTTCGATCGGAAACACGCGGCGCGGCAGCCGGCGAATAGCGAAGGGGTACAGGGCCGCCAAAAAGGGTGATCAGCTTCTTGATAGTCTCGTCTTGCGCCGCGCGGAAGCGGGCAGCCGAGCCACCGCGGTTGTAAATAACAAACAGCACCGGACCGCGCAGCCGCGTATGAGCTACGCCGGCAAGCGCGCTAACTCCGCTTAACGTTCCCGTCTTCGCTACCACAGAACCGCGATAGACCTCGGTGAAGCGTCTCTCGAGTGTTCCTGCGTCGATGCCAGCGATCGGAAGGACATCTTCCAAACCGAGACCTTTTGTCTCGAGATAGCCGATCAGCTTGCGGAGCATGATCATCGTTCCGCGTGGCGAAATCTGATTCGCCCCGAGCCCGGAAGACGTCGCAAAGCTGACTTCATCCTCCTTGAATCCGACTTCGGTCTGGAGGAATCGCGTTACCGCCTCCGGTCCGCCAACAAGATTGCCGATGACCATAGCCATCCAGTTGTTTGAAAAATCGTTCAGCCCCTTCAGCAGCCGCACCAGGGGTAGCGACGTATGAACCGCAAGCAGCGTCAAGCTCCCGGTGTTGACGCCCGGTTCTACGATCGTCTTGCCGCTGACCTTCAGGGAAGGCGGCCCAGCGCTCGCCGCCCAAGAGCCCCTGTATGGAGTCTTCCCCGCCGCGGAAGAATTTCGCGCCTCGGCCGCCTTCATCGCCAGGAACCGCAGATAGGCGTTCTTGACCGTAGTGCTCCAGGTCTCGGGCGAGAAGATCGCGCGCAGGGATTTGGCGGATGCGTCGGGTGAAGCGGAGAAGTTATAATAGAAGCGACCCAGTACAATCAGGTTGCCATCGACTTCACGTATCCCGCTTCGATTCAATTTGTCCACGATCATCAACCCGTTCTCGTGGAAGAACGCCGGGTCTCCGCTTCCGATCACGTACAACGAACCGTGCAAGACGCCGGTAGAGGGATCGACTGTGCCGTCGGTGTAGAGCGAGGTGCGAAATCTGAAGTCAGGCCCCAGCCGTGAAATTGCTGTTAGCGAGGTTGCCACCTTTGTGACCGAAGCTGGATTGAACAACCTGTCGGCATTGTGCTCGCCCAGAACCTCTCCCTTTAAGGTCGCCGCTATGAAGCCCTGGTTCTCGGCGTCGAAGCCTCGCAACGCGAGGCTATCGGCATAGGCAGCGACCAACGGATTTAGCGGCGGACTCTCGGTTAGCGGCTGCGCCGGTTGCCCCTGTGTCGTCGCATCGCTGACCGATGTACCGCCGGCCATCACCGGGCGGGGTGCCGCGAGTTCGCCACCCGCGGCCGCGGCGCCGGACGGATTACTTGTTCCTTCAGACGTGAGGCTTGGAGTTGTTCTCACGACCGGCGACTGGGCCTCAGTCCAGGAGTTCGTCAGGAATTTATGAACGCCTGTTCCGTGTACGCTGGCGACTCGCCGATACCAGCGCCCGCGGCGTCCTCGACCCCGCGCGTACTTGCCCCGCAGCCGCGATCTCCTCGCATATTTGGAGGAACGTGCGCCTTTACCGCGAGACTTCGATATCTTCCCACCACGCGTGCGTCCAGCTTTAGCTTTGACTTTGCTTCGCTTCACGGAAACGCTCCGTGACCGGCGCGATTTGGAGCGAGACTTTGCGTCTACGGGTTCGATCGGAAGAAGAGCCAGGACCAAAGCGAGGCTTATGAGGGCGGCTAGCTTTTTGAGTCGGAGAGGATTTAACAACGACATCCTGTATATCACCCTGGTGAGTTGTGCGGCTTATTTGATGCGCGTCCCTGCTTGTTACGTTGTGCAACCGCGTTCCGGAACTGGCCCGATAGAGGAGGGCGTCAAACTCAATCTCGAACCCGCCAAGATTGCCTACTCACTGTTTGTGAATCGAGGGCTGCCAACGCGGTCCATCAAATGCCAGAGTAACGATAGCATAGGAGCAAGGCGCGGTCTACAACTTAATAACGCAGGTGTGCAGCTTAATAAAGATGCAATAATTGATCGCGCGAGTGAGGGTTCGTTCAGGACGCCGAATTGGGAACCCTGCCAGAAAGTCACCTCGCCCCGCGACGAGAAGTCAGCTAACGAACGATCTGAGCATACCTCTCAACGAGAAGACCTCTCGCGGGTCGACGGTTTCGTTTACTATCCCGGCGACCAATTCCTGCAAGAACCGGCTGCGGCGAATTCGGCCCGCGACAAAGTCGTTAAGCCAGGGGCGCGAAAACCAGCTCTCCGCGATTCGATAGCCGAGAAACTTGGGGCTCAGCTCGTCTTCTATCCGGTCTGGAAACTTGTCAAGCCGGTTAAGATCTCCGGTCTCAAGCGCTTCGTGAGCGACTTCCGCAGCAATTTCTCCAGTCTCCATCGCCTTGCCTATGCCTTCGCCGGTAAAAGGAAACGTCGCGCCGATTGTTTCGCCCAGCACCAGCGTGTTGCCTGGGCCGCTCGGCTGAGTGCCGGTCAGGCCACATCGCAACATCGCTCCACGAATCGGCGAGATTGACTCGGCGTGACGCACGATCTCTGCAGCAAGCGGGAAGCTGGTGATGAACAATTGAAACGCTTCTCTCAGATTTACCTGCGCGGCGCGCCTGCCACCATAGGCGACGCCGCACCCGATGTTGAACTCGCCGCCGCCCACCGGGAATATCCACGCGTATCCCGGCGCGATGGATTTGTCGTACGAGATGACCAGCCGGTCGAGCGCGACGTTCGAACGAACGTAACAACGAAGCGCGATCGCGCTGGGGCTTTCGCGAGTAACCAGGCCGAGCTTTGACGGCATTGAGACATTTGCTCCGGTCGCCAGAAAGACTACTTTCGCTTTCAACCGGCGCTCGTCACCGTCCACCGATAGCCTCAATGTCTTATCGTGTTGAACTTCAACGCCGGTGACGCGCGTTTGGCAAAACGATGCGCCTGCCGAAATCGCGCGACGCGCCATCAGCGCATCCAGTTGCGAGCGTTTCAGTGTAAGGAACTCGCCAGGCACGTCGAAGCTAATGCGGGATGGGCTGTAAACTGTTCCGAGGCGCGACCTGAACCCTCGAGCGGTGACTTCGTCGTACAACCCTGCGCGTCTCAAGCAGCGGACCGCGTCGGCGATCAAGCCATCCCCGCACACCTTGTCTCTAGGAAACGAATCTCTGTCCAGAAGCAACACGCTATGGCCGAAATCAGCCAGGTGAATTGCCGCGGTTGAACCAGCGGGCCCAGCGCCAACTATGGCCACGTCCCAAGATCGATTGAGCGCCTCCGGAAGAGCTATCGATAGCCCTATGTCAACGTTGTGCTCGTTCTCCAAGCAGTCTCCCCTGGCTTCGAGGTTAGAAGTATTCATGCAATTGGTTTGCTTCACAATTTGTTGCCATCCATCGCCGGGTGCCGGACCCGTTCGCTTGACCAGGAGTTTGAAATTGTCGTCTGAGCCCGGCCGTCGTTGCTCTATCAAGCGGCAGTATGATAACTTAGCCGCCGAATCATTTCGAACCAATGACAACAAATCTGGAGCGTTTGAATTGGCCTCCAGTGGAAGCTGCCTCAACCGCAACTTCAAGGATGGCAAGCCGGCCAATTCGGGACTTGAGAACTAACAGATGGATCGGTTTCTGGTTCCGCTCTTCCTGGCACTACTTCACTTGACGCCCGTAGCTTCTCAGGAAGCAAGGGATCAGATCCACGGCGCTGCGGATCGCTCGCTCGCGGTCATTCGCGGCCGGGTCGTGTGCTTCGACTTTAGCGGCCGCGGCGATGCGATCGGTTGTACCGACTCCATTAACAACTTCGGTCTGGTTAGCGCGGACGGGAAGCGCTACACGTTTCTATCGTCCGATAGCTCGACCGCGGTGTTCGCCGACTCGCGCGTGCGCCAGCGCGAGCTTCAGATCACAGCGAAGCTGCTACCCAATGACAAGCTCGAAATCGTCACGGTGCAGTCGATTCGGGAAGGGAAGCTGTACGATATCTATTACTTCTGCGAACTCTGCAACATAACGGCCCATGCGCCGGGGCCCTGTGTGTGTTGCCGTCAAGAACTCGAGTTTAGGGAAACACCGCCTTAGGGAATTGCGGATTGAGGATTGAGGATTGAGGGACTCACACAATTCCACAATCTGCAATCAGCGATCCCCAATCGGAAAGGGAGGCCAGGATGCACGACGACGATGATGAGGTGAAGGAGAAAGGGTCGGGCTTGTCTCGACGTTCCTTCCTCAAAGTTTCAGGGATCTCGCTCTCGGTCCCGCTGGTGATGGGACACCGGATCATCAAGGTGGCCGGAGCTGAGGTCAAGATATACGGCCCCGGGAAGGTCCCGCTTGCGTTGACCGTCAACGGCAAGAAGTACGCTGCCGAAGTCGAGCCGCGTGTCACGCTGCTTGAAGCGCTGCGCGGCGACTTGGACCTGACCGGTTCGAAGCGCGTTTGCGACCGCGCTACCTGTGGAGCTTGTACGGTGATCGTTGACGGCAAGCCCGCCTACTCGTGCTCGCTGCTCGCGATCGAAGCGCAGGGCAAGGCGGTCACCACCGTCGAAGGACTCATGCAAGGCGCCAGGCTCCATCCCGTGCAGCAAGCCTTCGTAGACAACGACGCTCAGCAGTGCGGCTTCTGCACTCCGGGCTTCGTCGTTGCCTGCAAAGCGTTCCTCGATAAGAACCCGAACCCCACGCCCGAACAGATCGAGCGCGGTCTGGGCGGCAATCTCTGCCGGTGCGGAACCTATGTCGGGATTCGCGCGGCAGTGATGCAAGCGGCGAAGGGAGGAAAGCGAAATGGCTGAGTACAAGTGGCCCGACGCAGACAAGCGCACTCTGATCGGCAAACGTATCTCGCGCGTTGACGGACCGGACAAGGTGTCCGGCAAGGCGAAGTACTCATACGACATCAACCGGCCCGGCATGCTTTGGGGTAAGATGGTTCGTTGTCCTCACGCTCACGCCAGGATAACCGCCATCGACACCAGCGCCGCCGAGAAGATGCCCGGCGTCAAAGCCGTGCAAATCGTTCAAGACGTCGGCGCGGAGATTTCGTGGATGGGCGCGTCGATCGTCGCGGTTGCCGCCGTTGACGAACCGACTGCTCTCGATGCTGCTCGCGCGATCAAGGTGACCTACGAAGAGCTTCCACACATGGCCCGGGACACGGACCCCAAACTCGCGGGCGAGTTTGTAAGACCGGCTAACGCAAACACTGCCGGCGATCCGGACAAGGCCTTCAGCGAAGCGGACGCAGTTGTCGAAGGCTTCTACGGGTTGCCCATGATCACTCACTGCTGCCTCGAATCTCACGGGTCGGTGATGGAGTGGACGGATGACAAAAGCGTGCTCGCTCACCTGTCGACGCAGGCGGTCAGCGGATCGGCAAGCAACATCGCGCGGCCGCTGGAGATTCCCGCAGGCAACGTGCAGGTCAAGCAGGATCACGTCGGCGGCGGGTTCGGCAGCAAGTTCGGACCCGACGATTGGGACATCGCCGCTGCAAGACTCTCGAAGAAAGCCGGCGGCAAGCCCGTGAAGATGTTTAATGACCGCGAAGCCGAGTTGATGGTTGCCGGCGCCCGGCCGTCGGCTTATGCGCGGGTCAAGGTCGCGGTGAAAAAGGACGGGACGCTTCTGGGCTGGCAATCGGAGTCGTGGGCGTCAGGCGGGTTGGGTGGAGGAGGTTCGCCGCCGCTGCCTTACATCTTCAACATTCCGAATCAAAAGAAACAGCACACCGCCATAGTCAATCACGTAGGTCCGCAGCGAGCATGGCGCGCGCCCAGTCATCCGCAAGGATGCCTGATCACGATGAGCGCCCTGGAAGATGCCGCGGCCGCGATCAAGATGGACCCGCTTGATTTCGTCCTTAAGAACATCGATCTGACCGGAGCCAGGGCTCAGGTCTACACCGACGAGTTCAAGATCGCAGCCGACCTGATCGGCTGGAAAAAGAACTGGCACGAGCGGGGCGACAAGACTCCGGGTCCGATCAAACGAGGACTCGGGCTTTCGCTTCATACGTGGGGTGGGGGCGGTCATCCGAGCGACTGCGATCTGGTCGTACAACCGGACGGCTCGATTGAGTTGAAGATGGCCACTCAGGATCTGGGCACTGGAACTCGCACGACCTTGATGATAGTCGTGGCCGACTCGCTTGGCTTGCCACTCGAAGCGGTAAAGCTTTCAATCGGCGACAGCCGCTTGCCTGCATCCGGTGGCTCGGGCGGCAGTACCACGATTGCAGGGGTCAGCTCATCAGCCCGTCGTGCGTCGCTGGATGCACTGGACCAAATCTTTGCGAAGGCAGCTCCGGCTCTCGACGCGAAGCCTGAAGACCTGGAAGCCGTTAGCGGAACTGTCCGAGTCAAGAGCAACCCGAGCAAGAGCATGACCTGGGCTCAGGCTTGCGCAAAGCTTGGCGCAATGCCGATAACCGTTCGCGGCAAGAACCCCGGACCCGGTAACCTTGGCGGCCAGGGCGTCGGCGGAGTTCAGATGGCCGATGTTTCCGTCGATGTCGAGACAGGCATCGTGCGCATCAGCAAGATAGTAGCGGTGCAAGACTGCGGCTTGATCATCGACCTGAAGACCGCTGAGAGTCAGGTCTACGGCGCATTGATCATGGGCGTCTGCTTTGCGCTCTATGAAGAGAAAATCACGGACCCGAGGACGGGCCGAATGCTGAACCCGAACATGGAGTTTTACAAGTTGGCGGGAATCGGCGACATCGGCGAGCTCGTGGTTCATATGATGACCGGCAAGGGCTACGATGAGCGCGGGGTGATCGGCCTGGGCGAACCGCCGGTGGTTTCACCGGGCGCGGTGATCTCGAACGCGGTAGCTAATGCGATTGGAGTTCGCGTTCCGACTTTGCCGCTTTCGCCGGAGCGAGTCCTCGCGGCTCTCGAAAAGAAGGGAGGCAGCAATGCGCGCATTTGAATACGTCAGCCCGGCGACAAAGGAGCAGGCCGTAAGCCTGCTCGGGACGAGTTGGGCCGACGCCGAAGTGCTGGCCGGGGGTACCGACTTGCTCTCGTTGATGAAAGACGACGTGGTCATGCCCAAGCGGCTGGTCAACATCAAGGACATAAAAGAGCTACGTGGCATCGGTCAGGCGAAGCTCGTTGCGGCAAGGTCGGCCGCGAGGTCGTCATCGAACCTGGTGTTGGGCGCGTTGGTGACCATTCAGGAGCTGCTCGACAACCAGCAAGTTCGACGGGGTTACCCGGCGCTCGTTCAGGCGGCCGATGGAATCACCAGTCCTCAGATTCGAAGCACGGGCACCGTAGGCGGCGACCTTTGCCAACGGCCGCGATGCTGGTACTACCGCGCCGGTTACGGTTTGCTGGCGCGCAATGAGAGCGGCGAATCGGTTGTGATCGGAGGCGACAACAGGTATCACGCGATTTTGGGAAACGCCGGTCCGGCTTACTTCGTGAACGCGTCAAGCCTTGCGCCCGCGTTGATCGCTTACAACGCGAGCATCGAGATCTACGGGCCGAAGGGTTCGCGGACGGTTCCAGTCGAGAAGTTCTTTCTCACTCCGGCCAGTGACTCAGATCGCGAGTACGACTTGAAGCCAAACGAAATAGTGACTCGAATCATCGTGCAGCCGGCCGGCGGGGCAAGAAGCGCGACCTATGAAGTTCGGCAAAAGGAAGCGCTTGACTGGCCGCTTGCCGCCGCGTCGGTTTCGCTTACCATGAGCGGCGGGAAAGTCAGCACGGCTCGCGTCGTGTTGGGTCACGTAGCCCCGGTGCCGTGGCGCTCAAAAGAGGCTGAAACCGCTCTGGTCGGCAAGGCGGTAACAGAAGAGACTGCAAAGGCGGCTGGGGATGCCGCCGTGACCGGAGCGAAGAGTCTCAGCGGGAACGGCTACAAGATTCAGCTTGCGCGAGTCGCCGTAAGACGCGCGATTCTCCAAGCCGCGAAAGGAGGCGTCAGATGATCAGCGAAGCCGAACGGTTCGATACTAATCATCCCGCGCTTTGCGATTGCTTGCGATGGAAAGGAATGTTCATCGGGGTGGCGCACCACGCGTCTGTGCCGCCTTCAAGCGACGGCGCGTTCTGGTGCGTCTTCACTCAGACCTGCGTCGGGCCAGACGGAAAACTCGCGGAGCCGGGGAGCTGTTCTTCGCCCGGCCGAACGTGCCACGGAGTCGGGCGAGTCGATTAACTTCGTTAGCTTGTAGGGCGGCCCTCCGTGACCGCCCCTGATCGAGACGCCTGGCGCGCAGCCTGAAGAGGGGCGGCCACGGAGGGCCGCTTCCTACAAGCTCGCTGGTGCGGTGCTTGACGCGCGCCGGTCCGAACGATAGATTCAAATTGAGCCTCGAAGCCTCAACGTAACTGAAGGAGAAAGTAAATGCGTAGGTTTTTTGTCATCTCGGCGCTCTGTCTGACGGTCTTGACCCTGTCGTCAACGAGTCAGGCTCAACAAATCGGGGGCGACTACATCGAAACGCGTAGCGCGGATGTTTGGACGGGCACTTGTGTCGCGAACGGCGAGGTTAATCTCACCGGCGATCAAGCGATACTCGCGTGGCGCGTCACGACTGGGAGCTGGAACGGCGTAGCGCTGGACGGCTTGAGCGTCGTCGGTGTTGTCAAAGCCGCCGCAACGATCGGCGACACTTACACCAATCCATATCCCGCAAAGGCAGTGATGATCGTGGACGAGCGCGCTACAGCCGCACAGCGCAGCGCCCTGGTCGGTTTCGCGAAATCGATGGCCGGCGATCTCTTTGCGAACGTGGTCAGCGTCGAAGCCGCGCCGATCACTATGACGGTGAGTCACGACGGCGGGCACTACGGCCGGACCAGCGTTCGCGCGGGTGAGTTTGCGGGAATCGAGACCCGCTCGATCAACGGCAAGGACCACCTTTGCGGCAATGAAGACGTCTTTTATCAGCCGCTCACCAAGCTGACTCACTCGATGCCCGCGGTCGCCGAGACTGATCGGTTCGAGGGTGCGGGACTTGGCGTCAAGTGGGCGGTCCATGGCAAGCGCAGCGCGTTCGTCGGCAGCTTCGCTCGCTAGCCGGATGAGTCATCCCAGCCGAAGGCACAAAGACCACAAAGCGAACCCCCGGGTTTCTTAGTGGGCTTTGTGCTTTTGTGCTTAGCCTGGTGTTGACGGGGAGAAGGCTTAGATGTCGCGCAGGTCGATCGTAGTCATACTGGTCTTATTCGCGCTTACGAGGTCCGCTGCAGGTGGAATCCGTGTCGACGGAAACAAGGTTGAATCAATAGGGGCGCTGGCAGAGGCGGGAGCGTCCGAACTGTTAAAGAAGGCGCTCGAACCTGCCGGCTCGCGAGTCTCGCTGGCCGACGGCGCATACTGCGACATCTGGTTGCGAGCGGGAGTTGCTTCCGGCAAAACAGAGGCTCAAGGCGCGATCTACACCTCGCTCGGTGAATCAGCGCTAATTGGAGTCATCGCGTTCACGCGAGCGACCACCGACTTTCGCGGACAGCCGCTGAAGCCAGGCGTGTACACGCTTCGATACGGGTTGCACCCGGCTGACGGAAACCATATGGGCATCTCACCTATACGTGACTTCCTTGTAATGATCCCGATAGCGATGGATCAAAACCCTGACGCTCAATTTAAGTTTGAAGACCTGATGAAGATGAGCACCAAGGCGAGCGGCACGAATCATCCCGCTGTACTCAGCCTTGCTTCGTCGGATCAGGCCGCTGCGCCCGGGGTCGCTGCCAACGATCACGGGCACCTGGTGTTTTCTTCGAAGCTCAAGACTCAGTCAGGTTCGGATATGCCTGTTGCGTTCATCATCAAAGGCATCGCTGAGCAGTAGAAGCGGTTATGCTGTACGGGCGTGCCTCCGTGCGCGCCCCTC